>CP048838.1:2516749-2831343 GCA_012317185.1 [Clostridium] innocuum | reverse complement strand
GTGAGATTGTAATCGTGATATGCAATGCAGCGTAAAACGCGTTGTATGGTCCGATTGTCATAGTGAAGCTTTTTCAGCCAGCAGCGGGCAAGCTCAACAGATTTCTGCGCATGTCCGTAATAATGGGAGATGCCGTCTGCATCCAGAGTTTCACAAGCCGGCTTTCCCGTGTCATGGAAAATGATGGCCAGCTTGCCTTCCAACGCCATCCCTTTCGTATGGTTCAGTGCCACATCGGTATGCGTGAATACATCATATATATGCCAGGGATTGTTCTGTTCTTTGTTCATCAGCTTCGTATAGCCTGCCGCAATTGTATCCAGCACCCGCATTTCCTTTAACAGCTGCAGCGTATCCGGATAATCCTGCAGCAGGATACGGTTGAATTCCTCCCGAATGCGTTCTCTGGAGATATAGGACAGCAGATGGGCATGGGTGCGTATGGCCTGCACCGTTTCTTCCTCGATGGTGAAGTGCAGTGTACAGTGAAAGCGCATGGCACGAAGAATACGCAGAGCATCCTCCTGCATTCTTTCGGAAGCCTTTCCGACACAGCGTATGGTTTTTTTGGCGATGTCTGCCTGTCCATGGTAAGGGTCATGAAAGCCCCGCTTCGGATGCCAGGCGATGGCATTCATTGTGAAATCCCGCCGCTTTAAATCCTCATCGATATCCGGGGTGAAGTGAACTGCTTCTGGACTGCGGTGATTGGTATAGGCACTTTCTGTACGATAGGTTGTGATTTCGATGGGCTCATCCTGTACAAGGACGGTTACAGTACCATGCTTCAGTCCGGTTGGTATGACGCGGTAGCCCTTTTCTTGAAACAGCGCCATCACCTCATACGGCGTGGCATCCGTTGTGATATCATAATCATGCAGCTCCCGCCCCATCAGCATATCACGCACACAGCCTCCCACCAGCCATGCTTCCTTATGAATGGTCGAAAAGAGCTGTAATACAGATTGTATTTGGGAATCGTTTATTGTTTTCATAGCATTCTCCTTACTGCTATTATATAATGAATGCAGTGATGAAAAAAGGAGATTACATGAAAAAAGTTGTTGAAATCGTTCATGATATCATGAAGAGCCAATTAACAGAAAACAGCATCTGTGCGGATTTTACCATGGGGCAGGGGTACGATACGCTGTTTCTAGCCCAGCAGAAAAACTGTTCTCATATTTATGCATTCGATATTCAGCCGCAGGCGTATGTGCAGACCAGAGAAAAGCTGGAGAGTGCACAGCTGGAAGGGAAGGCCACTCTGATTCTGGATTCACATGAATGCTGTGATATCTATATCCGGGAGCCGCTGGATCTCGGCATTTTTAATTTCGGATATCTGCCGCATGGGGATCCTGAAATCATGACCAGGCGAAAAACGTCTCTTTGCGCGGCCACAAAAGCATTGCATCTGTTGAAAAAGCATGGTATTCTGATTCTGGTATTGTATTGGGGACAGGCCTGCAACAGAGAAGAAAGTGAAGCACTGCTGGCATGGAGTGCTGCGTTGCAAAGCCGCTGCTTCAGCGTGTGCAGAATTACGATGCATAATAAGCAGAATTGTCCCGATATACTGGTGATTAGCAAGGAAAAGGAGAAGGTAGATTATGATCAAAGCCGTAATATTTGATATGGATGGGGTGCTGGTGGATAGTGAACCAAAAAACCTGGAGCAGCTGAGAGGATTTTATAAAAGCTATGGGACAGAGGTGGATGATGCTTTTATGCATTCTCTGGTTGGCAGCTCCTATACGTATACATATACTGAAAGCATGCGGGTCATGCATATGGACTGGCCGATGGAAAAATTTAAGGAAAAGCTGGATGATTACTGTAAGCTTCATGCATTTGGGTATGATGAGGTATTGAATCCGGGAGTAAAGGAAACGCTGATCTGGCTGCAAGAGCACGGCTATAAAACGGCAGTTGCATCCAGCTCGGCCATGCATCAGATTCAGACGATGGAGAATGTCTGTGATCTGGTTGGCTGCTTTGATGAGCTGCTGAGTGGTGAGATGTTTCATGAAAGTAAGCCTAATCCCGAAATTTATCTGACAGCCGCAAAAAAGCTGAAGGTGAAGCCGGAGGAATGCATTGCTGTAGAGGACAGCAGCTATGGGATAGCGGCAGGTAATGCTGCCGGTATGCGCGTGCTTGCCTATGCAGATGATCGTTATGGCGTGGATCAGAGCAAGGCTTATGCCAGAATCCATCACATGCAGGAAATCAAGAAGTATCTTAACGATTAAGAAAACAGGTGGTTTGTTTGATAAGCCTGTTTTAAAAGAAAATGCGCAGCGCTATCCTATATATCTTTTGATGATGTTGAAAGCAGGTATATTTCCTGCTTTTTTTCAATACCTGTATCTTATATCAAACGACTGGCATATTTAGAAGGGACTTAAAAACACAGGGTCAGCGTATATATAATATATGAGAGAATATCTGTTGGAAAGAATCGCAGCTACTAAAGGAGTATACAAAACGAACTGTTATGATTTCTGCGATCAGAATTCACTGACCTTCATTTTCTTTCGATTGCAATTTTAGGCTAACTGTATTTGCAGTTTACCGCAGACACATAGCAGAAGGAAGAATACGAAAGCTCAGGTATTCCTACTTTTTTGCTATACTTTCTCTTTTTTAGCACTCAAGTGTTGACAGTGCTAAAAACTGTGCTATAATAGCATTAGCAATCAAAGAGTGAGAGTGCTAAAAAGGAGCGTGATCGTATGAACTTTGATAAAATGAGTGAAAAGCTGCAGGAGATTATCATGCAGGCAGTGGAAATCTGCAAATCGTATCAGCATACAACCGTTGACACCATCCAGATGCTGAAGGCCATCTTTGAACATGATGTGCTGGATGGCTTATTCAAGCGCCTGAATATAGATAAGACAAGAGCCCTGACGCTGATCGATCAGGAAATGAACAGAGTGGCAACCAGCAGCAATGTCAATCCACAGCTGTCAAACGAGGTTGCTCAGTCCTTTTCCAGGGCGGAGCAGTGGAGTGCCGGTATTCAGGAAACCTATCTGAGTGTTGCCAGTGTTTGGATTGCGTTGATGTTTAATAAGTCCTATATATCCAAGCAGCTTGTTAAGGAATTCCATCTGAATGAAAAGACCTGCAAGGATGAGGAGCTGAAGCGCAGAGGCGGTAAGAAGATGGATTCACCGAATGCGGAGGCCAATCTGGAGGCGTTGAGTAAATACGGACGTAATCTGGTGGAGGATGTCAAAAACGGTAAAATCGATCCAATTATCGGACGGGATGATGAAATCCGCCGTGTCATTCAGATCTTGTCCCGTAAGACAAAAAACAATCCGGTGCTGATTGGTGAACCGGGTGTTGGTAAAACCGCGGTTGTGGAAGGTATTGCATGGCGTATTATGAAGGGCGATGTTCCACAGTCTCTGAAGGAAAAGAAGCTGATTGAGCTGGATATGGGTTCTCTGATTGCGGGTGCGAAATACCGTGGTGAATTTGAGGAGCGTCTGAAATCCATTCTGGAGGAAGTGAAGCAGGCAGAAGGAAATATCATTCTGTTTATCGATGAAATTCACAATCTTGTCGGTGCCGGTAAAACAGAGGGCAGCATGGATGCCGGAAATATGCTGAAGCCGATGCTGGCACGAGGCGAGCTGCGCTGTATCGGGGCAACTACCTTCAATGAATACCGGCAGTATATTGAAAAGGATGCGGCTTTGGAGCGGCGGTTCCAGCGAGTTATGGTGCAGGAGCCCAGCGTGGAGGATACCATCTCCATCCTGCGTGGGTTAAAGGACCGCTTTGAATCATATCACGGTGTGAAGATTCTGGATGAGGCGATTCTTGCCGCAGCAACGATGTCCAACCGCTATATTACCGACCGGTTTCTGCCGGATAAGGCAATTGATTTAATCGATGAGGCATGTGCCACACTGCGGGTGGAAATGGAGTCTATGCCGCAGGAGCTTGATGAGCTGCAGAGAAAAATCATGCAGCTGCAGATTGAAGAAACCGCATTAAAGAAAGAGGAAGATAAAAAGGCGAAGGAGCGTCTGGAGGATATTCGTACAGAGCTTGCACAGCTGCAGGCGGAAAAGGACTCCCTGTATACAAAGTGGGAGGATGAAAAGGCAGAGCTGGAGGAAAGCAAGGATGCCAAGGTTCGTCTGGAGAAGGCAAAGCTGGATCTGGAGCAGGCACAGAATGAAGCACGTTATGAGGATGCCGCCAAGCTGCAGTATGCGACGATACCGCATCTGGAGAAGCTGATTCGCGAACAATCCGACAAACAGAAGGAGGATGCCCTTATTCAGGAAACCGTCAACGAGGAGCTGATTGCGAAAATCGTATCCCGCTGGACCGGTGTGGAGGTCAGCCGTCTTGTGGAAAGTGAACGTCAGAAGCTCCTGCATCTGAAGGAAGCCTTACAGAAACGTGTCATAGGACAGGATAACGCACTGGAGCTTGTCAGTGATGCCATTTTGCGCAGTAAGGCTCAGATTCAGGATGAGCATCGCCCGATTGGAAGCTTTCTGTTTCTGGGACCAACCGGTGTCGGTAAAACCGAGGTTGCCAAGGCACTTGCGGAGCAG
The DNA here is from genome assembly GCA_012317185.1 of [Clostridium] innocuum. Classification (NCBI taxonomy): domain Bacteria; kingdom Bacillati; phylum Bacillota; class Clostridia; order Eubacteriales; family Clostridiaceae; genus Clostridium; species [Clostridium] innocuum. The sequence continues at coordinate 2,826,754 of CP048838.1, read as the reverse complement.
CTGTTTGACAGTGAATCCCATATCGTCCGTATTGATATGAGTGAATATATGGAGAAGCACAGCGTTTCCCGTTTGATAGGAGCGCCTCCGGGATATGTCGGCTACGATGAGGGCGGACAGCTGAGCGAGGCTGTGCGTCGCAATCCGTATTCCATTATTCTGTTTGATGAGGTTGAAAAGGCACATCCGGATGTATTTAATGTTCTTCTGCAGATACTGGATGATGGACGCATTACCGATTCCAAGGGTGTGACTGTGGATTTCAAGAACACCCTGCTGATCATGACCAGCAATCTGGGAAGTCAGTTCGCCTTTGATGGTGCTGATCGTGATACTAATTATATGAATGAAGTGAAGAAATATTTTAAACCGGAGTTTATTAACCGTATTGATGAAATCGTTGTCTTCAATGCATTGAATGATGATATGCTAGGTAAGATTGCTCATAAATTCATGAGGGAGCTTACACAGCGTCTTGCGCATAAGGATATCACATTACAGGTTAGTGATGCTGTATACAGAGCTATTGCCACACAGGGTGTAGATCCGTTATATGGTGCACGACCGATGAAGCGTTATATCCAGAGAAATATTGAAACTTTGATTGCCCGCAGGATGATTGAAGGAAATGCAGGTAAGGACGATACCATCCGTGTGGATGTCAGAGATGGGGAATATACAGTTGAGATAACCCATTCTGAAAATTGATAAAGCTGCGTACACCCGTTACAGGGTTGCGCAGTTTTTTTTTGCGCGCTTGTGACTGGACACAGGTGAATTCCTGTATTTCCAGGGTAGTCAGAACATCGTTTTCCGGTATACGAAGCATTTTTGTAAATTTTTTAAAAAATTTTAGGAGTTTTGTATATTTCATACGTATATAAGAGTATATAGGAAAAAAAGGAGGATACTACCTATGGAAAAAGAATATGCAAAGGATTACCCGATCCCCTTTCACAATGATGTTTTCTTCAAATACATGCTGATTGGGGACGATGCAGGCTCTGCATTGCTGAGAAGCAGAATCATCGAAGAAATTTACGGACTGAAGGTCCATGAAACGAAGGTCCTGAACCCGGAGCTGCTGCCGGAAGCTTTTTTTGGTAAACGTGCGGTTTTGGATGTCGTACTGGAGGATGAAGCCGGCCATTTTTACGATCTGGAAATGCAGGTATCCGGCTATACGCAGAAGGAACAGCTGCGTTTTCAGCAGTACGGCTACCGCCTGGTCGGAAGACAGCTGAAGCAGGGAGACGAATATACAGAGCTGAAGCCGTTTTATCAGATTATTTTTATGAATGATAAGCCCAGGGATGGCGGACGCATGATACGCCACTACAAGGTAAAGGATGAGGATAATCAGGAGGAGCCCAACGGTACACTGAATCGAGCCATCGTGTTTTTACCAATGATCAAACAGCGTGTAAAAGAGGTTGGAGGTGTGGAAAATCTGACAGAGTTTGAAACTTTCTGCTATGTGCTTGCATATAATCCGGATGATGCTATACTAAACATGAAGAGAAGGATGGTGAACGTGGTTATGGAAAAATATAATGAAATGCGTGAGGACGGATCATTGTTCAGCTGGGCGGAATCGGTGGAGTTTGCGGAGCAGGCAGTACAGGCCAATTTGGAGGAGCGAACTGCAGAAGCTGAAAAGCTGGGGCTTGAAAAAGGTCTTAAAAAAGGTCTTGAAAAAGGTCTCGTAAAAGGAAAAAGAACAATGTTAAAAGCACTGCTTATCCATAAGTACGGTATTGATGATGATTGGGTGGATACCTTGAGCGAACAGCAGTTGGATGATGTTGTTGTTCAAATTCTGGATTGTGCTACATATGATGCCTTAAAAGAGAAAATGGAAAAGAATAAATCAGAATAGAAATAGAAGAATGCAGAATTTCATTGAATTAAAATTCTGCATTCTTTTTATGATGAAGCTCTACACTGCATTATCTATATAGAAATATTGGAGAAAATAATGAAAATCAAAAAAAATAGGGCATTTTCATATGCTGTGGCACGCTGGTTGCTAACAAATAGGGTGAACGGTACCAACCGTAGAAAAATGAAAAACGGAGAACAATGAGAAGGGCTGTGCATTTTGGAGCCGGCAGTATCGGACGAGGGTTTGTTTATTGAGAACGCCTGCTTGCATTCGGGTATGAGGTAGTCTTCGCAGATGCGAATGAAGATCTGATGAATAGGATCGATGAGGAGCAGGAATATGAACTGCAGCTGATCGATCATGATCTGCAGTCGCTGTATATTGATCATGTTCGTGCGCTATCAACGCCGGGAGATAAAGAGAAGCTACTGTGGGAACTTGCGCATTATGATTTCATTACCACCTCTGTCTGGATAAACAATCTGCCTAAAATAGCACGATCGCTTTGCATCTTCAAAACAAAACGTTAAGAGGAAGATGCAGTCATCTTTATCAAAGCACTGGAAGCATTTCTTGAAGTATAGCATATTCCCTGGCGAACAGAACTAAATCAGAAGTGTCCAGCAGTTTATAATTAGACCTATGTATGTTAGCTGCCGCAAGCCTACTTAAAAGTTGTTTTTTCCTTTGAAGTATGATATCTTGTTCATGGTGATACCTCATGTTGATATTAATTGCTCCGGCAAAACGTATGCGTCCGACAATTGATTTTATGGATCACAAACGCATGCCCTGCTTCCTGTCGGAAAGTGAACGGCTTGTTACATATCTGAAAACAAAGAAGCAGGAGGAATTAAAAGCCATGCTGAACTGCAGCGATGCCATTGCCGAATGGACATACAACAGCTATCAGCACATGGATGTGAATGTCTCCTGTGTGCCGGCACTGCTCAGCTTTGACGGTATACAATACAGCTATATGGCACCGGATCTTTTTTCAGATGAATACTTCGTTTATGCAGAACGGCATATTCGCATTTTATCCGGCTTATATGGTATTCTGGAGCCCTTTGACGGCGTCGTACCCTATCGTCTTGAACTGGACAGTCCCTTTCGTACACCCTTTTGCACAAGCCTATATGATTTCTGGGGAAGCAAGCCCTATCAACGGCTGATTGAAGAGGATAAGCAGATTCTGGATTTATCCAGCAAGCAGTACGGCAGGCTCATAAAACGGCACTTGGATCCGGATGTACACTTTGTCAGCGTCTACTTTCTGGAAGAAGAAGAGGGCAGGCGCAGAGAAAAGGGTGTTTATGTGAAAATGGCAAGAGGTGAAATGGTGCGCTGGCTGGCTGAACAGAATATTCAGCAGTTTGATGATGTAAAGCGCTTCTGCAGACTGGGCTATCGTTTTGATGCTACGGTCTCAGATGATAAGCAGTATCACTTTGTGCGCAAAGCGGACTGGAAACGAAGCAAATACAAAGCTGTTTAAGAATGACGGTGTTTTAAACGGGAATTGAACAGAAATTGATACATTACGCAAGGCCCTGACACCGGTGTGCTTGGAATCAGCTTTTAAAAAAGGAGATTACAATGAAAATACAAACAGAAATATGCTGTGGCAGCTATGATGATGCACTGCAGGCAGAGCAGGGTGGTGCTCTCCGTATTGAATTAAACAGTGCCTTACACATGGGAGGACTGACACCGAGTGTCAGCTCTTTAAAGTTGGTAAAGCAGCATACGCAGCTAAGCGTCATGGCAATGGTTCGCCCTCGTGGAGGAGGCTTCTGTTATGAGACTGCAGACTTTGCACAGCTGTTGGACGAAGCTAAAGAAATGCTGAAAAATGGAGCGGATGGTATTGTATTCGGCTGTCTGCATGCGGATGGAACTATAGACGAGCAGCAGAGTGCCCGGCTGGTTGCAATGGCTCATGCAGCAGGGAAAACAGCGGTATTCCATCGGGCCTTTGACTGTACACCGGATCCGTTCGCTGCCATAGAAACGCTGATCGCACTTGGCGTAGACCGCATCCTGACAAGTGGACAGCAGCCCAAAGCCATGCAGGCGCTAACACTGTTGAGGAAGCTGCAAAACATGTACGGTTCCCGCATTGAGCTGCTGGCAGGAAGTGGGCTGCATGCTGATAACGTACAGCAGTTTCTGGTGGAAACCGGAATTTGTCAGGTGCATTCCTCCTGCAAGGACTGGAAAAAGGATGTGACTACGATCAGTAAATCGGTAAGCTTCTCCTATGCACCACAGCCGCATGCATCCGACTATGAAATCGTAAGTGCGCAAAGGGTTCGTGCATTTCTTGCGGCAGTAAAGAGCGTGTAATCATAAGTGATAAGCTTTATGAAAGGAAAACGATGACCGTGGGGGGAGTGTCGAATTGCATATCCTACTATGTTGAAGGATGGAGGGAACATCAGCTATGAGAACAGTCAGGTTGACCGTAACGAAGAGTGCATGCCGCAGCGGGTATTGTAAACAGGGAGACAGCTTTGTTGTGAAGGACTTATGTCCGCCTCTATGTCATGAATTCTGGAATTCAATATATCCAAGTGTTTATGCATTATTGAATGGTGCATCGCTGGATTATGGAGAACAGCGGGCAACGCAGTTTGATGCAAAATGCTCGAATGGCGGCAGAGTATGTATCCATGGAGAGCTCATGAAAGAAAATCGGACAGAATAGAAATGAGTTTCTGCCTGCTTAGGGATAACAGTAAAATGAAACATGAACTAGATTGATGAAAAGGCAGGTGTTGGATTTGCGTTTGCACACCTGGCTTTTTTATATACAGAGCAGTCATTTAGGTGTGTTAAGATTTTTCCTGATATGAAAAGGCTTTCTTCCAATACACAGGATCCTTTTTCACCAGACTGAGTATTCCCTTTATAGAATATCCTTTGAATGCATCATCATTTTATGTATATGCATCTTCTTTTTGAGTAAGCGTTTGGAAATAATGCAGCTTTTTTTAACTGGTATATGCATGATGCATAGTCTGCACAACAGGCTGAAAAGCGACTTGCAATGTGTGTTTTTATGTTATCTTGTCTGCGACTCTTGAAATTTCCCTATAATAAGGGTAAACTTATCACATGAAGTTTTTTGTCAAGGCAGGGAAAGTAACATGTTTGGATATGTAATTGTCAATAAACCGGAGCTTAAAATAAAGGATTTCGATACCTATCAATCCTTTTACTGCGGCATGTGCAAAGCACTCCATGAGGATTTCGGTCGCAGAGGTCAGCTGACCTTAAATTTTGATCTCACCTTTCTGGCGATTCTGCTTACGGCATTGTATGAGCCGGAGGATCAGCTCGTCAGGGAGCGATGCGTCGTTCATCCGATGCACCGGCATGTAAAGCGGGAGAATGCTTATCTTCGCTATGCTGCGGATATGACGATTATTCTGACCTATCTGAAGTGTGAGGATGACTGGAAGGATGAGCATCGGCTGCAGGCCAGAAGCATGCTATCGCTTTTAAAGCGTCCGATGAAGCGTATGGAAGAAGCCTATCCCCATAAGATACAGGCAATCCGTGAGGTTTTGCAAAAGACAGCGGAGCTGGAGAAGGCGCAAAGCCGTGATCTGGACAGGCTTTCCTCCTTAAGCGGTGTGATGATGGCGGAAATCGTTACCTACCGGCATGATGAATGGTATGATACACTATATCGTCTGGGAGATTATCTGGGAAGGTTCATCTACATCATGGATGCCTATGATGATGTGGAAGACGATCGAAGGAAGGGACAGTTCAATCCGTTTCTTGAAAAAAGCGGGCAAACGGATTTTGATGAACGTGTCAAGGTCATTCTGGAGCTGATGATTTCCAACAGCGCCGATGCATTTGAAGCACTGCCGATTCTGCGGCATGCGGATATACTGCGTAATATCCTGTATGCGGGAGTCTGGACGAAATATGAAATGGTAAGAAAGAAAAGAACAGGTGAAAAAGATGGATGATCCGTTTAAGATATTAGGGGTGTCAAGGGATGCCAGTGAGGATGAAATCAAGCGTGCTTATCGCCAGCTTGCGAAGAAATATCATCCCGATGTAAACAAGGAACCCTACGCTGAAGAGAAATTCAAGCAGATACAGAATGCTTATCAGCAGGCACTGGATTATAAAAAGAACGGGGGAGCATTCGGACAGAATTTCAACGGCTACCAGCAGAATACCTATCAGCAGTCATTTTCCAATGATTACCAGGCAGCTGTCAGCTATATAAACATGGGGCGTTTTCAGGAGGCGATTCAGGTGCTGAACAGCATTCAGAATCGGGATGCATCCTGGTATTATCTGTATGCCATCAGCAATTATAGTATCGGGAACCAGATTGCGGCGATGGAGGCGGCAGAGCGAGCATGTCAAATGGATCCGTCCAATCAGCAATACCGTCAGCTATATGCACAGATGCAGTCCGGAAGAACCCGCTATCAGAGTATGCAGAGTCCCTTTGGCGGTGGAGGATCAAATTTCTGCTGTCAGCTGATCTTATGCAATATGTGTCTTGGCGGGGGATGCTGTCCGGGAATCTATCTGTGCAGATAAAGTCGCATGGTTTGCGGCGTTAGCCTATGTACGCAGAAAGGTAATCAAAACAAATAGAGGAAGAGGTATGCAGAAATTGCGGTGCCCGGCTATTCATAAAGGAGATGCCCTGCGACAGAACAGGCGCTTGCCCGTGTACGAAATAGAAAAGCAAAGGATCGATTTCATCAGGTTCGTAAAGATGAAATTGATCCTTTTTGTCTCAAATGCATTGCGTGCCTACTGTATCGCACATAAGAACGCAGGCTGTATGTTTTTTACCTCTCCTCAGCCTGACGAAAGGCACCGTTGTGCGTTTCCTTTGCTCTGTACAAAGCCTCATCGGCAGCCTTGATCAGCTCCATATAATTATCATTGGGGCAGGCGATAATAGCACCGGAGGATAAGGTGATTGCGGGCATATTTCGTTTCTGGGCTTCCTTCGCCAGTGACAGATTGATATCCTCCATGATTTTTTCCGCTACACAGTAGTCACGCGTATTGGATACGAAGATGGCGAACTCATCTCCATGGAGTCGTGAAGCATAATCGACCGTACGGATTCGACCGACAATCATCTGTGCCGTCAGACGGATAACCTCATCACCGACGGAATGCCCATATTGATCATTGACAGATTTGAAATGATCGCCGTCAATCATAATCAGGATTCCATTCTCATCCTCCTCCATTCCCTGTATGTGATGCTTAACTGTACTGCGGAAGGATTTCATATTCATCATACCGGTCAGCTCATCGATGGCTGCAGCCTTCTGGGCAGCCTGTAATGCAATTTCCAAACGCTTCTGTGTCTGACCCAGCTCCACATAGGCCCCCTTTAATTCACGGTTTTTCAGCTCTCTGCTGATCTGGCTCAGCACATAAATCAATATGATTTCCAGTATGAGCAGAGGAATCAGCCAGATTTGCAGGGTTGCGGACAGCATGGAATATACGGGTACGAGAATAAGATAATCAAACTCGTTTCCCTGCTGGATCAGTCCGAAGTATTTCTGATTCTGATAATCAACCAGCTGCATACCGTTATCCTTCAGAAGCGAGTTGAAGTCGGTGGAAAAGCTGTTTTGAAAATCATAGAAGGCCTGTGCATAGGAAGCCTCATCCTCCAGCTTCTTTCGATCCTCCTTTGAAATTGAGGAATCGGCCTGCTTCAGCTTGTTGTTTGCCTCTGTCAGCTGTTCTCTGTTTTCCTCAGTGCTCTGCATTAGGTTTCCGCCGAGATAATCCTCCTCGCTGCTGCCAATGATGGTGCCTTTTTTATCAAAAATGATCAGCTGCTCCTTATCATATGCCTGTAAAGAGGCGATAAGCTTCTGTATGTTTCCCATTTTTATATCATAGGCAAACACGGTTTTCTGATCCGGCTGCAGCTGTGAAATGGTGGATAGAATATAATGATTGGCAAAGCTCATATACGGCGGAGTGAACACGATTTCACCCTTCGCATCCACTGCATTGCGGTACCACGGACGTGTTGTGGCATCATATCCGCTTTTTTCATATTGCTCATAGGGCGTATCCCAGCTGTATAAATAGGAGTTCCTATAATACATATACAGGCCGTCAAAGGTATCACCCTCAATAGCCTGCAGCTGCTTATCCAGCTTTTTCAGATACTTCCAGATGACTGCCGGCTTTGGCTCTGCTTCCACCTCCCTTTCAAGCATGGTAGTGAACAGCTGAAAGGAATGCCGGTAATCATCCATAACACTTTGTACTTCCTCCTGTGACTGCAAAGCATGCGCATTCATATCCGCTTGGATTTGCCGGTAGGCATGATTGCCTATGATGATGCAGGCAGCAAAGTTGATAATCAGAAAGCCTGCGACATACCACAGCTGATGCTTTTTAAATAAACTGCGTTTCATATGGAACCTCCTCATTGGTTTCACCATAAAAGTTGAGTTTTAAGAAATATCTGTTATGTTCATTTTATCACAAAAAGGCGTAGTGCACATAAGAAAAGAAAATTCAGTATGCATTCTTTTAAATTGCTGAAAAGAATGCCTGTAATATCAACAAATGAAAGAATATTTCATATCGTATTTTATTAGCTGGCGGCTTTCAGGGCGGCTGGGCAAGGGTGGTGGATGATGCATTTGAAAGAGCTTGTCTGTGGAAAATCATCACCGAGGGGAAAATAGTGGTGGAAATATGTTTGCGTTTGTGAAAAACTGCACGATAAGCATTGACAAAGTAAGGAATTAGAGTATGATATATATGGATATTAACCAAGGGTAACATTTAGAAAGTTGGTAGTTGATTATGACGACATTGGATAACATTAAACCCGGACAGGGTGGCATTATACGGGCAGTTGGCGGACAGGGGGCGCTGCGCAGACGGCTGCTGGATATGGGATTGACGCCGCGCACGAACGTGCATGTAAACAAGGTGGCGCCAATGGGTGATCCCATGGAGCTGAATCTGAGAGGCTATGTTCTGACGCTGCGTCTGGAGGATGCCGCAAAGATTGAGGTAGATGCGGAGGGGGCGAAATGAAGGATGTCCTAATCGCACTGGCCGGTAATCAGAATTGCGGCAAGACGACACTCTTCAACCGACTGACCGGCAGCAACCAGCATGTGGGGAATTTTCCCGGAGTAACCGTGGAAAAGAAAATGGGGCAGATCAAATCGTTTAAGGAAGCTGCCTTGGTCGACCTGCCGGGAATTTATTCCCTGTCTCCTTATACGAGTGAAGAGGTGGTGACAAGGGATTTCATTTTAAAGGATGATCCGGATTTGATCATCAATATCGTGGATGCTACGAATATTGAACGAAACCTCTATCTGTCTTTGCAGCTGATGGAGCTGCAGAAGCCGATGGTGATTGCGCTGAATATGATGGACGAGGTGACGGCGAGTGGAAACAGCATTGATGTGCATACGCTGAGTGAGCATCTGCGCTGTCCGATCGTGCCTATCTCCGCAAGCAAAAATGAGGGGATCGATGAGCTGATCCGTGTGGTGAAAAAGCAGATTCGGGATGGAAAACAGGCAGTAAATTTGGACTTCTGCAAGGGAGAGGTTCACCGTGCCATTCATTCCATAGCCCATATTATAGAGGATCATGCGAAACAGGCAAAGGTTCCCATGCGTTTTGCCTCTACCAAGCTGGTGGAGGGAGATGAACCAATGCAAAGGGAGCTGAAGCTGCATCAGGATGATATCGATATTATAGAAAAAATCGTAAAAAGCATGGAGGATGCCTTACAGACAGACCGTGAGGCTGCACTGGCAGATATGCGCTATTCCTATATAGAGGAGCTGGTGGCTGACTGTGTTGTGAAACGGCATGCATCCTCAGCACAGGTGCGCAGCGAGAAAATTGACGGGCTGCTGACCCATAAATATCTTGGCATACCGATTTTTATTCTGATCATGCTGTGCATTTTCTATCTGACCTTCGGTCCGATTGGCGGCACTATGCAGACGCTGCTGGAGGATGGGATTGCCGTAGCATGTGATCAAATGGCTAACCTGCTGGCGTCCTTGCAGGTCAGTGACTGGCTGCAGGCGCTGATCATAGACGGTATCTGCAACGGTGTGGGAAGCGTACTGTCCTTTCTTCCTGTGATCGTAACGCTGTTTTTCTTCCTGTCTTTGCTGGAGGACAGCGGGTATATGGCCCGGGTGGCGTTTGTTATGGATAAGCTGCTGCGTAAAATCGGCTTGTCGGGCAGAAGCTTTGTGCCAATGCTGATTGGCTTTGGCTGCAGTGTGCCCGCTATCATGTCCGCCCGTACACTGAGCAGTGAGCGTGACCGGAAAATGACTATCGTTGTCACTCCGTTTATGTCCTGCAGTGCCAAGCTGCCAATTTACGGTATGATAACTGCTGCATTTTTTCCTGAGCATACTGCATTGATCCTGATCAGTGTATATCTGATTGGTATCCTTGTGGCAATCCTGTCTGCACTGTTGCTGAAAAGCACAATGTTTAAGGGAGACAGCGTGCCCTTTGTAATGGAGCTGCCTTCCTATCGTATACCGAGTGCAAAAAGTGTAGTGCTGCATATGTGGGAGAAGGCTAAGGATTTTCTGCGCAAGGCATTCACGATCATCTTTGTGGCCAGCATCGTTATCTGGTTTTTACAGAGCTATGATTTTTCCTTCACTGCAGTTGCGGATTCCGCAGATTCCATGCTTGCCAGCATCGGCACCTGGATTTCTCATATTTTTGCACCGCTGGGATTTGAGGACTGGAGAGCAAGTACCGCGCTTGTAACCGGAATCACGGCAAAGGAAAGTGTTGTTTCCACGCTGAGTGTACTGACCCAGACAAACAGCGATGCCGGTTTGAGTGCTGCTTTGCAGACAATTTTCACTCCGGTTTCCGCCTTTGCATATCTGTGCTTCACGGTATTGTATATGCCATGCATTGCCGCCTTCGCCGCAACAAGAAGAGAACTGGGATCCATCAGGCAGGCGCTGGGAGCTGTCGGCTACCAGACGCTGGTTGCCTATCTTGTCGCATTCCTTGTCTTTCAGATCGGAAGTATGTTCTTCTGATTGGACAAAACCTGTATTCCTGCATATACTAAAGGTGAACAGGATGTGAGAATATGAATATTGCAGATGTTATCGTAATAGCGGTACTGCTTGCCATACTTGCGGTGATCGTTTATGCTACCAGACCGAAAAAAGGGAAGGACTCCGGCTGCGGCTCCTGTCACAGTGACTGCTCCAGCTGCTCTGCCTTTTCCAGCCTGTATGAAGATTATAAGAAGGATCAGGAGCAGGAATAATATATGAGCTGTCTTGTATGCTGTCCTGAATAAATATGGGATATGCGGAAATACAATAAGGTGTGCGGATGCTTTGCCAACAGCTTATGGCTTCGCTGAGGTTGCACCTGCTGTTCCTGTGTTTGGAATTGAATAATAAAAAAGCAGGTAATTTTAAAAAGGCCTGGTCTTCGGTTGTTTATGGATAAGGAATTCACATTTCTATTGTCATTTATAGTAATGTGAATTCTTTTTTTGACTTATCGTTAAATAGGGGAAGAAATATCTAAAGGTACTGACATCTGAAATTTTAACTTTCGTATGTAAATTCCTTCATGATAACGGTGTCTTGTGTGGTATAGTATAGCTGTAAGGAAAGCAGGTGTAGAACATGATTTTACCATACAGAGATAAGCAGCCGCTCATAGAAGAAAGCGCCTATGTATCCAGCAATGCGACCGTGATCGGTGATGTGACGCTGGAGAAGGGAAGCTCCATCTGGTTTCACAGCGTGGTGCGTGGCGATAAGGATCATATTCATATCGGCGAGGACAGCAATATACAGGATAATTGCACGCTGCATACGGATCCGAAGCATTTGCTGCAAATAGGGAAACGGGTGACCGTGGGCCATAATGCGGTGCTGCACGGTTGTATGATTGAGGATGAGGTGCTGATCGGCATGGGAGCTATTGTGTTAAACGGTGCACATATCGGCAGACACAGTATCATCGGTGCAGGGGCTCTTGTAAAGGAAGGACAGCAGATTCCGGAAAACAGTCTGGCTGTGGGCAGTCCTGCCCGGATCATACGCAAATGCAGTGAGGAGCAGGTAAAGGAAATTCTGGAGAATGCCGCGCATTATGCACAGCTAGGCAGTGAATACAAAGAAATAGATGTTTAAAATCACGTATAAATGAAACACTCCTTCCCATACTAATGATGACAAAGGAGTGAGAATATGTTTGAACACAAGAAAAAGTTATTACATCCTGTAAAGGTAGAGCGTCCCAATCCGCAATACGCTGTCCTGATGCAGGAACAGCTGGGAGGCTGCAACGGTGAGGTCAAGGCAGCGATGCAGTATCTGTCACAAAGCTTTCGCGCAAAGGACCCGGTCTTCAAGGATTTGTTTCTGGATATCGGTACCGAAGAGCTGAGCCACATGGAAATGGTGGCAGAAACCATCAATCTGTTAAATGGTGGTGATGTGGACTATAAGAAGGTGGATGCCGGTGAGATTGAAACAATGGTTACCTTCGGTCTGAATCCTGCCCTGGTAAATTCCAGCGGAAATCCATGGACTGCTGACTATGTGACCGTGACAGGTGATCTGGCAGCCGATCTGCTTGCGGATATCGCAAGTGAACAGCGTGCCAAGGTGGTATATGAGTATTTGTATCGTCAGATTGATGATAAATATGTCAAGGAAACCATCATGTTCCTGCTGGAGCGTGAGGAAGCTCACAATGCACTGTTCTGTGAAGCACTAAATAAAATTACAGATGACGGCAGCAATAAGAGCTTCGGTATGAGTGAAGACAGTCGCTTGTATTTTGACTTATCCAAGCCGGGACGTTACTTTGATGATCCGGATCCAAAGGCACCGAAAATGGCAAATGCCAAGGATTCCAAAAGCACCAAAAGCAAATGAAAAAAGAAATAAGACATGCAACAGCCAAAGGGGAACCTGCGGCTTTTTCTTTTGGAGATACTGTTCGAATTTCGAATAAGAAAAGGAATGCGAATTTACTCAGCATTCCTTTTTCTTTCTATTTAAGTTCGTTCTTTTTCAGCTTTTCTTTTAAATCATCATATGTATCACATTTCAGGATAAGGATGACTGCGTCATCTATCTGCTGATCGGATAAGGAATTCACCCAGTTATCGTCAATTTCGTACTTATGGATGATCTGTGTTTGTAACAATGTCCTTTTTCCTTTTTCAAGACCTTTTTCAAGACCTTTTTCAAGCCCCAGCTTTTCAGCTTCTGCAGTTCGCTCCTCCAAATTGGCCTGTACTGCCTGCTCCGCAAACTCCACCGATTCCGCCCAGCTGAACAATGATCCGTCCTCACGCATTTCATTATATTTTTCCATAACCACGTTCACCATCCTTCTCTTCATGTTTAGTATAGCATCATCCGGATTATATGCAAGCACATAGCAGAAAGTTTCAAACTCTGTCAGATTTTCCACGCCTCCAACCTCCTTTACACGCTGTTTGATCATCGGTAGAAACACGATGGCTCGATTCAGTGTACCGTTGGGCTCCTCCTGATTATCCTCATCCTTTACCTTGTAGTGGCGTATCATGCGTCCGCCATCCCTGGGCTTATCATTCATAAAGATAATCTGATAAAACGGCTTCAGCTCTGTATATTCGTCTCCCTGCTTCAGCTGTCTTCCGACCAGGCGGTAGCCATACTGCTGAAAACGCAGCTGTTCCTTCTGCGTATAGCCGGATACCTGCATTTCCAGATCGTAAAAATGGCCGGCTTCATCCTCCAGCACGACATCCAAAACCGCACGTTTGCCAAAAAAAGCTTCCGGCAGCAGCTCCGGGTTCAGGACCTTCGTTTCATGGACCTTCAGTCCGTAAATTTCTTCGATGATTCTGCTTCTCAGCAATGCAGAGCCTGCATCGTCCCCAATCAGCATGTATTTGAAGAAAACATCATTGTGAAAGGGGATCGGGTAATCCTTTGCATATTCTTTTTCCATAGGTAGTATCCTCCTTTTTTTCCTATATACTCTTATATACGTATGAAACATACGAAACTCCTAAATTTTTTATTTTTTTTACAAATTTCCATGTTATCCTCTACATGGGGAATCTGTGCATAGTGGCCTTACAGTCCCATCCATCTGTAGTGAAAGCAAATCGCATGGTCCAATCACTGGATGACAGCTTACACAAAGTTTCATTTCTTTCAGAAAATGCCTCCAAACTGTTTCTTTTTTTGTATAAGTATGGGATAATAAAGAGCATAAAAGCGTCATAGTGTCTTTTCCTTTTGAAAAGGAATATACTATAGCAGATAAGGAGGTTTGTCGCATGAAAGCATATGCAGCAGGAAAATTGTTCTGGAATACGTTCAAATGCGAAAGCGTCCTGCTCCGTGAACGATGTTGTAATCGTCAAGTTCATAGAGAATATCAACTGTAAAAGGAGGACATGAAAGATGAAGGAAACAGTAAAGCTGATTGGAAACACCCCTTTGTACCATATAGAGGATACCAATATTTATGTAAAGCTGGAAAAATATAACATCGGTGGCAGCATCAAGGACCGCACAGTGCTGGGGATGCTGGACGCTGCCATGAATAAGGGAGAAATCAGACAGGATACGGTACTGGTTGAAGCCACCAGTGGTAACACCGGTGTCGCACTTGCTATGCTTGGTGCCGTTTACCATATCCCGGTCATTATCATTATGCCGGAAACAATGAGTATGGAACGCCGTCAGCTGGTAAAGGCCTACGGTGCAACACTTGTGCTGACACCGGGGGAAAAGGGAATGCAGGGAGCCATGGATGAAATGGAAAGGCTGATGAAGGAGAACACAAACTATCGTTCACTTTCCCAGTTCGACAATCCCGATAATCCAAATGCGCATTATGAGACAACCGGAAAAGAGATTCTGGATCAGCTGCAGGATGTGGATATCTTTGTTGCCTGCATCGGAACCGGTGGTACCTTCAGCGGGGTGGCAAAGCGGCTGAAGGAATACAATCCCGCGATTTTATGCATGGCTGGAGAGCCGGAAAAGAGTGCGGTTTTAAGTGGACGACAGGCTGGTCCGCACAAAATACAGGGTATTGGGGCAAATTTTGTTCCTGCTAATTTTGATCGGGAGCTGGCGGATGATATTCTGCTGATATCCGATCGTGAGGCTGTTTTTGAGACAGTGCGCTTCGCTAAGGAAACCGGAATTCTGGTCGGTATCAGCTCCGGTGCCAACATTGCTTTAGCAAAACGTTTATCTTTACGCTATCCCGGAAAAAAGATCGTTACGGTAGCACCGGACGGTGGAGAAAAATACCTCTCCGTACTGGATTTTGACTGATATGTTTCGGGTGTTGAAGGATATCAATCACAACCTCAACCGCTCCCTGCAAAACGATCCGGCAGCGCATTCCAAGCTGGAAATTCTGTTGTTGTATCCGCATATCCGTGCACTGGCCTTTCATCGGGTTTCTCATTTCCTGTACAAGCATCATCTGTTTTTTCTGGCAAGGCTGAATTCCAACATCGCCAGGCATTGGACAGGGATAGAAATTCATCCGGGGGCAACGATTGGCAGAGGTCTGCTGATTGATCATGGAATGGGGGTTGTCATCGGAGAGACTGCCGTCATCGGAGATGACTGTCAGCTGTATCACGGTGTAACGCTGGGGGGGACGGGTAAACAGCATGCCAAACGGCACCCTACGCTGGGAGATCGGGTGATGATTGGAGCAGGGGCAAAATGTCTTGGCAACATCACGATTCATGATGATGCCAAGGTCGGCGCCAACGCGGTTGTGATCAGTGATGTGCCGGCAGGCTCCACCTTCATCGGGCTGGCTGCCAAAGATAAACGGGAAAAGCACTGTATTTTTTATTAAACGTAAGAAGGCTGCGGAAGCTGCAGGACGATTCCGCGTCTTTTTTTACAGCCTGTCCATACCGGTATCCTTCTCTATCATTTTTGCTGTCAATATGGAAGGGTAAGTATTATCATTCACTAATCTTATGGTAGAAATTGTTTAATTAAGGGTAAAAACAGTAACGTATGGCAGTAACCTCATGAAGAACGTAGTACCTTTTTGGTATTCTTGAGGATTCATTATGCCTCGGTGAATCGCAACGGGCGGATGGTAAGGATTTCATTATTTTACATGGGACTCTTGCGCAATGGGGGAGTATGCTATAAAATATCTCTGTGCACTGTACATAAACGTATACGTTTGTGTACAGCTCTTTTTTTTGTGCAATCAAGCGTAAAATACCTGTTTTTTACATGCTTTTTCAGGAATATAGCGGTATTTCAAATCGTATACCATATGAAATATCCGTGCAGGAAAGAAGGGATGAGGAAATGAAGCTGGTTTTCGTAGTGCTGCTTTGTCTTGTCGCGGTCATTCTGCAGCCGCTGAAAGGCATGTAGTATAAAGAAAGCATGCGCCATCTGTATGCTTTCTTCAGCTCCTTCAGTTTGAAAATCAAAATATGTTGACGCCTATCTTTAGGTATGGTATATTATATCTGTAATAGATATATCTAAAATGGATATATCTATTATGGAGGTTGAGAATATGTCAAAAAGCAATACGATGGAGAGTGCGCAGCTGACAGATGCCATGTATTACATTTTGCTGTCGCTGATGATCGAGCGCCATGGCTATGCGATTATGAAATATATCGAGGAGCTCAGCAATCAAAGCATCACCATGGGTCCGGGAACCCTGTATACTCTGCTGAAGAAGCTGTGCAGGGCGGAATGGATTCTGCAGACCTCTGTTACTGCGGATCGGACGAAGAAATATCAGATTACCGATACCGGCAGACAGGTGCTGCTGCATGAGGTTGCCCGACGAAAACGCATGGTGGAGGACGGATTGCGAATATTGGAGGAAAACGGATATGAAGGATAGAAAACGCGTGATGTGCGGTGGTCTTGCCTTTTCCGATTGTGAGGATATGGAAATGCTGCATCAGTATGCAAAGGAAGGCTGGGTGTTTGAGAAATTTCGCGGTATGTGCTACATCCTGCAAAAGCAGGAGCCGGTCAACCGCATCTTCAGCTACGATATGCAGAAGCTGAAGGAGGATGAAAAGGAAGCCTACTTTCAGCTGTTTGAAAACAGCGGCTGGCATATCATAAATCCCGAGGGAAAAGATGTTTACTTTTTCTGGGCTGAGGAGGGCTGTGTACCCCTGCACAGTGAGGTGGAAACCAGAATGGAGGGATATCGTTCGACTCTGCATATATTCGCCGGTGCCCTGGTTATCGGCTGTCTCTGTCTGCTGTCCCTGCTGTGGTTCGAAAGCTCTGTGGTGTCGATGATCCTTTTGATGACAGGTTCGATTCTGGGGGCTGTCGGCCTGTTGATGGTGGTCGGTATTATGCTGCGTATGAAGAGAAGACGTCTTCGTATCGTGAATCTTACCTTTCGCAAAGGGGCGTTGCTGTTTGTGTCCGGAGCCGGTATGCTGTTTGCAATTGGCTTTGACTGGGCTGCGGACATGCATAGTCTGCTGCTGATACTCGGGACAGTCTGTACGATAGAAGGCTTTCTGTGGATGTGCTTTCAATATCGTCAGTTTCGGGATAAAAAAGAAATTCAAATAAAAAAGAAAGACGAGGGTGTATTATGATCGAAGTAAAGAATCTGACAAAGCTGTATGGGAAATTCAAGGCTGTGGATGATGTTTCCCTATGTGCAGCAGATGGCGAGGTGACCATTCTGCTGGGACCAAACGGGGCCGGTAAATCGACAACTATCAAGAGCATAACCAATCTGCTGCAGTATAAGGGAGATATTAAAATCAACGGTGTTGCCAACAGCTCACTGGATGCGAAAAAGGGCTTTGGTTATATCCCCGAGGCACCGGTGCTCTATGATCTTCTGACCATAGATGAGCATGTGGAATTTATCGGAAAGGCATACCGCTGTGAGAATTACCGTGCGCTTGCAGATGAATATATCACCCTGTTCAAGCTGGAGGACAAACGCAAAAAAGCGGTTCGTGAGCTATCCAAAGGGATGAAGCAGAAGGTCAGCATGCTGCTGGCACTGATCATTTCCCCAAAGACGCTGCTGGTGGATGAGCCGATGGTGGGATTGGACCCGGCAAGTATTGAAGAAACGCTGCAGCTGTTTGTACGTCTGAAGCAGCAGGGGGTTGCCATTCTGATTTCCACGCATATCATTGATGTGATCGAAGCGATATGGGACAGCGCCTATATTATGGATCATGGAAGAATTGTTGCGCATGTGCGAAAGGAAGAGCTGAAGGATAAAAGTATCAAGGAAATCTTCTTTGCATCTGTGGAAGGTGATGAACATGAGCATACTGTATAAGCTGTATCTGACACGCATGAAGGCGAATATCCGCCATGTATTTTCCCGTAAGGGAAGCGCGATTTTTGCCATACTCATGATGTTACTGTACGGCGGACTGATTGTCATGAGTCTTTCCAAGCCGGAAATTGCATTGTCAATGCAGAATATCACGGATGCCAATATGGCGATCATGATCGGTGTCGGATTTACGGCGCTGATGGTCGGCGTCATGCTGCTGCAGAAAAAAAAGGCGCTGTTTATGGAGGCGGATGCCTTCTATCTGTTCAGCGGACCCTTTACCCGTGTACAGACCATGCGCTTTCTCATGCTGCAGAATATCGCTTCCGCCTTTCTGTGCGGGGCAGTTTCCCTGCTTATGGTCATTCTGCTGGGAAGCACGATTGAATTGTCATTTCCGTTTTTGCTGATTGCATTCCTCTGCTTTTCTTTGGTGTATTTTGTCTTTCTGGTTGTATATTATTATGTGTATCTGCTCTCGATTCAAAAGGATAGCTATCGCCATATCCCTGCGGTTGCCGCTTTGCTGTATGTACTGATGGTTGCGGCGGTGTATGGCATGGTCGTCCTGCAGAACGATTTTGCACTGGCAGGAAGTGGAACACTTTTTCTGAATACGGAGCTGTTTTACTTGGTGCCGCTGTTTGGATGGATCAAAATGATACTGGTATCCTATATCGCTTCCTCATGGGGACTTATGCTGCTTGGAATCGGCTTACTTCTGATTTCCTGTATTGCAGCCTATCTTCTGCTATGCAGCTATAAGGGGGACTTTGTGGAACGTGCCATGCAGGATGCACAGGAGTTTACTGCGCTGTATAAGGATGTGCGTGCCGGCAAACGCGATGGGATGAGTGATCGTAAGATTCATGAGGTTAAGGCGAGCTTTCGCAGTGGCGCTATGGCTATCTTTTCCAAAAATGTTCTGCTGCTGCGCAAATCCAATGATTATATCCGCTGGACGGATGTTATGACAATCGGTATTTATCTGGTTATCACACTCATCATGGATATGGGCTTTGGCTTTTTCATGTATATGATGATGTTCTGGCTCTTCACCATTGTCCAGAATTCCGATTTCATGAAGGATATGAACAACTATCAGATTTATCTGATTCCCGATCACCCGCTGAAAAAGCTGCTATGCGTGCTGCTGCCGACCTTTTTGAAGATGCTGCTGCCGATGAGTGCGGCAATTCTTGTGGCGGCTTTGCTGTATCAGACAGATATTGCCAGTGTCCTGCAGTATTTCATCATGCTGCTGGGCTATGCAACGCTGTTTCTGTCAGCGAGCGTGCTGTCTGTACGTATCTTAAAGAGTCGTAACAATGCAATTATGGAGAATATGTTGCGTATGCTGATCATGGTTGCAGCAGCTGCTCCCGGTATCGGGCTGACCATTTTCTTCCTGAGCAGGGGGGAGTTTACACTGGAGCTTCTGCAGCAGCTGACGATGATTTCGCTGGCGATGAACTTCGTTATATCGGTTATCATCGTGCTGGTCTGTGCACCGATGATGAACGGCAGAGAAATCAAAAGCGAGTAAATTTATACAAAACTTATGGAAAGGAAAGGGAAATTTCTTTTCCTTTTCATTTGTTTATGATATAGTATGTTACAGTATTTAAAAGAGGTAATTGTATGTGGAAATATCAATGTAAGAAACATCTTGTGGTTTTACTGGTCAGCTTTGCGGCCGGTGCAGTCCTGTTTGGATTTATGGGCTATCAAAGAGAGTATATCGTTTCTTTGATGCAGCAAAGCATCCCTGCGGAAATGGCAGGGGAGCTTGTAAAAGCGGATTATATGTATTATCTGATCGGCGGTCTGACCATATCCGGTCTTGCCAACGGCGTCATGCTGCTGAGCTATGCCATGCAGCGCTTTAATGTTCCCTTTATCCTCATCATGGTGCTGTTTTTTATGGGCGGCTTCACCATCGTTGAGCTGATTGGTACCGTAACTGTGCTTCCGGCACTTGTTGTCTGCCTGTATGGCATGCTGAGCATTCCCAACAGAGGCATGCGCAGGGAATTCGCAAAGGAAAATGTGACCAGTGTTGCGGAGGTGGAACGTGTTTACCGCCTGCATCATGCATATCTGAGTGAGTATGAAGCACTTGGCAAAAAGGCCTGGAGCTTTAATCTGAAAATGAACCTGCTGTATTTTACAGGGTTGATTGCGGTTCTGCTTGTGATTCTGTATGTTGAGAATTTCATAGCGGTCTTTGCGGCAATGATGATGTATTCTATTCTGTTTTTCCAGCTCACCAAACGGAAGAACATGTCCATGCAGCCGATTATTTCCCTGCTGTATGATCAATGCAATCCCGAGGCCTGTGCAACGGCGATTTTTGCCTATGCAAAAAAAGGAAAGCGGAAAAAGAACTTTCCGATGCCCCAGCATCTTGCACAATGCATGGTCTATCTGAATGATCCGCATCTGGCAATCGATGTGCTGGCAACCAGTGCGCAGGGTAGAGGAAACTTCATCTTCGCCTATCACTCGCTGATGGCATATGCGTATTACCAGCTGGGTGATCGCAGTATGGTGAAATATCATTACGATGAGTGTGAGAAGGCCGGGGCCAGAGTAAACAACGGACCGATGCAAATGATTAAAACACAGTGTCTGGAGGGAATTCAGAACAAGCTGGATCTGATGGATCAAAACTTCTCCAGCTCCCGCAGCTTTTTTGAAAAAGCGATGCCGACAGCAGGATTTGAATTTCAGCGTGTGGATTTCAAATACTACCTGGGACTGATTGCTTTTGTTGAGAAGGACTTGGAGGAAGCGAAAAGCTGCTTCCGTTATGTATGTGCACACGGTAATAAAATCTATTACGTGGAAAAGGCACAGAGCTTTCTGAAAACGATTGAACAGGCAGAGGCTGCCGTACAGGAATAATATGCAGATGAAAGAGGACGCTTTAGAATCCTCTTTTTTTATTTTCAGGTGAAAGCGGAAACATTGTGAACTTTGTGTGAAGTAAAGTATCTTTGTTGACATCGCTGTATTTTTGAATATAATAGTTAAGGTAGTTAATTATTAAGTTACTTAACTAATTGGAGAGGTGATACAATGGATGAGATGGATATTGTCAGGAAGGTTACACATTTATTTTACATGTTTCGCAGAGACAACCTGCTGAAAAAAGATGATCATCCGAAAATGAAGCATCGCGATATCATGGTCCTGGATGCCATTATGAAGCTCAATGACGGCAATCTGGTAAAGATGAGCGAGCTGAGTGATTATTTTCAGGTCACGCCCGCTGCGATTTCCCAGATTATAAAGCAGTTTGAGAAAAAGGGGTGGGTGGACCGGATTCTTTTGGATACAGATCGCAGAAGCGTCTATATTCAGGTAAGCGAGGATGCCCGTCGGATGATGAAAAACTGTGAAGCCTTTATGACAGAGCGTCTTGTCGAATTCATTGAGGAACTCGGTGAGGAGGATGCCAATGCGTTTGTCCGCATACTGGAAAAGGCACTGGCATATTCTCAGAAACGCAAAGAAAAGCTTGAGGAAGGAGAACAGAAATGACGAAATTAGGTAAATATCTGAAGCCGTTTGCCCTATCGATTCTGGCGATTGTGGCATTGCTGTTCACGCAGGCGATGTGTGAGCTGGCGATGCCGGATTATATGTCCAGTATAGTCGATGTCGGTATCGTATCCGGTGGTGTGGAAGACGGTGTTCCGAGTGTAATTCGTGAAAGTGAAGTAAAAAAGCTTGTTCTGTTCATGGATAAAAAGGAACAGAAGGTCTTTACAGACAATTACACAAGGCTCATAAGTGAAGAAGCAACTGACGATCAGCTGGATGCCTATCCGATACTGAAAAAGGAAAATGTATATGAGCTGAAGGATGTGGACAGTGCGACAAGAGATACCATAAAGGAATCTCTGCGCAAGGCGGAAACGACTGTCATGGGGCTGGAGCAGAGTGCTGCCGAGGCCAAAAGCGGAAAATCCTCATCCAGCAGGGAATTGTCGGATGAACAGAAAAAGATGATGAAGCTGCTATCCAGTCTGCCGAAAGGAATGGACATCTTCACCGTTTTGGAAACCATGCCATCAAAGCAGCTGATGGATATGAAACAGGAAATGAATAAGGTGACCGATGCCATGGGGGCAGAAACCGCAGATACTGCCAATGCAGCCTATGTGCGAAATGAATACAAGGCCATCGGTGTTGATGTGGATGCCATACAGTATACCTATCTGTTCCAGCACGGGTTTATGATGCTGGCGGTAGCGCTTGGCTCTGCGGCTGCGGCAGTTGCTGTCGGCTTTCTGGCAGCGCGTATCGCGGCAGGTGTATCCAGAAACCTGCGCAAGGATGTTTTCAATAAGGTTGAACACTTCTCCAGTGCTGAATTTAATAAATTCTCCACGAATACGCTGATTACACGTACCACCAATGATATCCAGCAGATTCAGATGGCGTTGGTAATGATTCTGCGTATTGTCATCTATGCTCCGATCATAGGTATCGGTGCTGTGATCAAGGTTGTAAATACCAATGTATCCATGACATGGATCATCGCACTTGTCGTTGTGCTCATTCTGAGTATCATGATGGTGGCATTCGCCTTTGTTATGCCGAAGTTCAAGATGCTGCAGAAGCTGATGGACAAGCTGAATTCCGTCGTTCGTGAAATTCTGGATGGAATGCCGGTCATCCGTGCCTTCAATAATCAGAAATGTGAGAGTGAGAAATTTGCGAAAGCAAACGGTGATATTCTGAAAACCAATTTGTTCACCACACGTGCCATGGCATGTCTGATGCCGCTGGTCATGCTGATTATGAACTGCGCCTCGATACTGATCGTATGGATCGGCTCCCATCAGATTGATTCCGGAGCATTGCAGGTTGGTGATATGATGGCGTTTATCCAGTATGCAATTCAGATTATCATGGCATTCATGATGATTACAATGATATCCATTATGCTGCCAAGAGCGAGTGCGGCTGCACAGCGTGCCATGGAGGTACTGCATACCGAGCCGAGCATCTGCGATCCGTTAACAGCAGAGCACTTTGATGAAGCAAAACGCGGCTGTATTGAATTCCATCATGTCAGCTTCCGCTATCCGGGCGCTGAGGAGGATGTTCTTCACGATATCAGCTTTACGGCACAGCCGGGTGAGACAACCGCCTTTATCGGAAGTACCGGAAGCGGTAAATCAACCATCATCAATCTGGTTCCGCGCTTCTTTGATGTAACAGAGGGAAGTATTCTGGTGGACGGTGTGGATGTCCGCAGGGTATCTCAGCATGATCTGCGTGAAAAAATAGGATATGTACCGCAGAAGGGTTCTCTGTTTACCGGTACGATTGCCAGCAATCTGCAATATGCGAATGAGGATGCGACAACGGCCGATATGGAAGAGGCCGCATCGATTGCACAGGCACTGGACTTCATTGATGAGAAACAGGAGCGCTTTGATGCACCGATTGCACAGGGTGGTACGAATGTTTCCGGTGGACAGCGTCAGCGCTTGTCCATCGCAAGGGCGCTTGTCAAAAAACCGGAAATTTATATCTTTGATGATACCTTCTCCGCACTGGACTTCAAAACAGATGCCCGCCTGCGAAAGGCACTGAATGAATTATGCCAGGAAACCAGAAGCACGGTTCTGCTGGTTGCACAGCGTATTTCCAGTATCATGCATGCCCAGCGCATCGTTGTTCTGGATAAGGGGCAGGTAGCTGGCATCGGTACCCATGAGGAACTGATGAAGTCATGCGATGTCTATAAAGAAATCGCATATAGTCAATTATCAAAGGAGGAACTGGAAAATGAGTAAAGAAAACCGTTCTTCACATGCAGCGAAGCGAGGACCGATGGGGCACAGAGGCCCGGGTGCTCCTACAGAAAAAGCTAAGAATTTTAAGGGCACCATGAAGCAGCTGATTGCCTACATGCGCCCCTACTATCTGAATATTATCGTATCCATGCTCTTTGCCGTACTGTCTGTGGTCTTTATGGTCGTCGGACCAAAGATTCTGGGAAGGGCGACAACTGAGCTGGTCAGCGGATTTACCGCTAAAATATACGGAACAGGATCCATCAATTTTGACCGCATTGCGGAGATTCTGTTATTTCTGATTGCTATCTATCTGATTTCCACCTTATGTAATTTCATTCAGAACTGGATGATGGCAGGTGTGGCACAGAAGGTATCCTTCAATCTGCGTAAGACAATGGCGGCGAAAATCGACATTCTGCCATTCTCCTATTTTGATAAGCAATCTCATGGTGAGGTGCTGTCACGCTTTTCCAATGATATTGATACGGTACAGCAGACCCTGAGTCAGTCTCTGGCACAGATGATTTCCTCCATTGTACAGATTATCGGCTTCCTTGTCATGATGCTGTCCATTAGCTGGCAGATGACGCTGATGGCACTGGTTGTCATTCCGCTGTCCCTGTTCCTGGTAACCACTGTTGTTAAGCATTCTCAGAAATATTTTGCTAAGCAGCAGCGCTCTTTGGGAAATGTGAACGGACACATTGAGGAAATGTATAGCGGTCACATTGTCATGAAGGCCTTCAATGGAGAGGAAAAGAGCATTGCTCAGTTTGCGAAATACAACGACGAGCTTTATGATTCCGCTTGGAAATCACAGTTTCTAAGCGGCTTGATGCAGCCGATTGCCATGTTTGTCGGAAATATCGGCTATGTCGGTGTGTGTATTCTGGGAGGCTGGCTGGCGATGAACGGCGTCATCGAAATCGGAGATATCCAGTCCTTCATCATCTATGTACGAAACTTCAACAACCCGATTTCTCAGGTTGCGCAGACGATGAATGTCCTGCAGTCTACAGCTGCTGCGGCTGAGCGTGTGTTTGAGTTTTTGGCAGAAGAGGAAGAGGTCAGGGAAACCGCACAGCCGGTTGAAGTCTTTGATGCGAACGGACATACGGATATCAAGGGACAGGTTACCTTTGAAAACGTGCACTTTGGCTATACTCCGGACAAAATCGTTATCAATGATTTCTCCATGTATATCAAGCCGGGGAAGAAAATTGCCATCGTCGGGCCAACCGGTGCCGGAAAGACGACAATCGTTAAGTTGCTGATGCGCTTTTATGAGCTGAACAGCGGCAGTATCTATATTGACGGCATTAAAACGACGGATATGCGCAGAAGCGATTTACGTTCTCTGTTTGGCATGGTGCTGCAGGACGCGTGGCTGTTTAACGGAACTGTCATGGAGAATCTGCGTTATGGCCGTCTGAATGCAACCGATGAGGAAGTCATGGCTGCGGCAGACGCTGCCTATGTCGATCATTTCATTCGTACGCTGGATCATGGCTATGATACGATGATCAATGAGGAATCCAATAATATTTCGCAGGGACAGAAACAGCTGCTGACCATTGCGCGTGCCTTCCTTGCGGATCCGAAGGTACTGATTCTGGATGAGGCAACATCTTCTGTCGATACGCGTACCGAGGTGCTGATTCAGAAGGGCATGGAGAAGCTGATGGAGAACCGTACAAGCTTTGTGATTGCACACCGTTTGTCTACGATTCGGGATGCGGATCTGATTCTTGTTATGAAGGATGGCGACATTGTGGAAGCCGGAAATCATGAGGATCTGATGAAAGCGGATGGCTTCTATACCAAGCTGTACAACTCCCAGTTTGAGGAAGTATAAACAGACGTTTCAATCTGTGAGCAGAAAATATAAAGAAGACGATTTGTCACGAGATTCTGACAAATCGTCTTTTGCAGTTGCATGCTTGATACCATACGGAATGGTGATTGCTTTGTGTGAATTTCACATGGCTCCATGTACATGAGGAAGGATCTCGCGGTTCAGGCTTTTTTGCACAATGGTGCTTGTACAGCAGGTATAAAGTGATCCAGACGGTGATTTGTATTATTTTGATAAGAATTTCGCGGATATATATGCCGGTTATCGGTTATCGTGATTTGAAGAGTAGGGAAGGATACATCGGTATATTAGGGTATACAATCGGCCTGGATACGGCCTGGATGATTTTGTTGTTGTACATCGAATTTGCATGGATTTATAAGGGGTAGCCGGTATTCGAGCGTATAGCTGCAAGATATGTATACCAATACAATTTTTGATTAGCAGAAATAGAACCGCAATTTGCGGATTCCTGGCTGTATGCAGATATCCTTTCATGCAGAGGATAAAAAATGGTCAATTTCATCTATTGACCATTTTTATATCCGGATTTCTGTAGCTTATCCGTTTCCATGCAGACTTCCGTTTGCGGACGGCTTTATTCTGCCGGCTCAAGCTGCTTTTTTGCGGAGGACAGGGCTTCATAGGCCCCGTTGAGTTCTTCCATGGAGCATTCTCTGTTCATGCATTCATACGCCTGATAAAAGGCCTGCTCATAGGACTTCCAGGAAGCGGGGGTACAGGATTCGATCACCAGCTCGCTGCTTTGGACAAGCAGGGTGCGAATGGCATCCATGGTTTGAAAATAGGTATGCTCCCGTTCGATCTCTGAAAGCAGATCATGAAAAGTCCAGCCTTTGTTATGCTTTGTCAGCATTGCTTTTCGCTGCATGGCAGTTCCCTTTGCCTGCAGACATTCATTCACCTTTTGAATATCCTCATCCGAAGCATCTTCAAACAGCATGAGGTCAATGCTGTGGTGAGCAGGCTTCGCATCCGGTATCTCATCAAATCCGGGAAGGCCCATCAAATTGGCAACACACTGATTGAGATCAGCATCCTGCAGGATACGGTAATCCGCATGCATGTCCTTCAGTACCTGTTCCACAATGGGCTGCTTCTGCTGCTCGTCACCAAAATATATTAGTATTCTCTTCATTTCATTTCACTCCTATAGTTGATGGAAGCGCTTCTGTGCAAAGCTATCCAGTCGCATATAGAATACCACATCAACAGCAATACATACAATCACCATGCCTGCCGTACCGAAAAGAAGATAGTCATCCGGCAGGATGAAGAGCAGCACACAGGTCACAACCGTCATAGCCATACCTGCCAGCATGGACACGATTCCTGACATATTCTGCTTAACAGCAGCTGCCTCCTGTTCCCAAACCAGCTTGGGGTGCAGGATATCCAGCGCAAGACTGGCATAATTGCCAAGTACGATGGTGATAAGGGAAGCAGCTGCGGCAGCGAAATACCAGGTAAGCGGGAAAATCGGCAGCAGGAAGTATACACAGACCATCGTCAGCAGCATGCTGATGACAGACATCAGAATACCGCTGAGTACCTTAGCCTGCAGCTGCTGCTTCAATGACATGGGAATGTATTTCATGAAGGAGATATTTGTTCCCTCACGCGATATGGCGGTTGAAGAAATCATGTTCAGATTACTGAACAGAAAGCCTGAGGCCATGCCGGCAAGTACAGCATAGGGGAGCATGCCGTCCAGATACGGTGTGATATCCGGAAGCTGCTGCAGCAGGACATCCGCATCCGCTGTTATAAAGATGACCAGCAGCATGATCGGCATCAGTATACACATGCCGATACAGTTGATTGCATACACCGGTGTACGGATAAGCAGACGCAGCTCCTTAATCAGATAGGTGCGTACCTTGCTGTGGCGGCTGACACGCGCAAAATCCTTTGCGGACAGCTCCTTGCGGGAGCTTTTTGTTTCGCTGAAGCCGATGGCTCCCTTAAAGTACAGCCATTTTCCCAGAATGACCAGGACCGCCAGAGCAGCACAGGTGATGAGTATATAGTAAACCAGCTGCAGTGCATCGCTGCTGATAAGTGCTTCTGCGGCAAAGGGGATAGCCGGAAATATTTTGGAGAACAGGGAAATCATGGAATTATTCCCCTGTGTCAGCATCGAAATGAGCGCATTGGGATCCTCTGCAATCGTACCGGAGTTCATTGCAAAGCTGAAGCCGAAGGCCAGAATGATGGAAAGGATACCGGCAATCATATTGAAGCGGTCGCGGTTTTTGAAAAACGGCACAAAGCGCATCAGCAGCATCGTGATGATGCTGGACAGCACGAGGGGATAGATTGGAAGGGTAATGAAAATCACCAGCGCAAGCAGAATATAGGGAATACCAATCGCAGCATTGTTTGCATAGGCGATGTACAGCGGTACGCAGACGATCAGTGTAAAGGCATATTCATACACAAGACACACACTGAATTTGGCACTCAGAATGGTCTGCGGCGGCAGCGGAAGCGCCAGCAAGGTTTCGGAATCCTTGCTGAAATAAAAGATGGAGGGAATCAGAAAAATGGAAAACAGAAAGGTTACCAGTGAGGAAATGTGAAAGCCCAGTGCCAGAACGGCTCCCTCCTGCTGCAGGGGCTGCAGCTGTGCCATGGCAGTGTTGAACATCATGTACAGCGTGAAGCCTAACGGAATCATACAGACTGCAAGCACGCCATATATGAACACGTTGAGTGCCTTCTTGGATTTGCCATCGCTCATCATCCCCATGGAGTTCTTTAACAGAACCCGTGTCAGAGACAGATATTTACGCATGGGCAATGACCTCCATGAACAGGGCTTCCAGAGAATCACATTGCGGATGCAGCTGCTTCAGCTCCTCCAGTGTACCGAAGAACACGATGCGTCCCCTGTTGATGATGGCAACCTTATCGCATAAACGCTCCGCCACCTCCAGCACATGGGTGGAGAAGAAAACAGTGTTTCCCTTGCGGGCATGCTCCTTCATCATTTCCTTCAGAGAATAGGAGGACTGCGGATCCAGACCGGTCATCGGCTCATCCAGAATCCATACGTTTGGATCGGAAAGCAGCACACCCATGATGACGATTTTCTGCCGCATACCGTGGGAATAGGAAAGAATGCGGTCATTGAGTGCGTCCTTCATCTCGAAGGTTTCCGCAAGGGAGGTGATGCGCTGCTTGCGCTGCTCGCTGTCGACCTCATAGATATCTCCCATAAAATTCAGGTATTCCAGCCCCTTTAACCGCAGGAAAATATCAGCGTTGTCCGGAACGATTCCGAATTCCTTTTTTGCCTCCAGCGGCTCCTTAACGATGTTTTTCCCGTTGATCAGGATTTCTCCCTCATCCGGATTGAGCACACCCGTGATCATTTTGATCGTTGTGGTTTTGCCGGCACCGTTTGGGCCGATAAAGCCGATGATTTCTCCCGTAGGTATTGTCAAAGAGATATCATCCACAGCCTTGTGGGTACCTCCGTATATTTTTGTTACATGCTTGATTTCAATCATTTGTTTTCTCCTTTCATCCGCTTTGAGCGAAACAGTGAATATGAATAGATATAGGGCGCCAGAGCCATTGCCAATGCAATTCCAAGGATAGACCCCGTCAGAATTTCCTTTGGCAGCACACTGAGCAGCATCATGAGCAGTCCGGCCGCAAACCATAAGCGTCCAGCCATGCGATGAGTTCTGCGCCAGTTATCCTCATCCTCCAGTGCCCATGGAGTTTTGATGCCGATAAAATAATTCTGGCGGATTTTCGGCATTAGATTGCCCATGACGGCAAACAGGAAACCAAGCCCCAGCGTGATCGCCATTGGAACATCCAAAGCATCTGGCTTCCATGCGGAAATAGCAGTTATCAGACACATGCCGAAAATAAGCAGACACAGTACCATTAGAAATACGTTACAGGTAGATACAAAGCGCTCCACGTTTTTCCTGCGTGGATCCGTGCTTCTGACAAACTGGAAACCGACGCTGATCACGAGCTGCAGCACAGGAAACAGGAACAGAAAAAGCTTGTCGCACCAATTGTCGATAACACCCTCCGCATTCCAGTGAATCGGAATCTGCGCAGGCAGGAAGGGGAGAATTACAAGACAGAATAGAAACGTTATCAGAATCAAAAACGCAATACTCAGGGTTTGCTTTTTCATTGCTCTTCTCCTTTCAGGGATGTGATCCAGCCGATGATTTCATCAATCACGCTGGTATTCAGCTCATAATAAATGTATTTCCCTTGTTTTTCATCCGTAATCAGACCAGCCTTTCTAAGAATGGAAAGATGATGGGATATCGTGGCATTTGTGCTTGAAAAATGTGAAACGATATCTCCGGCACTGCGCTTGCCGTCCTTTAGCAGATTTACAATTTCTCTGCGAGTCGGATCGGACAGCGCCTTGAAGGTTTCCTGAAATCCCATAGCATCGCCCCTTTCATTTCGATAACTGTCTAAATGAAGTATAGAACAGAACGATTGGATTGTCAAACAAATTCCGTATGGATAGTAATTTTGTATAAACTATGGTAGAATGAAAACCAGCAACGGAGGTATCCGCATGAAGAAACCCATGTCAAAAACGAAAAAAATTATATATGATATACTGTTCGTCATCGCTCTGGCCGTTTTTCTGTTTTCCGCCTATAAGCTGATCAGCATCTACTATCTGAATTATCAGGAGGGGAAGGAAAAGGATGCGGTACAGGAGGTTGCCAAGGTTCCCAAAAATCCGGAAAAGGAGGATTTCACGATTGACTGGAAGGCATTGAAGGAGAAAAATCCGGAGGTTGTCGGCTGGATTCTGATCCCTGATACAGATATATCCTATCCCATTGTGCAGGGAAGTGATAATTCCTATTATCTGAATCACACCTTTGAAAAAAAGGAAAATTATGCCGGTGCTATTTTTATGGATGCCGGCGCAGATGCTTCCTTTCAGGATCGCAATACCATCATCTACGGACACAATGTCAAGCACGGTACCATGTTTGCCGAGCTGGAGAAGTTTAAGGAGCAGGCATTTTTTGAACAGCATCCGTATCTGTATATCTTCACAGAGCAGCAGAATTACCGCTGCGAAATATTCAGTATGTATTCAACGAGTGCAACGAGTGCCTCCTACCGGCTGCAGTATGCGGATGATGCGGACTTCAAGAGCTATGTGGATATGGTGAGGGAGCTTTCGGATTTTAACCGAAAGGTATCGGTCAAAGGACAGGATCGCATCGTTTCGTTAAGCACCTGTTCCTATGAACGTGACGGACAGCCCAGCGAGCTGCGCTACCTGCTGCACGCCAGACTTGTGAAGTGGGACGGGGCATTGAAGAAATAAAGCCAGCTGCATTTTAAAGAGAAAAAAGCAAATCCTGCGTTTGGATAGCGGAATGCTCAGGATTGAAAGGAGAATATGCAATGCATATGAAATCAAGAATTATCGGACTGCTGTTTCTGGCAGTTGGAATCGGATATTTGGGAGGCGCCATGGACTGGTGGGATTTCTCCATCTTTTTCCCGGGCTGGTGGACACTGTTTCTGATCATCCCGGCAGTATTCAGCTTTTTTGAGGACGGCTTCCATTTCGGAAACGGCTGTGTTTTTATTCTGGGGGTATATCTGCTGTGCAGTGCAAATGACTGGATCAGTATTCGCCTGACATGGGGAATGCTGGTGGCAATCGGCTTGATTCTGCTCGGCTGCCGTATGATCATCGGGGACAGCTTTCTGCGGTTTAAACATAGTGACAGTGTCCTGCAGGAGGAGGATGGCCGCCGTGATTTGCGCAGTGCCACCTATTTCGGCAACAAACGGCTGAATGCTCATGGTATTGTGTATTCACTGAAGGCGGAAAGTGTTTTCGGAACGCAGATGATTGATCTTGTGGATGCGGACTTAACGGAATGCGGCTATGTGAAGCTGGAAGCGGTGTTTGGCAGCATCGACCTGCTGGTCAGTGACAGGATACATTATCGCGTGAAAAGTGAAAATGTGTTCGGAAACACCCGTGTGGAGCATCATCCGGAGGGCTCACAGGATCTTGCGGTAGATGTATCCTGCGTCTTTGGAACGATCAATTTACGCAAGGTGCATGTCGAGGATGATATCCTGAATGGGAAATACAGAGAAAAGTAGTCGGGTACTACTTTTTTTCTTGCTGGCATACACTGTGTCAGAGGTGGTAGTTATGTTTTCCAGAAAGTGCAGGACGCTCACCGTACTGATTCTGCTGCTGGTGGTCATCGGCGTGATCATGGTGGGCAGCTCTTCCCGTGTATGGGCATCCGCGAAATTCGATGATGCATCCTATTTTATGAGCAGACAGGCCGTGTTTGCACTCATTGGGGTCTTTGTCATGTATGTGGCCAGCCGTATTTCCCTGACGAAGCTTCGCAGGTACGGGAAAAAGCTGTTTATCCTGTGTGTGATCGCTCTGATTCTGGTATTGATTCCGGGGCTAGGAATCCAGCGAAACGGTAGCCGCAGCTGGTTTGGTGTCGGCTCCTTTCTGATTCAGCCATCTGAATTTTTCAAAATTGCCATCATCATTTACGTTGCGGATTTTCTGGCAAAGCGCTACCGCATCAAAACCTTTAAGCGCGATCTGCTGTTTCCGGCCTTTCTGGTCATGCTTGGCTTTGGTCTGATTCTGCTGCAGCCGGATTTTGGAAGCGGCATGGTTATGGTCTGTTCCATCGTCGTCATGGTGTTGGCGGCGGATTCACCGCTTTCTTATTTTGTGCGAGTCGGTATGCTGGGGGCTGCCGGTCTGGGTGGACTGATCATATCCGCGCCCTACCGCCTTGCCCGTATCACCTCCTTTATCGATCCGTGGAAGGACCCGCTGGGGGCAGGCTTTCAGATCATACAGTCATTGTTTGCCATCTCACCGGGAGGGATTTTGGGTGTCGGCTTTGATAACAGCATGCAGAAGCATTTCTATCTGCCGGAGCCGCAGACGGATTTCATCTTTGCCATCTTCGCCGAGGAATTCGGCTTTATCGGCTGCTGTATCCTTATCACCTTATTTCTGATGGTGATTTATCAGGGCGTGAAGATTGCCAAAAACAGCAGTGATCCTTATCTGTGCTATGTCGCTATCGGCTTGATCTCGCTGTTTGCCATTCAGGTGATGATCAATCTGGGCGTTGTTGTCGGTCTGTTTCCGGTTACAGGCATCACCCTCCCCTTTATATCCTACGGAGGCAGCTCGCTTGTGGTCATGATGGGCAGCATGGGGCTCTTGATGAGCATTGCAAATGAAAGCTGAAAAACATAAAATTTACTGCGCAGTAACACGTCTTCCTATGGTATAATAAAAAACAAGGAGTGATTACATGAGAATGCTGATTGCCACTGGAGGGACCGGAGGTCATATCTATCCTGCCCTGGCGCTGGCGGATGCCGCAAAAGAGCGCTATGGGGATATTGAGATATTGTTTGTGGGGAATGATGATCGAATGGAGGCCAGTGAAGTACCGTCCCATGGTTACGCCTTTCAGGGACTGCATGCCAGCGGACTGACAGGAAATGTCTTCAACAAGTGCAGGGCACTGCTGTTGATGATGAACTGTTACCGAAAAGCCTGCAGGATCATTGATGAATTTAAACCGGATATTGCGATTGGCTTTGGAGGCTATGTGAGTGCACCTGTCATGCTGGCGGCACATCATAAGCATGTAGCTACCATGATCCATGAACAAAACTCCATTGTCGGAGTTTCTAATAAAATGGTTGCTAAGTATATGGATGCGATCGTCATCTGTTATGAAAAATGCTTTGAGGAGTTCGGCAGAGAAAAAACCAGACTGCTGGGAAATCCCCGTGCAACCAATGCGGTCCATGCCAAATTTGACAGGGACTACTTTTTATCACTCGGTCTGAGCCTGCACAAGCCGCTGATCCTGGTTGTTATGGGGTCATTGGGTTCCACATCGGTCAATGCCATCATGAAGGATGCACTGCCTGCTGTGAGTGAACGGTATCAGATCCTGTTTGTGACAGGGAAAAACAATTACGAAGAGATGCGTAAGCAGATTCATGCTCCGCATGTAAAAGTCGTCGATTATGTAAAACAGCTGGATATTATGGCGCATGTCGATCTGATCGTCTGTCGTGCCGGCGCAACAACCGCAGCGGAAATCACTGCACTCGGTACACCGAGTATACTGGTGCCGAGTCCCTATGTTGCCCATAACCATCAGTTTTATAATGCCAGCGTACTGGTTGATCACAAGGCGGCTGTCATGCTGGAGGAAAAGGATTTGAATGCGGAGGCACTATCCAACGCAATCGATCGCATCATGTCGGATGATTTGCTGCGTGCTTCCATGCACAGCGCTTCGTTAGCGCTTGGAAAACCGAATGCGAGTGAGGATATACTGAACTGGTGCGATGAAATGAAAAGGTGAACATAGATGAATATAGAAATGAAACTACAGTCCTATGGCGATGTGGAATGCCGGGTGCCGCTGTCCAAGCGGACGACATTTCGTATCGGCGGGACTTGCAAATATTTTATTTATCCGAAAAATGAGCTGTGTCTGCTTCGGATACTGGACATTCTGGAGGAGGAAGGAATTCCGCACCGGATATTCGGCAAGGGAAGCAATATCCTTTGCAGCGACGATGATTATGAAGGGGCGATCCTTTGTCTGGACCGCTATTTTACTGATTTTTTCTTCGAGGAGGAAGGCTCCTGTCTGGTACAGGCGGGTGCCAGCATCATCATGCTCGCACATGAAGCGATGAAAAAATCCTTCAGCGGGCTGGAGTTTGCCAGTGGCATACCCGGTACGCTTGGGGGCGCTGTTTTCATGAATGCCGGTGCTTATAAAAGTGACATATCACAGATTCTGAAAGAGGTTTACATTTTAAAGGACCGCTCGATAGTTGTTATGCGCGTCGAGGAGCTGGAATACGCATACCGCCACTCGATTTTTCAGAGTCACCGCGACTGGATTATC
Source organism: [Clostridium] innocuum (assembly GCA_012317185.1). Lineage (NCBI taxonomy): Bacteria > Bacillati > Bacillota > Clostridia > Eubacteriales > Clostridiaceae > Clostridium > [Clostridium] innocuum. The sequence goes on along the minus strand of CP048838.1, from coordinate 2,791,828 downwards.
CTGGGGGCAAGACTGCAGCTGCAACTGGGGGATCAGAAGGAAATTCGTGATTTAATGGATTCCCGAAGAAAGCGCCGTATGGATTCCCAGCCGCTGGACAAGCCGTGTGCCGGCAGTATGTTTCGCAATCCTAAGGATCATCAGGCATGGCAGCTGATTGAAGAAATCGGTATGCGTGGTACACGGATTGGCGGAGCGATGGTTTCAGAAAAGCATGCGAATTTTATCGTCAATGAAGATCATGCAAGGGCAGAGGATGTAGTACAGCTGGTAGAAGTCATTCAGAAGGAAGTACAGGACCGTTTTGGTGTTGAGCTGATTACGGAAGTGGAGAAATTCAATTGGAAGATATAAACGATCTTCTCTATGATGACGTCGAAGCGAAATACCTGGCCCTTCAGAATAAGAAAAAGAACCGCAGGAAGAAAAAACGAAAGAAACGACTGCTGATTCTTCTGGTTGCTCTCGCGCTTGCCGCGCTGTACTTTATCAGTGATTTTTCAAAGGTGAAATCACTGGATGTAAGAGGAAATTCCTTCTATACGAAACAAATGGTTCTTCAAAAGGCAGGACTGACCTATGACAGCCGCTATATCGTCATCCCCCGCTTCTATCTGGAATGGAAGCTGGAGAAGGATGATCTGATTGAAGCTGCCACTATACATAAGGAACTGGATGGTGCCATTACCATTGAAGTGAAAGAAAAGAGCATTGTCGGATATTATATCGATAATGGGAAAAACTATGCATTGGTGAATGACGGAAGCAGTCTGGTAATCGACAGCACCATGCTGGATACGATTGTGAATTATCCGCTCGTGGACGGCTTTACGGCTGCGGAGCGGAAAAAGCTTGCCAAAAGCTTTGGCGGAAAACAGAAGGTGGAGGATTCCATTGTGCAGATGATATCGGAAATGGTTCCGTATGAAACATCATATGACAAGCATATGGTGAAAATCATCATGCAGGACGGCAACACCATTTTTACCTCCTATGAGTCCATGCCGCTGCTCAACGATTATCTGGGGACGCTGAAGCGTCTGAAAAAAAGCAATGTCTGTTTATGGCCGGATGCCGCTACGCATTCCATACATAACGAAAATTGCAGTAAAAAAGAATAAACAGGCAAGAAAAGAAGGAACATTCTTGGAAATCTATACGGTTTTTGGTATAATAAATAAGATGTAAGGAGGAATATTATGTCAATCTCTAAAAGTACACAGTATGGAAATATCGAAATTTCCATTGATGCCATTGCTTCATTGGCAGGCGGTGTTGTGACAGAATGCTATGGAGTAGTCGGAATGGCTTCTCAGAAATTTCTGAAGGACGGTATCGCAGAACTGTTAAAGAAAGAAAATTACGCAAAAGGTGTTGTGGTTCGACAGAAGGAAGATCATCTGGAGCTGGACCTGTACATCGTAGTGTCTCATGGAGTAAAAATCAGTGAGATTGTTTACGAAGTGCAGCAACGTGTGAAATATATGCTTGAAAAATCCCTGGAACTGGAATTCAAAAAAGTGAATGTCTATGTGCAGGATGTAAAGGTTATGAAATAGGGTACTGCATATGGAGACAATTAACGGAAGTTTATTTAAGGATATGCTGGCCAGCGGTGCGAATCTGCTGTCCAACAAATTCAGTGAAATCGATGCATTAAACGTATTCCCGGTACCGGATGGTGATACGGGAACAAATATGTCTTTGACATTCAATGCCGGCGTACAGGATGCGCTGGCTTGTCCGAGTGATGATGTCTGTGAAATCGCCAAGGTATTGTCCAAGGGACTGCTGATGGGGGCACGCGGTAACTCCGGTGTTATCACCTCTCAGATTTTCCGTGGTCTGTATCAGGGTGTGGAAGGCATGAAGGAAATCAACGGATTCCAGCTGGCCAATGCACTGGTACAGGGATCACGTGTTGCGTATAAGGCGGTTATGCGTCCTGTTGAGGGAACGATTCTGACCGTTGTGCGTGAGGCGGCTGATTATACGTATGCCTATGCAACCTCTACACAGGATGTAACGGTAACGCAGGTAATGGAGAAGATGGTGGAGGAATCCAAGGAATCTCTGATTCGTACACCGGAGCTGTTGCCTGTCCTGAAGGAAGTCGGTGTCGTGGACAGCGGCGGTGCCGGTCTTGTGACGATTTTTGAAGGCTTCCTTTCTGCAATGAAGGGAACTGTAATTCAGAAAGAGGAAGCTGGCGAAGCAAGCGAGGGTGTTCAGGCATCCATGGAAAGTGAGGAATTCGGTTATTGTACGGAATTCATCATTCGCCTGTCTGAGCGCGGTATGAAAAATTTCAGAGAGGATTCTCTGCGTGATTCTCTGGCAAGCATTGGTAATTCCATTGTCTGTGTGCAGGATGATGATATTGTAAAGGTGCATGTGCATACACTGACACCGGGAGATGCCCTGAACATGGGGCAGCGCTATGGCGAATTTGTCAAGCTGAAGGTTGAAAATATGCAGGAACAGCATGAGAACATCATGATGAATGCTGCAGTTGAAAAAGAAGAGGCGCCACAGCAGCCGAAAAGCAAATATGCGATCATCACGGTTGCGGCCGGTGATGGTTTAAAGGATATGTTTACAGAGCTTCGTGCTGATTATGTTATCAGTGGCGGGCAGACGATGAATCCTTCCACAGAAGATTTTGTACAGGCAATCGACAAGGTGAATGCCGAGCATATCTTCATTCTTCCGAACAATTCCAATATTGTACTTGCGGCACAGCAGGCTGCTTCGGTTTGTGAGGATCAGCATGTGGAGGTTATTCCGACAAAGACGATTCCGCAGGGGCTGAGCGCATGCATCATGTTCAATCCGGAAGTGGATTTTGATATGAACCTTTCAGAAATGAGCGATGCGATTGCACTTGTGAAAACCGGACAGGTAACCTATGCGATTAAGGATACCACCTTTGAGGGTATGGAAATCCGTGAAGGTGATTATATGGGTATTCTGGAAAAGGATATCATTGTATCGAATCCGGATAAGCTGGATACGACACGTCATCTGATCGATGCCATGGTGGATGAGGAAAGTGAAATCGTCACACTGATTTATGGTGAGGATATCACAGAAGAAGAAGCACAGGGAATTGCTTCCTACATTGAAGATAAATACGATGTTGAAGTGGAAGTGAACAGCGGTAATCAGCCGGTGTACAGCTTCATTCTCGGTGTCGAATAAAAGAAACAGAGGAAGTGCCAATCAAACTGGCACTTTTTATTTGCGAAATTTGGATGCTCTTGTGATGAAATGATTGTATAAGTCAGCATTTCTTATTTTTTGATTCATGTCATTCTCATAAGCTGGCGAAAAACCTGTTTCGTTTTATGTCATTTCCGTGGCTGAGGAAAAACTTCTTTCTTTTAAAAATACAACACAGAATTTATATCATTCTATTAGCATGAGTATCTAAACAGTGAGATGGCACTGTTTATTTTTTCTATACCTTAAAAGTAATGGATATAATACTCATCTATACCTTTTAAGCATGGAAAACTATTTGATATAAGTATTTGTCATATATAAAAAGAGAAGGTATGATGATGATAGGAAATGAAAGGGAGGCTGATCAGAAAATAAAGCATATCAATACATCATAAGCTGTATGTCAAATTTGGATTGGGGTAGAGAAATCGGAGGGATGGATAAGGCAACACGCTTTCCTGAGCATCTGCCACATACATCCTAAGGCTACAGTACATCGGGAATCGTACTCATGAACAAACAGCAAGGTGGCAAAAAATAACATAACGTGTTGAAAACACGAGAGGCTCTTATCAGGGCAATAAGGAGGACAGTATATGTTAGGAAATTTCAGTTATGTAAACCCGACAAAGCTCTATTTTGGTGAGGATGCACTTTCCCATTTGCATGAGGAGTTATCAAACTATGGCAACCGTATCTTACTTGTATATGGAGGAGGTTCGATTAAGAAAAACGGAGTTTATGATGCAGTATGTGAAATACTGCGGGCAAATGGAAAAGAAATCTATGAGGATGGCGGAGTCATGCCAAATCCTACCGTGGAAAAGCTGCGGGAAGGCTGTGACATTGCACGAAAAAATCAGGTGGATTTCATATTGGCAGTTGGAGGCGGCTCCGTATGCGATTATGCCAAGGCTGTATCTGTTTCCATTCATTGCGAAGAAGATCCGTGGGAGAAATATTATTTGCGGATGGAGGATGTATCCTGTGAGATTGTTCCAGTAGGCTGCATTCTTACCATGGTGGGGACCGGTTCGGAGATGAACGGCGGTGCGGTGATCACCAATCATGAACAGAAGCTGAAAATCGGTCATGTGTTTGGTGAAAACGTATTTCCAAAATTCGCAATTCTGAATCCGACATATACGTATTCCCTTCCCAAATATCAGATGGTTTCCGGTATCTATGATATTTTCAATCATATATGTGAACAGTATTTTTCCGGAGAAGATGACAATACAAGCGATTATATCAGTGAAGGACTGCTGCGTTCGATCCTTCATTCCTCCTATGCAGCTATAAAAAATCCTCAGGATTATGAAGCCCGCAGCAACATCATGTGGACGGCAACCTGGGCATTGAACACACTGATCGCAAAAGGTAAGACAACGGACTGGATGGTACATATGCTGGGACAGGCGGTAGGAGCCTGTACGGATGCGACGCATGGCATGACGCTGGCAGCAGTGTCCATGGCATATTATCGTTTCCTTTGTTCGTATGGTCTGTCAAAATTCGTCCGCTTTGCACAGAATGTTTGGAATGTGAATCCGCAAGGAAAAACGCCAGTGGAAATCGCGGAAGAAGGTCTTGATCGCATGGAACAGTGGATGAAGGATCTCGGTTTGATCATGCATCTTACAGAGCTTGGTGTGCATGAGGATATGATGGAAGATCTTGTGGATGCCACACTGCTTATGGAAGGTGGTTATAAGATTCTTAACCGCGATGAAATCCTTCAGATCTTTAAAGAAAGTATGTGAGATTTCTGTTGGAAATCAAGGTTTGGTATATGAAAGATCATTTTATAAAAATACTGGCTGTCATGGGATTGCTGCTGTGTGCTGGCTATACTCGGCAAAGACAAACAGCGGGGAAAAACAATCCCGCTGACAGAGGCACCGTGAAGGAAGAAAGTACTATGGAAATCATGATACAGGACGAACACGATACTACGGTACGCTTTGTGCTGTTCTCATCACCAGCTGCCAAGTCTTTTTACGAACAGCTGCCGCTGCGTGTGAACGTGGAAGACTACAGCGATAATGAAAAAATCTTTTATCCCTTGAAGGAGCTGGAAATGCAGGATACACCACAGGCTGTAGCTTCTTCAGGCACGCTGGCATATTACAAGCCATGGAACAACATTGTCCTGTTTTATGAAAATGGTCAGCCCTCGGATACATTGTATGCACTGGGAGAAGCAGTTTCCGGAAAGGATAATATCAAAAAGTTGCAGGGAATGATAAATATCACAAAATATAAAAATAACACGGTATCCAAAAAACAGAAAGTAAAGGAAGAACAGCAGCGTGTGAAGGCTCACATCGGTACAAAGATGTTCACGTTATCCTTGCATGATTCTGAATCTGCCCGTGCATTTTTAAAGCGTTTCCCCATGACGGTAACGATGCAGGAGCCGAATGGAAATGAGCTTTTCGCATATATGGATGAGAATCTGCCAACAGATGCACAGCGTGCAACGAAAATTCATACCGGTGATGTAAAGCTGTTTGGCAGGGATTGCCCGATGCTGTTCTATAAAGATTTTACCACTGCATATTCCTACACATCCCTTGGAAAGGTGGATGACGCAGAGGCACTTGCACAGGCATGGAAGGAAACAAAGAGGTTATATTTACGTATTAGAGAAATTGACGTTATTTGAATCAGGATGGATACGGCATCCCGCTATGTGTCCTTCTCCATATTTGCTATTCCGGTTTGCAGCTGCTTTAGAAATTTTTCAGAAGCTTTGGAGAAAATCTGATATTTTTTCCATATCAATGTCATACCGACACGCAGGGGTGGCTCTAAAGGCTTAAAGCAGATGGAGGATTCATCCGATGTATGAATGATGTTGTCTAAAGCAAAGGAATAGCCGATACCGTTTTCCACCATGACAGAACCGTTGTATAGAAGGTTGAAGGTTGCGATGATGTTCAGCTGAGTAGGATCTTTTTGCAGCCACTGGAAAATATTATCTTCATTATTTTTGGAATTACGACTGCAAATCAGAGGCTTATCCCATAAATCCTCTGGCACGATGACATCTTTTTCCGCAAGCTCACTATCCTTTCGCATTAAAATACCATACGTATCTTTGCAGGGCAGCTCAATATAATCGTATTTCGATTTGTCAAAAATACCAAACACAAGTCCAAAGTCGATCAGCCCCTTATCCAGATCATCCAGCACATCCTTTGTATCTCCACTGGAAATGTGCAGGCGGAGCTGAAACTGCTGCTTTTGCAGCTGCTGAACGGCATGGATCAAAATGGATACCGCATGTGTTTCACCTGCTCCGATATAAAGATCTCCCTCTGTCACATTATCTTGTAAGGTGATCTCATCCTCGGTCTTCTTTACCAGATCAAGGATTTCCTCTGCCCGTTTTCTTAAAATCCTGCCTTCCTGCGTTAAGGTGATTTTTCGATTGCTGCGGATAAACAGCTGTTTTCCCAGCTCATCCTCCATATCCTTCATCTGTCTGGATAACGTCGGCTGAGATATATGCAGAAATTCTGCTGCACCGGATATGCTTTGTTCACGTGCGATTGTAAGAAAATATTGAAGTACTCTTAATTCCATTATGATATCCTCCTGATCACTGTTATGAAAGAAAATACTTTCGTTTCCCATCATGGGGCAGAGCCGTTCGATTATGCTGCACAGTTCCCATAATAGCGCTATAACAACCTACCATAAAGAATGAAATGCTTCATTTTTTATTCTTCGGGTGCTGTAATCTATACCCCATTATACCACAGTGCGTGGCATGTGACATACAGGAAAAAAGAGCAGTCACGATTACGGATCGAAGAGTATCCATAATCATCGTTTTACACTACTGTAATTTAGAAAATTATTACAAACTATATAGAGGATTGAAAAATGAAAAAGGGAATTGAAAACACACTATGGTACATGAAGGAATGCGGTTGTCAAGAGGATATCATCCGGGAATATGAAAAACTTATAGAATCGCCGCATAGAGAAGAAGCTGTTGCTATGCTTGAGATGTATTGCAAACAATTGCAGGAACAAATAGAAAAGGAATATAAAGCAGTTGACCGCATGGATTATCTGATCTATGAAATTGAGAACAGCGAAACATAAGGAAGATTCTTCCTGAAGGGAGGCGAGGATATGAACATGAAAGAATTTTGCAGGCAGTATGCTGTGACGGAGGATGTGATCAAAGCCTTCCTTCATGCAGGGTTATTGAAGGACTTTGAAGATGATTTGGAAAGGGGTCGTCTTTGCTGTTTCGCTGTACAGCGACTGGAAACCTGTTTGTGTTTGCATGCACTGGGCTTTGATATACAAACGATAAAAGCATACTGTTCCTTAGCAGAATCAGAAGGCGATACCCGGGCGCTGAGAAAGGAAATGTTACAAGAGCGCCGCGATGAGCATCTGAAGAATGCACATCGGATAAAGAAAACGCTGGATTGTCTGGATGCTGTTTTACAGGAGCTGAAATCGGATACAGAAGGTGGAACATGAGAAGGAAGGATATTGCCGCATTTTTTGGAATCCTCTGTTATACACTCACTGTGTTTGCCGGTCTTTATGTATACTATACAAAAACTACAATGCTTTATGGAACGATATGTGAAACAGAAAGCAAAGGATACAGGAAGGAAGCAGAACGAAAAAAGCATACTTTAGAGTTACGTATGCCAAGTGATAAGTCTGTGTATAAGGAACAGGCTTCCGCATCAGCGGAGCCGATATAAAAACAGATAGGAACAGAATACAGGTTACCACACATAAGGAAAGGCATAAAGCTCATGCCGTAGAGTAGGAAGCTATATCGTCTATCCAAATCATTTGTAACATAAACAGTTTACCAAACGTGGTAGAAGGAGGCAGTTTTATGAAGAATATTATCGTTATCAGTACGAGCTTAAGAAAAAATGGAAATTCCGAACGTCTTGCGGATGCATTTGTAAAGGGTGCGAAGGAGGCAGGTCATATGGTAGAAAAATGTTCGCTGCAAGGTTGTGCTATGCATTTTTGCACAGGCTGCATGGCATGCCAGCATAGCAGGCAGGGGCAGTGTGCAATGCCGGATGATGCGGATATCCTGATACAAAAGATGGCAGCAGCGGATGTTATCGCATTTGCAACACCGGTATATTTCTATGAAATGTGCGGACAGATGAAAACTTTGCTGGATCGGACAAATCCGTTGTTTCCGATTCCTTATAAGTTTAAAGATATCTATCTGTTAACGACAGCCGCTGATTCTGAGCAACATGCAATGGACGGGGTGATCAAGGGTCTACAGGGCTGGATTGACTGCTTTGATAAGAGTTCGTTAAAGGCTGTGGTATATGGTACCTCGATCGATGGTATGGATGCAGTACTTGAACATCCCGAAATCTTAAACGAAGCCTATGAGCTGGGAAAAAAAGCGTGATGGAAATATCACAGGTTGAATAAAATAGGAGGTAGTAAGCATGGATACTATAAAACAGGCATATTTAACAGGAGAGAGAGCATTATTTCACGCATCGGATGTACAGGTGGAGGATAGCACCTTTGCGCAAGGGGAATCCCCGTTAAAAGAAAGCCGCAATATTCGTCTTCACAACAGCATCTTCAAGTGGAAATATCCGCTTTGGTATAGCACCGATATAGAATGCAGTCATATCACGCTGATGGAAACTGCACGCTCCGGTATCTGGTACAGTGAACATGTCACGATGAAGGATTGTGTTCTTCAGGCACCGAAAACATTTCGCAGATGCTCTGATATCACACTTGAGAATGTACAGCTTCCCAATGCTCAGGAAACCTTCTGGAATTGTTCCGATATCCGGCTACAGCGAGTACATGCTGCCGGGGACTATTTTGCGATGAATGCCGAAAACATCACCATTGATGAATTCACCTTATCCGGTAACTATGCATTTGACGGTGCAAAGCATGTGGAGCTTCATCATGCAACGCTGTTATCCAAGGATGCCTTCTGGAATTGTGAAGATGTAACCGTCTATGATTCATTGATTATCGGAGAATATCTGGGATGGAATGCAAAGAATGTGCGTTTTGTGAATTGCACCATCGACAGTCTGCAGGGAATGTGTTATATGGATCATGTTGTACTGGAAAACTGTAAACTCCTCAATACCACACTGGCATTTGAGTATTCATCGGTACAGGCAGATATCACTTCCTCCATCGAAAGCATATCCAATCCATATGAAGGCAGAATTCGTGCAAAAGAAATCAAGGAAATTCGATTGGAAAAAGAGTATGTGGATCCGTCGGGAACACAGATCGAGGTGCAGGAGCTGAGTGCATGAATCCGTTGTTTGATACCGTCATTGAGCGAAGAAACACCAATTCTCTAAAATGGAATGTAGAGGAGGATACCATTGCCATGTGGGTGGCGGATATGGATTTTCGAACAGCTCCCTGTATACAAAAAGCGATGCAGAATACTGCAGCTCTAGGAATCTATGGCTATTGTGAGGTTCCGGAAGCCTTTTATACAAGTATTCAGGAATGGTGGAGACAGGAGCACTGCTTTGCGATGGAACGGGAATGGATGATGTTCAGCAGCGGGGTGGTGCCGGCAATTTCTTCCATGGTTCGACGGCTGACACAGCCTGCGGAAAAGGTGGTAGTGCTGTCTCCAGTATATAATATTTTTTATAATTCCATTGTGAACAACGGCAGAAGGGTTCTTGCCAGCGAGCTGCTGTATGAGGGAGGTACCTATGAAATTGACTTTATCGATCTGGAGCAGAAGCTGCAGGATCCGCTTACAACACTGATGATCATGTGCAATCCGCATAATCCGATTGGTAAAATATGGAGCAGGGAGGAGCTGACACAGATCAATGCATTCTGCAGGAAGCATCATGTGATCGTCATCAGTGATGAGATTCACTGTGATCTCTGTGAGCCTGGAAAAAAGTATCTTCCCTTTGCCGCGGTAAATGCATCATGTCTGCAAAACAGTATTACTTGTCTGTCCGCAAGCAAGGCTTTTAATCTTGCCGGATTACAGGCTGCCTGTGTTGTGATTGCGGATGAGGGGATACGCAATCGGATATGGCGCGGCTTCCATACGGATGAGGTGGCGGAACCAAATGTTTTTGCCTGTGAAGCAACCATTGCCGCATGGATGGAGGGGAAGGACTGGCTGAAGGATTTGAACCATTACATCAGTGCCAATAAAAAAACGGCACAGCACTATCTAAAAACACAGCTCCCTGAGCTGCATGCTGTCGAATCGCAGGCGACGTATCTGCTGTGGATTGACTGCCATGTACTGCATCCCTTTGTGGATCAGTTTTGTGATTTTCTGCATAAGGAACACGGGCTTCTTGTTTCCAAAGGCTCTGCCTATGGAAAAAGCGGAGAGGATTTTATAAGAATCAACATAGCCTGTCCCAATGCACTTATGCGCACGGGGCTTAAGCGGCTGTCAAAAGGCTATCGCGCATTTACGAAGCAGTTTTCAGAGTGCCGTTGAGCGTATAGAAACATTTGAAGCAGGAAGTGCTGTATACTAAGGGAATCGGGTGTTTTCATCAGGATAGCATCGATTCCTTTTTCTTATGATTCAGCACATAGCTCATGCTGCTGCAGGATCAGAAACTGTCTGATAAAATCATAACATCCTGTGATTTTAAATGATTCTTGAAAGCTTTTCCTGTATTTCATGCCACATTTGCGGTATAATTCACATAACAAACCTATTTTTGTGTAAAGTGGGGACTGTTAAGGAGAGGATGTTTTCTATGCTTCAGATAAAAAATATATACAAACAATATCAGACAGGCAGTTTGATCCAGAAGGCATTGGATGGCGTTAGCCTGAATCTGCGTGATAATGAGTTTGTCGCTATACTGGGACCGAGCGGCTCCGGTAAAACGACGCTTTTGAATATCATCGGAGGACTGGATCGTTATGATCAGGGAGATTTGATCATCAACGGAATTTCAACAAAGAAATACCGTGACAGAGATTGGGATTCGTATCGAAATCATACCATCGGTTTTGTGTTTCAAAGCTATAATCTGATACCGCACCAGACAGTGCTGGCCAATGTTGAGCTTGCATTGACGATTTCCGGTATATCCAAGGCCGAGCGAAGAGAAAAGGCCAGAAAGGCTCTGGAGGAGGTTGGACTTGGCAATCAGGGGCATAAAAAGCCGAATCAGATGTCAGGCGGACAGATGCAGCGTGTTGCCATAGCGCGTGCACTGGTGAATGATCCGGATATCCTGCTGGCGGATGAGCCGACCGGAGCTTTGGACAGTGAAACAAGTGTACAGGTAATGAATCTGCTGAAGGAGGTTGCCAAGGATCGCCTGGTCGTCATGGTAACCCACAATCCGGAGCTGGCACAGGATTATGCGACCCGTATCGTATCGCTGCGGGATGGCAGGATTCGCAGTGATTCCAATCCCTATGCAGTAAGCGAGGAAGGGCTGGAACCGCCCAAGCATGAAACTATGGGGAAGTCCTCCATGTCCTTTCTGACCTCACTGTCGCTGAGCTTTAATAATCTTCGTACCAAAAAGGCGAGAACCATTCTGACCTCCTTTGCCGGTTCGATCGGAATTATCGGAATCGCACTGATCCTTTCCCTTTCCAACGGTGTGAATCAGTATATTCAATCCATTGAGGAAGAAACCCTGTCTGAATATCCGCTGCAAATTCAGAGTACAGGCTTTGATATCACATCCATGATGACAGATGCCCATCCCGGCCAAAAGCAGGGGGATGATGAGGAAGACAAAATTCATGTTTCTCAAATGATTACGAACATGTTTTCAAAAATCGGCTCCAATGATCTGACATCACTGAAGCAGTATCTGGACAGCGGAAAAACCGATATCGAGGAACATACCAATTCGATTGAATACACCTACACAGTGGCTCCGCAGATTTACAGCACGAAAACGGATACTGTGCGTCAGGTACATCCGGATACCTCCTTTTCCTCACTGGGCTTTGGCTCCTCCAGCAACACCAACAGCATGATGTCCTCCATGATGAGCACGGATGTGTTTTATCAGATGCCGCAGGATACCGGGCTGTATGAGGATCAATACGATATCAAGGCAGGGAGATGGCCGAAGCAGTATAATGAATGTGTACTCGTTCTGACAAAGAATGGCAATATCAATGATTTTATGCTGTACACACTGGGGCTTCGCGACTATAAGGAGCTTGACAAAATGGTGGAGCAGTTCTCCAGAGATGAGAAGGTAAACGTTCCGGATGAGAGCCGCTCCTACAGCTATGAGGAGCTTGTGGGAACCACCTATAAGCTTGTCGATGCCGCTGATTATTATGTATATGATAAAACCTATCATGTGTATAAGGATAAAACAGAAGATAAGAAATATATGAAGCAGCTGGTTCAAAACGGTGAAGATGTAAAAATCGTCGGTGTAGTTCAGCCAAGCAGCTCAGCGACCGCGACGATGCTGAAGGCAGGAATCGGCTATCCGGCCGAGCTGACGATGCATGTGATCGAACAGGCCAAGAACAGTGAAATCGTGAAGAAACAGCTGGCAAAGCCGAATACGGATGTATTTACCGGGAAGTCATTTACAGACAAAAGCAGCAAAGCATTCGATATGAATTCGTTATTCACGGTGGATACACAGATGCTGAAGCAGGCCTTTTCCTTTGATCAGAGTAAGCTGAATATGGATATGTCCAAGCTTGATCTCAGTGGTATCAAGATGGATATGTCCAAGCTGCCGCAGATTGATTTTCAAGGGATCCTGTCCAGTCTTGATGTTCAGATTTCACAGGAGCAGCTGCAGTCGCTGGCAACGGCATTGCAGACGGATTTTCAGAAATATATGGTCGAGCATGCACTGCTTGATCCCACCAGGATGAATGAATATTTCCTTGCCTATCTGCAGAGCGATTCTGCACAGGCGCTGATTCAGAAGGAAATGAGCACGCTGCTACAGCAAAGCGGATTGACCGGGCAGTTTGAAGCACAGCTGCAGAAGCAGATGCAGACGATCATGACACAGTATACATCCACACTCACAGCACAGCTGCAAAAGGAATTGAGCACACAGCTGCAGAGCCAGCTTGGAAATCTTGCAAGCAGTATGCAGGATGCAATTCAGATCGACGCAAGCGTATTTTCCAAGGCAATCAAAATGAATATGAATGAAGAAGAGCTTTCCGAGCTGATGATGTCCCTTATGACCACAGAGGTCTCCTCCTATGACGGTAATTTAAAAAATCTGGGATATGCCGATCTGGATAAGCCGGGCGGCATCAGCATCTATCCGAAGAATTTTGAAAGTAAGCAGAAGGTGATCGATGTACTGGATGGCTATAATGCAAATATGGAGAAGGTGGATGAGGACAAGGTGATTTCCTATACCGATTATGTGGGTACACTGATGTCCTCGGTGACTGATATTATCAATGTTATCAGCTATGTACTGATCGCCTTTGTCGCCATCTCACTTGTGGTATCGTCCATCATGATTGGTGTTATCACCTATATCAGTGTACTGGAACGAAAGAAGGAAATCGGTATTCTGCGTGCAATCGGTGCCTCCAAGAAAAATATTTCGCAGGTATTCAATGCGGAGACATTCATCATTGGTCTGCTGGCAGGTCTGCTTGGAATCATAATCACCCTGCTGCTGCTCATACCTGGCAATATGCTCATTCACCATCTGGCAGGAAATGTGGAGGTCAGTGCTGCTTTACCGCTGGCAGGCGGTGTCATATTGATTGTCCTGAGTGTCATTCTGACACTGATTGGCGGTTTGATCCCATCGAAGAAGGCGGCTCAGGAGGATCCGGTTACCGCCCTGCGTACAGAATAAGCTGATTGTTATATAGAATTTCAGAATTTTCAATGAAACAGAAATACAGCTGTGTGTGAGTATACTCCCGCAGCTTTTTTTATCAGGCTGACGATGTGCATTGTTTTTTTAAAGACTGAAATTCTCATACCATCATATATCTGCTCTCCTGATCACAGCAAATATACATAAAGCATAACCTTTGCGAAGCATTTGTTTTTTTTATGTTAGTTTTATAGCTTAAATTATAACCTATTTGATAAAAAAAGAGCTTTTTTATTGCCTTAAGAAAGCAAAAACGGTTATAATTTTACAGTAATGCTGCATATGGTTATCTGTGCAGCTCTTACAGAGAAAGGGGTGGAGAGTTATGAAACGATGGTTTTCCCTGATCCTGGCTGGATGTATGCTGATGCAACTAACACTTGGTTCTTCTTCCGGCTATATGAAGGCTGAAACAGAGTCTGAAGGACCTGCAGAAGTGTCAGATGAAGTGCAGGTGCAGAATGTGGAACCGCAACCGGAAGCAGCTGTAGAACAGGAACAGCCGGTACAGAATGTTTCGGAGGAAGAAACGCAGACGCAGGATCAAAAAGATGAGAAACCACGAACAACTCCCATAGAACAAAATAGCAATGAGGGCAAAGAGGAGCCTGTTCGAAAACAGATCAACGGCAGTATTACCGTTTCTTTTTAACAGGTAAAGGATTGTCTGAGCGTCAGAGCTTTCAACTGACGCTGAAGCACGGCAGTGAGGAGGAAACAAGAACTGCTGTTCTGGAGGCTGCGCAGGGAGCTTCCGCTGTATCTGCTGTTTTCGAAAATCTTCCGAAAGGCACCTATACGCTGCAGGTGGCTGCGAAAGGGTATCGAACATATGAGCAGATATTTCAGATGGACGGGTATGATCAAAGCATTCAGCTGTATCTTGGTACAGCACCGCAGCTGTTTGAGGATGTACAGCCGGGATTGCTGGCATATGCGGCATCGAATGTACAAATCAAGGATTTCGTAGATGCGCTGGATCGGGGAAGTGCGGACAGCATTTATGATATCAATCAGGATGGAACGGTGGATCTTGCGGATTTACAGAGGCTCTATGATGAGCGCAGGGAATATAAGCAGCAAACCTCCGCTATAGAACGAAGAGTTCCAAAAAGCGCTGTAGGTGTTTCCATTGAAGCGGGAACGCAACTCGTTTCCGGAAAGCTGGAGGATGTATTGGCTGCGGAATCTGCTGTGACGTTGAAACATGCCGACGGACAGGCGATCAGCACAGACCATCCGTTGCAGCTGACCTTTGATTTTCAGCAGAATGAAAACCCGATCCGCATGGAAGGCTTTACCATTCAGGCACCGCTTGAGAGTGTAAACAAAATTGCGGATGGAATGATTCTTGTTGAAATCGAGGGACAGGATGAGCCGTTGCAGGTGCCAATTGTAAATTACTACCGTTCCCGTCGTGCTGCGTCCTCTCCTTATGTGGAAATGGATGTGAGGGGAAATCTGATTGTGCATCTCGGTGATCAGATTGCAGTGAAAAAGGTGACGATTAAGGTAACCAAAACGACACAGGCGCAGGGTAGTCTGGTCGAGATTTCCAAGGTTGAATTTCTAAATGACATGGAAACACGTATTCCGGAGCCGGAGATGAATATACCGAAAAATCTGCAGGGAACTGCCGGAGATAAAAAATTCACAGTTTCATGGACTCCGGAGAGAAACGTAACGGGCTATGAGGTGCGAATTGAGGCAGACGGATACCGTGAGGTTGTCAAAACAACGGTACCAAGTGTGACCGTCACACAATTTAAAAAGGACAAGCTGGAAAACAAAAAGGAGTATATGGTTTCTGTACAGTCTGTGAACTGTGATTGGAAAAGCGGGTATTCTGCACCGATAACATTGACGCCACAGACCAGCAGTAAGCCGGCAGCACCGGATGATGTAAAGGCGTCCGGCGGTTACCGCTCCATAAGCTTATCCTGGAAAAACATGAAGGATACAGATGGCTATCATGTATTCTACAAAGAAGAGATCGGAGATTCCTTTACAAAAATCAGCAATATCACAAAAACAAGTTACACGCTGGAAGGTTTAAAGGATGAAACCACGTATATTCTGTACGTCACGGGTGTTAATGAACTGGGAGAGGGTCCAGGCTCCATGAAGGTTAAGGCATCCACGCTAAGTGTAAAGCGTGCGCAGATGCCTTCCTATAAGCTGATCAATGATTCCAACGGAGAAGGAAAGCTCACACAGCATATCGTCTCTGCAAAGCATGTTGTCGGAAGCATGGTAAACAGCAGTCTGGATACAGATGCCCAAAGTGCCAACGGTCTTGTGGATGACAGCTATGAGTCCTACTATCGTTTAGAGGACTGGGATGACGCGGTCAGCTATCACCAGTGGCAGTGGGGGACTACCGTACAGCTGGATCAGGAGTATACAATGGATCGCTTCACACTGGCTGCACCGATGGATACGGTCGGCTATGGAGCTGCGGCAATCTACTATTGGGACAGTGAACAGAATAAGGAAGTACAGGCATCGAATGTTCGCATACAACAGAAGGATGACGGACAGGGAAGAAAATATTATGTGATCAAGCTGGCAAAGCCGATTAAGACAAGCCGCGTGCGTTTTGGTCTGACTACATCCGGCGGTGTAAGAAACATCATGGTGGCAGAAATCCGTTTCTTCCAATACGATTCTCTGGAATCGGATATTCAGGCATTATTTGCTGATGATCTTCATCTGACACTGGCAAAGGATGTGGACACAGAGCTTCTGAATACACTGCAGCAGCGTCTTGACACCAAGGATCATGGAGAATATCATCCGGATCAAAAAGCACTGCAGGTGGAACTGGATACAGCGAAGCAGCTGTATGCGGAACAGGATACGCTGAACGATACGATTGCAGTACATGCCAATCTTCGCTCAAACAAAGATTCCGGTATCTCTGTAGGTGGTCTGAATGCATGGCAGCCGCTGGGTATCAGTGCTTATGCAGGACAGGAGCTGGTCATTTATGTAGGAAATCCGGGAATGAAAACCGGGCAGAACAGTTCCCTGAGTCTTGTTGCAACACAGCAGCATGCGGAGGCAAGCGGATTTGCCAAGACGGTCGGCAATTTGAAAATCGGCAGAAATGAAATAACGATTCCGCAGATTACTTCTACCGATGTTGAAAAGGGTGGCGCGCTCTATCTTCAATATAACGGAAACAAGGACACGGATCAGTATGCGGTAAGAGTCAGCTCAGGCACAAGGGTTCCAACGCTTGATCTGTATCAGGTAAAGGATAAAGAAGAACGGATGAAAAGAATCCGTACCTACATCGAAGAGCTGCAAGACTTTGTCCCGAATTTGCAGCAGCAGCATGAGAAAGATCATAAAACAGAGGGCAATGAGCAGGTATCCTATGCATACGACGAGAAAACGTGTGCTTTGAATATCACGGATATCATGCTGGATCAGATGATGTATTCCATACCGGCATCTCAGGTTTGGAATGCGGTGAATGACGGCTCTGTAGAGGCAGGCGCTGAAAAGCTGAATGCTTCCCTTAACGCAATGGATGACATGATGACGCTTTTCTATCAGCATAAGGGACTCAATGATAACTTTAAGGAAGGTACTGCACAAAATGTGAAGGACAAGAATCATTTACCTGCACAGCATTTGAATATTCGATACATGAAAATGTTTGACGGCGCCTTTATGTATGCTTCCGGCAATCATATCGGTGTGGAATGGGGTTCCACACGCGGACTGGTGAACAGCAAGCCGGTAGAGGTTGATGAAAACGGAAAGAAAATCGGGGTTGGAACATACTTCGGCTGGGGCATTGCTCATGAAATCGGACATAACATCAATCAGGGAAGCTATGCAATTGCTGAAATCACAAACAATTATTTCTCCCTTCTGGCACAGGCAGATGAGACGAATAACGGTGTGCGGTTCAAATATGAGGATGTATACAAAAAAGTAACATCCAATGTAACGGGGCGGAGTGACAATGTATTCACACAGCTTGGAATGTACTGGCAGCTGCATCTGGCATATGATCGCGGATATAATTACAGAACCTATGCGGATTATGATGAAATATTCAAAAATCTGTTCTTTGCGCGCGTAGACAGCTATGCAAGAAATACAGCATTGGCACCTGCTCCCAATGGTATCAAGCTGACACTTGGCAAGGATGCCGAACAGAATATCATGCGGTTGGCGAGTGCTGCGGCAGAAAAGGATTTGAGTGATTTCTTCCAGCGCTGGGGTATGGTGATGGATGCGGATACCAAAGCATATATGCAGCAGTTTGAAAAGGAAGCACGCGCCATCTATTATGTAAATGATGAAGCACGTGCCTATGAAATCGAGCATGGCGCAAGTGAAGGTATCAGCGGCAGGGATGTTGCCACTGCATCTGTTTCAAAGAATGATCGCTCCAGTGTAACACTGACACTGGGCAATACTGCAGATCAGGCAGATGCAATTCTCGGTTATGAAATTGTAAGAACGACCTATGATCAGGGAAAGCAAAAGGACGAGGTTGTCGGATTTACCATGGACAACAAATTCACAGATCAGCTGGGTCCAGTAAGCAACCGCTCTGTTTCCTATAAGGTGACTGCGATTGATAAATTCCTGAACCGCTCAGCGGCCGTACAGGTTTCTCCAGTCAAGGTAGAGGGTGACGGCAGTCAGGTTAAGGACAGCTGGACCATCACGACGAATATGCTGTCAAAAGATGATGAACAGAAGCCGGCAGAAGGCGAGGATCCATGTGCTCCACAGCTGAAATCAGCGGCATACCGCATGATTGATGACGGCACGGCAGAAGAAAACACCTATACCGGTGCATCTACAAATGCGGATTCGCAGATTACGATCAATATGGGGAAAACCACGGAAGTGACAGCCCTGCGTTATCACCGCGGTACGGATGAACGTTATGATATGACAGATTACAGGATTGAAATCAGTCAGGATGGCAAAACATTTAAAAAGCTTAAAGAAGGAACCTTCGACTTTAAGGATGATGTGGCAACTGTCTATTTCCAAAATGCGGACAACGACCCATGGATAGTAACCTATGATGCTGTTTATGTACGTATCACTGCCTTAAACAAGAAAAACAGCACACTGGTCATTCCGGAATTGGATATTCTGGGACCAACGGGTGATAATATCGAATTTTATAATGAGGAAGCGGCAGAGACAGCGTCAATCGGTATTCTGAAAGAAGATGTTATCCTTCAGGAGAAAGATGAAACGCATGAGGAACAGAAGATTGAAAAGGGATCTCTGATTTTTACAGGAACTTATAAGGGAAACCCGGCTTACAATGTCGTTATGCTGTATGATGAAGCAGGAAATATTATCGGCGGAACAGACGCAGAGGGTTCTCTGATTGCCAATCAGGTTATTTTTGCCCCAAATCCACAGAATGCATTGCTTGGTGAGGTTTCCGAGGGTACCTGGGTATACTGGATTGCAGAAAAAGATTTGAACAGTGAGCAGCTGCCTGAAAAAGTCCGTGCAGAGCTGTATCGTGTAGATAATGCCCTGACCAATGAGGGACAGCGGCTGGTCAGCGATACCCTGCTCGTCAAGATTCCGGAGATTTTGCCGGAAATCACATTGACAAAATAATACTGAAAAGCAAGGAAAAGAAAGGAGAAGGCTGATGAAAACATGGCTGCAGCGAGGAGTATCCCTGTTACTGATTTGCCTGCTGGCAGGTCCCATCGCCATCCAGGCGGATACGATTGAAAAAATTATCCTTACCGCGAAGGAGAATCAGGTAGAGGCTGTACTCATACCATCCGATACCAAGGATACGATACGTTCCTTACAACTGAGCTTTCAGATCAAGGCGAAGCAGGGGAAGGTACTGAAAGAACATGTACAGTTCAGGTTTCACCGTGATATCAAAAGCGATGTACAGGAATGGCGCTATCAGGAGGATACCGGGAGGCTGACCATCTATCTTTCCGGTGATGAGCATCTGTATGCACAGGATGAATTGCATCTTGGAATGGTGGAATTGAAGCTTGCCGCTGGAACTAAGGCGGAAGTAAGCGTAATCGAAGACAGTCTGAAAACCGTAAACGATGTATATGCGGTCAATGAGGTATCCGGTATGGATGCAATCGCACCGGTTACGATAGAAAAAGCAGGTTCCGGTGATAACAATGTGCCTTCAGAAACTCCGGATACAAATAAACCGCAGGAGAATGACAAGGAAAGTACGCCGGAAGGAAAACCGGACATTCCGGATACGGGTAAACCTGATAACTCTCAGGAGAACACACCTCTTGATGCTTCAAAGGCAGATACATCTGAGAAAGCTCAGAATAAGGGAAGTGTGGAAAAAGCGGAAAAGGGTGTCGATACGGGTGATAAAACACAGGCGCAGATATACGCATTAGGCATGCTCGGTGCTCTTGTGGCAGGCGGTATCCTCTTGATTTTGAAAAAGAAAAAAGAACTGCAAATTAAGTAAAGAAGGATAGAGTCAAGGAATTCAATATGGTTTCCCTGACTCTTTTTTTACAGTTTGCTTAAGCTGGATATCTTGTATCATGTGCTTTCCTTATGGTAAGCAGCAAAGAAGCGATTTGCAGGTTTCTCCATGCGATATGCTGTACAGTCGCTGTCGCAGTAATGATATTTTGTCATGCAGAGGCTATTTAGAAAGACAATACGCCTTTATGAAATAATTTTCAGTATTGATGACATTATTTTCATAAAACTGTGAAAATTTATTGACATCCATGCATTCACCCCGTATAATTTCAATAAGCCTACTAAAACACTAGGTATTTGAAAGAGAGGGAGCAATATGAAAGAGAAAGCATATAAATTTGAAACCCTGCAGCTGCATGCCGGACAGGAGGAGCCAGACAGCGCAACCGATGCAAGAGCAGTACCGATCTATGCGACAACATCCTATGTATTCAAGGATTCCGAGCAGGCAGCACAGCGTTTCGCCTTACGTGAGGGGGGCAATATCTACAGCCGTCTGATGAATCCGACATCGGATGTGTTTGAACAGCGGATGGCCGCGTTGGAGAATGGCGCTGCGGCTTTGGCTACGGCATCCGGGTCTGCGGCAATCGATTATGCAATCCGCAATATCGTGACCTGCGGCGATCATATCGTTTCCTCCTCTACGGTCTACGGGGGAACCTATAATCTGTTTGCCAACACACTGACAGACAGCGGCATCACGACTTCGTTTGTGGACGGAAGTGATCCGAAAAACTTTGAAGAAGCCATTCAGGATAATACAAAGGCTGTGTATCTGGAATCCCTTGGAAATCCGAATGCGGATATCATCGATCTGGAGGCTGTTTCAGAAATCGCCCATCGTCATGGTATTCCGGTGATTGTCGATAACACATTTGCCACACCGTTTTTATTCCGTCCGCTCGAGCACGGAGCGGATATCGTTGTCCATTCCGCAACCAAGTTCATCGGCGGACATGGAACGGTTATGGGCGGTGTCATTGTGGACGGAGGACGCTTTGACTGGGCACAGAACGATAAATTCCCGGGGCTGTCAAAACCTAATCCTTCCTATCACGGCATTGTCTTTACGCAAGCCGTGGGGAATATCGCCTATATCATGAAGATCCGGACTACATTGATGCGTGATCAGGGAGCATGTCTGTCCCCGTTCAATTCATTTCTGCTGCTGCAGGGGCTGGAGACATTATCTCTGCGTGTGGAACGCCACGTAGAAAATGCAGGAAAGGTCGTTGACTTTCTGCAGAAGCAGCCTAAGGTGGCTGCGGTGCATCATCCCTCTCTTGCACAGGGGAGAGAGAAAGAACTGTATGATCGCTATTATCCAAAGGGAGGCGCATCCATCTTCACCTTTGAGATAAAGGGAAGTGAGGAACAGGCGAGAACCTTCACGGAATCTCTGTCCGTTTTCTCGCTGCTTGCAAATGTGGCGGACGTGAAATCCCTTGTAATTCATCCGGCCTCCACAACCCATTCACAGATGAGTGCACAGGAGCTGGCAGCTGTTAAAATCACACCGCAGACTGTACGGCTTTCCATTGGCACTGAGCATATTGACGATATACTGGAAGACCTGCGGCAGGGATTCACAGCTATATCAGCTGGCAAATAAAATGACAGATGTGCATTTCTTGTGTATAATAATTCACAGAGAAAGTGAGGACATACGATATGACATGGATGTGCAGTATTTGTGGATACACCTATGACGGTGAGGATTTCACAAAGGAAGCGGATGATTATCTGTGCCCGTTATGCGACAGCGGAAAAGAGAGCTTCCAGCAGCGTGATCTGGCAACGGAAATCACAGCAGCAACCAATCAGTATTTTGCGGTCAAGGAAGAAAAATAAAAATCTGATCTGCATACAAAAAAAGGTGTCATCACTTATGTGTTATCTAAGTGTTTGACACCCTTTTTCTGTTCCTATACAGTCTGCACTCCTGACCAGCTTTTCGATGCGGGAATGCGGAAAGGAACCCAGGCAGAGAAGGGAGCTTTCCAGACGGTCCTCCTCGGTGAAAGTGGGTATGCGGGAAAAATAGGAAATCAGCTCGCAATATGTGTGATAGGTTTTCTGCAGCTGTCCCTTTCCAGCCTGTGTAAGACAGATGCTCTGATAGCTTTTTTTCTCAATCAAACCTTCACTGATCAGCTTTTGTAGCATACGGCTGGCAGCCGGCAGTGAGATGGACAGCTTTCTTGCGATATCCACGCAGTGCAGGCATTCCTGCTCCTGAAACAACTCATACAGGGCGATGTAATAGTGAACGCGGCGATTATAGCTGATATCACTCATACGCTTCATACCCCAATGCTTGAATGGCTTGAAACAGCTCCTCTTTATTGAGCGGATGATTGCTGTATACATCGACAACTTCCTTTTGAAGATTTACAAGGGCAGCCGTATCCTGCATCTGATTAAGTCTGTGTTCAATGCTTGCCGCGCAGCTTTCACAATGCATACCGTGTATATGATACTGCTCATGTATTGCATATTGATCCGTCTGTACGCTGTCTCTGAATACAGGTCCGCCGCCACCGCAGCAGCCGTTTTTTATTCTTTTTCTTGACCGATGGAAGGCAAAGACAATATACAAAACGAGTAGTATGAGTATGATGATGGTTGCCATCATCTCACCCCCTTTTTCAGATAAAGTTTAACACGGCTAACAAAATGTGTCAATGCCATTTCCTGTATGCAATCGCTCTTGCCGTATGCAGAAGGGGATGCGAAAACCTGTTGTATCCATTTTCTGCTTGCCTGCTTGATGAACGCATTCCTTATGATAAGCATGCTCTTTTTATAAGCTGCCTGCGCTCACATACTGCGACGATCTCTATCAGAATATGCTAAGAGCAGCCTTACAAGGACTCATAAAAGCATTCAAAAACATAGGATAGAAAAAAAGGATGTAAAAAGAGCGATAAGTGGCTTTAGAGGACACATACGATAAGCGATCACAAAATAGAAAGAAGAATCATGCTTTCAGAAAAGGAACGTCGTAAGAAGGAATGCAAAAAAGCTTCAAAAGAGATTGACAT
The DNA here is from genome assembly GCA_012317185.1 of [Clostridium] innocuum. Lineage (NCBI taxonomy): Bacteria > Bacillati > Bacillota > Clostridia > Eubacteriales > Clostridiaceae > Clostridium > [Clostridium] innocuum. The sequence continues at coordinate 2,768,196 of CP048838.1, read as the reverse complement.
ACGGAGCCCTGATGAAGTATACTTATTCCATAAGTTAGATTAAGATAACTTAATAGGCAGAGGGATTCCTCTGTTTCTTATTAGAACTATAGTTAGACTAATCTAACATAAAGGAGGAAACATCGTGTCGTTTGTTGAACTGATTGCATACTATGCAGCACCAACATTGGAGGGTATGAAGCCTTCCTGTCTGTTCAGCTGCAGAGATAGTGAAGTTGGAAATGTAGAAGAATTTGTTCTGGCATATAACCGCTGTCTGAATCCAAAACGGATTTATCTTCAGATTATGAAGCATTCACCGGATTTCAAGCTGATCCTCGTATATCACAAGGATCTTCTGGATACGCATCTGTGTCAGGAGGATATACAGCAGTTTCTGTCTGCTTTCGGATACGGCTTTGTGACGACCAGACAGGCGCTTTATCATCTGCAGGAACATATGTGCAAGGAATGCTTTCCTCATGAAATCGGTGTCTTTCTCGGATATCCGCTGGATGATGTTGTGTCGTTTATACAGAACAACGGAAAAAATTATCAGGAAATCGGATACTGGAAGATTTATCACAATCTCTCCCGTGCGAGAAAAACAACGGCACGCTTTCTGCAGAGCATGGAATGTACTCTGGAAAAACTGCAGGAAGGCATTCCTCTGGAACAGCTGATAACAGCTTAGGAAAGGATGGAATCACATGAATATTCTTATCGCATACTGGTCAGGAACCGGAAATACAGAGGCTATGGCAAATGCTGTTGCACAGGGCGTTGAAAAGGCAGGAAAGCATGCTGATGTCGTTCATGTCGCAGATCAGCCGGATGTATCCGCATATGATTACATTATCTTCGGATGTCCTGCCATGGGCGCGGAGGTACTGGAGGAGTCAGAATTTGAACCCTTCTTCATGCAGGCAGAAGGAACTCTGATGAATAAAAAGGTTGCGCTGTTTGGCTCCTACGGATGGGGCAGCGGTGAATGGATGCAGAGCTGGGAGGAACGTGTGGAAGCAGCCGGAGCCAATCTGTTTGAAAACGGACTGATTATAAATTACACACCGGATGCTGACGGCCTGGATGCCTGTGAGTCCTTGGGAGAACGCTTCGCCAATGCATAAAAACGTGTGCAGATCATTCGGTCTGCATTTCGTTTAGAAAGCCTTTGATAAAATCGTTTCTTTACAGTTATCTTCGGGCATATTCCTTGACAGTCGAAGACTGAAAGGGCATACAAGGAAAAAACTGGTTGACAGGCATGTTAGCCTGTGCTAATATTTGGGTGTGAAAGGTTAGTGTTTGCTAACAAAGGAGGTTGACATATGGTACTGACAGCTGCACCGATTGGAAAAAACTTTCAAATCGCAAAGGTGAATGGTAAGGATGAGGTTCGCAGTCATCTGGCGGCACTTGGTTTTGTAGAGGGTGCTGACGTAAGCGTGGTGAATGAGCTGAGCGGCAATGTCATCATCCATGTAAAGGATACACGGATTGCATTGGATAAGAGCCTGTCCAACCGCATCCATGTGAAATAGGAGGGAAATGAGCATGACATTAAAGGAAGTAAAACCTGGAAACAGTGTCACGATCCGCAGACTAAATTCTACCGGGCCGGTTAAGAAAAAGCTGATGGATATGGGACTTACCAAAAACACGGAAGTGTATATCCGCAAGGTTGCTCCGCTGGGAGATCCAATCGAGCTTACCGTGCGCGGTTATGAGCTGAGTATCCGTAAGGCGGATGCGGCACTGATCGAAGTGGAATAACATGTATTTTTTTTGAAGATTGAGTTAGGTTAAGCTAACAGAGGAGGGAGATTATGTACAGAATCGCATTGGCTGGAAATCCAAACTGTGGAAAGACAACGATGTTCAATGCACTGACAGGCAGTAACCAATATGTAGGCAACTGGCCGGGCGTAACCGTAGAGAAAAAAGAAGGGAAGCTGAAGGGTCATAAAGATATCGTGATTACCGACCTTCCGGGTATCTATTCCCTGTCACCGTATTCTCTGGATGAAGTGGTGGCAAGAAACTATCTGGTGGAAGAACAGCCGGATTTGATTATCAATATTATCGACGCAACAAATCTGGAGAGAAATCTGTATCTGACAACACAGCTGCAGGAAACGGGTATTCCGGTTGTTGCGGCACTGAATATGATGGATTTGATGCAGCAGAATAAAACAGAAGTGAACACATGTAAGCTGTCTGATCTGTTAAATATTCCGGTTGTGGAGGTATCCGCATTGAAAAACCGCGGACTGGATGAACTGATTCAGAAAGCAGTCGGTATGCTCAGTAACAAACATACTGCCTTTACCAATATTTACGAAGGACTGCTGAAGGATTGTCTGCTGAAAATTGCTGATCTGAGCGCCGTGCAGGCAAAGGGAGCCAGCAGCTTCTGGTATGCGGTGAAATATCTGGAAAATGATGAGAAAATTATGACATCCGCACCGCTAAACAGTACAGACAGCAGCATCGTAAATGCTTTGCGTAAGGAGCTGGAGGATAGCTATGACGATGATGCCGAAAGCATTATCACCAATGAACGCTATGAATACATCGCTAAGCTGATGAAGCAGACCTATGTGAAAAAGCACAGCGGTATGAATGTATCTGACCGTATTGACCGTTTTGTTACCAACCGCTGGCTCGCATTGCCGATCTTCGCTGTGGTGATGTATCTGGTATACTATGTATCCGTAACGACGGTTGGTACGTATGTGACGGACTGGACAAATGATGTGCTGTTTGAAGATATCATTCCTCCTGCTGTGACTTCCTTTCTGGAAGGCATTGGAACTGCAGGCTGGCTGGTTTCTCTGCTTGTCGATGGTATCATTGCCGGTATCGGGGCAGTTCTCGGCTTTGTTCCGCAGATGCTGGTGCTCTTCCTGTTTCTGGCGATTCTGGAAGACTGCGGCTATATGGCACGTATCGCCTTTATCATGGACCGTATTTTCCGCAAATTCGGATTATCCGGTAAATCCTTTATTCCGATGCTGATCGGAACCGGCTGCGGTGTGCCGGGCATCATGGCAAGCCGTACGATTGAAAGTGAAAAGGATCGCCGTATGACGATCATGACAACGACCTTCATTCCATGCAGCGCCAAGCTTCCTATTATTGCACTGATTGCCGGAGCGCTGTTCCACGGAGCAAGCTGGGTGGCACCGAGCGCATATTTTGTCGGCATTGCTGCCATCATATTATCTGGTATCATGTTGAAGAAAACACGTATGTTTGCAGGTGATCCGTCACCGTTTGTCATGGAGCTTCCTGCCTACCACGTTCCAAAGACTTTGAATGTTCTTCGCAGCATGTGGGAGCGCGGATGGAGTTTTATCAAGAAAGCGGGAAGCATTATTCTGCTGTCTACGATCTTTATCTGGTTTACTTCCAACTTCGGCTTCGTAAACGGAGGCTTCACCATGCTGGAAGAATCGCAGCTAAACGAAAGCTTCCTGGCGAATCTGGGCTCTGCGATTGCACCGCTGTTTGCACCGCTGGGCTGGGGAGACTGGCAGGCATCCGTTGCCGCAATTACCGGTCTGGTCGCAAAGGAAAATGTCGTGGCTACCTTTGGTATCCTGTACGGCTTTGCCGAAGTGGCAGAGGATGGATCAGAAATCTGGGGAACGCTGGCAGCAAGCTTCACGGTTGCAGCAGCATACTCCTTCCTGGTATTCAATCTGCTGTGCGCACCATGCTTTGCCGCAATCGGTGCGATCAAGCGTGAAATGAACAATGCGAAATGGACGATCTTCGCTGTCGCTTATCAGTGTGTATTCGCCTATGTGATTGCCTTTATGATCTTCCAGTTCGCAACCTTCTTTACAACCGGCGTATTCGGGATCGGTCTGATCATCGCTCTGCTTTTCCTGCTGGTTATGCTGTATCTGCTGTTTCGTCCGGAATCTAAAAAACAGGTGCATCTTGAAAAAGTAAAGGTCAATGCCTGACACCAAGAAAGAGAGGATTGATGAAGGATGGCTACCATTATCATTTCATTACTTTTGCTGCTGCTGATCATCCTTGCACTGCGGTCGATTCGCAAAGAGGAATCCTGCAGTGGGGGATGCAGCGGCTGTTCAAAAGGCTGTAAAAGCGGACAAGCTCTGTATGAGGCCTATCAGCAGGGAGAAAAGCAGCAGGTATGATATAGAAATCTTATCGCTGCTGTCTTCGCATTCGCGGCTTTCAATCGTATTGAAAAGGGGAATCGAGCTGCTGTTGCTGCATATCACAGCACTGGATTTCCCTGTTTTTATAGCATCGTCACCGCATGAGAACCTTATCCTGTATGAGTATGCTATCCTTCCTGCATGCACCAAAAGCCATGCGCCAATAGGGGATGTGAAAGCAGTGGGACAGTGTGATGGATCTATTGCCCGAGGTGCTCATCATTGGAAAACGTCAATGGTGTACAAGAAGACAGGGCCATCGCATAGCAGGTGTCAGGATATGTTTATAGTGTGTGCAGCTTTCATGGCTGTATACAAGAAATAATGAAAAAAAGAATTGACAGTAAGCGATACCAATGATATTATTTACCCGTAAAAAGTGAATACTTCGTGGTGTGTTACTGTTATCAATAACAGGCATTAACTATTTGAGAAGATGGATTACCGAGTAAAGGCGGAGTCTGTCCAATCGAAGAGTGATGCCTGGAAGAGTGATGCCTGTTTTTTTTGCATTGCGAAGGATTCAAAAAAAGAAAGGTAGGAGAAAAAATGGTAGGAATTATTCTTGCAAGTCACGGTGATTTTGCGAAAGGCATTCTGCAATCCGGGGAAATGATTTTCGGAACGCAGCCCGATGTAAAAGCAGTAACACTGCAGCCAAGTGAAGGACCGGATGACATTCGCGCAAAAATGGAAGAAGCAATCACTACATTCGAAAATCCTGAACAGGTCCTGTTCATGGTAGACCTCTGGGGCGGTACACCGTTCAATCAGACAAGTGGACTGATCAACGGACATGAAGACACATGGGCTGTCGTTACAGGATTGAATCTGCCGATGCTGATTGAAGCATTTGCATCCAGAATGTCAATGGAATCCGCACAGGAGATTGCCGCACATGTATATGGGGTGGCAAAGGAAGGGGTTCGATTGCTTCCGGAGGCACTGGAGCCTGCACAGGAAAAACAGGCAGCTGAGCCGGTGACGCCGCAGGGAGCGATTCCTGAGGGAACCGTAATCGGAGACGGCCATATCAAATATGTGCTGGCACGTATTGATTCCCGTCTGCTGCATGGACAGGTAGCCACAGCATGGACAAAAACCGTGAAGCCAACGCGTATCATCGTGGTTTCCGACGGTGTAGCAAAGGATGAGCTGCGAAAAAACCTGATTGAACAGGCGGCTCCTCCGGGTGTGAAGGCCAATGTTGTTCCGGTTGATAAAATGATTCAGGTCGCTAAGGATCCGCGCTTTGGAAATACAAAAGCGATGCTGCTGTTTGAAACTCCGCAGGATGCGCTTCGTGCCATTGAAGGCGGCGTTGATGTGAAGGAGCTGAATATCGGCTCCATGGCACATTCCGTCGGAAAGATTGCAGTTAGCAAGGTGCTGTCACTTGGCAAGGATGATGTTAAAACCTTTGAAAAGCTGAAAGCAAAGGGAATTCAGTTTGATGTGCGCAAGGTACCAAACGATTCCAAAGAAAATATGGACGATATTATAAAGAAAGCCAAAGCAGAGCTGGCTTAAGGAACAGGAGGAAATCATAATGTCAATTATCACAATTTTACTAATCGTTCTTGTTGCTCTTCTGGCTGGTATGGAAGGGGTACTGGATGAATTTCAGTTTCATCAGCCACTGGTAGCATGTACGCTGATCGGTATCGTAAGCGGTCATATGAAGGAAGGTATCATATTGGGAGGCTCCCTGCAGATGATGGCGCTGGGATGGGCAAACGTTGGAGCAGCGATTGCTCCGGATGCCGCCCTGGCTTCTGTTGCATCGGCCATCATCATGGTATTGGGATTGCAGGGTGGAGCAACCGATGTAAATAACGCAATTTCCACTTCCATTGCTGTTGCCGTACCGCTGTCCGTAGCAGGTCTGTTTTTAACAATGATCTGCCGTACTATTGCGATTCCAATGGTTCACTTTATGGATGCCGCTGCTGAAAAGGGAAATATCCGCATGATGGAGGTATGGCAGATGCTTGCTATCCTGCTGCAGGGTGTACGTATCGCGATTCCTGCTGCCGCCCTGTGTGTTGTATCTCCGGGTGTTGTTACGGATGTTTTGAATCAGATGCCATCCTGGCTGTCCGGTGGTATGGCAGTCGGTGGAGGAATGGTTGCCGCAGTAGGGTATGCCATGGTTATCAACATGATGGCAACAAAGGAAACCTGGCCGTTCTTCGCTCTGGGCTTTGTGCTAGCCGCACTGAACCAGCTGACGCTGATCGCACTGGGCGTAATCGGGGTTGTCATTGCACTGATTTATCTGGGACTGAAGGAGCACGGTGGTTCCAATAACGGCGGAGGAAGCAGTAATACCGGTGATCCGCTTGGCGATATATTGAATGATTATTGATCTTGAAGGAGGAAGAAAACATGGAGAAAATTACATTATCGAAAAAAGATCGTTTGTCAGTTGCATGGCGTCATCAGTTCCTTCAGGGTTCCTGGAATTATGAACGTATGCAGAATGGCGGCTGGTGTTATTCCATCATCCCTGCCATTAAAAAGCTGTATCCGAATAAGGATGATCAGATTGCCGCATTGAAGCGTCATATGGAATTCTATAATACGCATCCTTATGTGTCTGCACCGGTTATGGGTGTAACGCTGGCACTTGAAGAGGAGCGTGCCAACGGTGTGTCTGTGGATGATGCGGCAATACAGGGTGTCAAGGTCGGTATGATGGGACCGCTGGCAGGTGTCGGAGATCCGGTATTCTGGTTTACCCTGCGTCCGATTCTGGGAGCGCTTGGCGCATCCCTGGCATTGTCCGGAAACATCATCGGACCACTGCTGTTCTTTGTGGCATGGAATGTGATCCGCTGGGCCTTTATCTGGTATACACAGGAGTTCGGCTACAAGGTGGGAACCTCTATTGTAAAGGATCTTTCCGGTGGTCTGCTTGGTAAAATAACAAGCGGGGCATCCATTCTGGGTATGTTTATCATCGGATCTCTTGTACAGCGCTGGGTAAGCATTTCCTTTACACCGGTTGTATCTACGGTTACACAGTCAAAGGGAGCGTTCATTGACTGGGATAACCTGTCCAGCGGCATTGACGGTGTACGTGAGGCTATTACGCAGTATGATGCACTGGGAAGCACCGGCTTAAATGTGGAAAAGGTGACAACCCTGCAGCAGAATCTGGATCAGCTGATTCCGGGACTGGCAGCATTGCTGCTGACGCTGCTGTGCTGCTGGCTGTTAAAGAAAAAGGTATCACCGATCATCATTATCATAGCTTTATTCATCGTAGGTATTCTGGCACGTCTTGGCGGCGTGATGTAGGAGCCGTTTAAAAAGGTTGCATAGCTTCGCGGCAGAGGAGGAAATCAGATATGGTACAGTCAAGAAACACAACGGTGGATTATACAGTCAAGGGTATTTCCTATATGGGATTATCAGCGTATGGGAAGATCATGGTAGGGGATCGGGCCTTCGAGTTTTATAATGATCGCAATGTTAAGGATTATATTCAGATTCCCTGGGACGAGGTGGATACCATCGTTGCTTCTGTATTGTTCAAAGGCAGAAAGATTTCACGCTTTGCAGTCATGACAAAAAGCAGCGGTACATTCTCCTTCTCCTCCCGCGACAACAAAGCCCTGCTGCGTGCGGTCGCAAACTATGTAGACAAAGAGCGGATGGTGCGTTCCCTGAGCTTCCTTGATGTCACCAAACGAAGTATCAGACGCATCGTTCACAGAAAAAAAGAGGATCAGGCATCCTGCTGATACAGCGTGCTTACAAAAAGGGTTTCAACAGAAATGTTGACTCCCTTTTTCAGCATATGGGTACATGTGAATAGTAAAGAAATACAGGCGGAATATGGAAATCGAATGTTGTTTTTTTCCTTTACAATATCTTCCAAACTTGGTACCATATTATATATGGTTTGGTTGTAAGGAGAAAGGAGTGTATGAATTCGCTATACGGGCGACTCATACAGAAGATATATGAAAGATCGTATGCTCAATGTTCTGCAGCGGGTGGGAAGAAGCTTTATGCTGCCGATTGCCATACTTCCGGTTGCGGGTCTGCTGCTGGGAATCGGGGAGTCACTCAGCAATCCCAATATGATCGCTGCCTATGGATTGCAATGGCTTTTGGGTGAAGGAACATTCTTCTATATGATATTCAAGGTGATGAGCAATGCCGGCAATATCGTATTTACGAATCTGCCCCTGATTTTTGCTATGGGGGTGGCACTGGGGATGGCGAAGAAGGAAAAGGAGGTCGCAGTTCTTGCATCCGCGATCAGCTTTTTCATCATGCATACCTCCATCGCTACGATGCTGGAGCTTACGGATATGGCGGCATCGCTTCCGGAAGGCTCTGTAACTTCAGTGACCGGCATCACCTCTTTACAGATGGGGATGTTTGGCGGTGTCCTTGTAGGGCTTGGTACGGCTGCACTGCACAATCGTTTTTATAAAATTCAGCTTCCGCGCATTCTGAGCTTCTTTGGAGGTACACGCTTTGTGCCCATCATCTGCTCCATCATCTATCTGCTGGTCGGCATTCTGATGTTCTATATCTGGCCGGTTTTACAGGAGGGGATTTATATGTTTGGGGATATCGTGCAACGCTCCGGGTATTACGGAACCTTTCTTTACGGGGTGATCGAGCGCGCACTGATTCCCTTCGGGCTCCATCATGTCTTTTATCTTCCGTTCTGGCAGACGGCAGTTGGCGGTACGATGGAAATTGCGGGAGTCAGTGTGCAGGGAGCACAGAATATCTTCTTTGCTCAGCTTGCGGATCCCAATACCGTACGCTTCAGCGTAGAGGCAACGCGCTTCATGTCCGGTAAATTTCCGCTGATGATGTTCGGTCTTCCCGGAGCTGCCCTTGCCATGTATCACTGTGCTTTGCCCAAAAAACAGAAAATTGCCGGAGGACTGCTGATTTCCGCTGCGCTTACGAGTATGCTGACCGGTATCACCGAGCCACTGGAATATACCTTTCTGTTTGCGGCCCCGCTGCTTTATGTCATACACTGTGTACTGGCAGGCTGTGCATTTATGCTCATGCATATGCTGCAGGTCGGTGTTGGCTTAACCTTTTCCGGAGGATTGATTGATCTGTTTTTGTTTGGCATTCTTCAGGGAAATGCAAAAACCAACTGGATTATGATCGTCATTGTCGGCGTTTTCTATTTTATCATCTACTATGTGCTGTTCACCTTTCTGATCAAAAGGTTTGATTTCAAGACACCGGGAAGAGAAAGCGAATCACAGGAAATAAAAGTCAGCGAGAGGCTTGCTGTGGTGGAGAAAACGGATGAAGGACAGCAAACAGAGAAAAAAGATAGCGATGCAGATGCCCTGTCCTCTTTGATCTGTGCAGGACTTGGAGGAAAGGACAATATCATAAGTCTGGACTGCTGTGCGACAAGACTTCATGTGGCGATGAAGGATCCAATGCAGATGGATGATATATTGCTGCAGGCAAGCGGAGCTGCCGGTATCTATAAGAAAAGTCGCGGTCTGCAGATTATCTACGGTCCCCGTGTGACGATTATAAAATCGGATTTGGAGGATTATCTGTTACGTCAGGCAGGTAAGGAATAAGTGTATAAGGAAACGGGTTTTAGGAAAGGGGGACATTTATGTATACCGTTGTAAAAACATTAAACAACAACAGTGTACTGGTACAGGATGCATCCGGTGTATCCATGATATTCCTGGGGAAGGGGATTGGCTTCGGAAAGAAAAACGGGGATTCCATCACCCTGGGTGCGGGCGTGGAGCTGTATCGGTTCACGGAAACAAATGATCATGGGGATGCCATGGAAATCATACAGGAGGTCAATCCAGTCTTCATTGAGGTCGCAGGCAGAATTTTGCAGCTTGCGCAGGCCAGATTTCATGAGGTTGATAAAAACATATTGCTGCCGCTGGCGGATCATATCGCTTTTTCCATTGAGCGGATGAAGGCAAATATGGATATTTCCAATCCCTTCGCCAGTGAAATCGCTCTGCTTTACCGGGAGGAATATGAGGTCGCCTTGCAGGGAAAGGCAATTATCGAGGAAATGTGCGGCTATACGATCAATGAAGGAGAAATCGGCTATATCACGCTGCACGTGCATTCCGCAAGAGGGGAAGACAAGGTTTCAGAGGCGATGCAGACAGCGGTTATCATACGCGACAGTATCGAAGAGGTGGAGCGGGACTATGGGATTTCAATCGATACCAATTCCATGTCTTATACCCGTTTGATGAATCATATGAAGTTTCTGATGCTGCGGCTGCAATCGGATGAGGAGCTGCAGATGGATGTTGGCGATTATGTATCGAAGCAGTTTCCCTATGCCTACAAAACGGCGCAGAAAATCTGTGAGGAGCTGCGCAAGGTCTATCATAAGGATATTCCGGAAACAGAAATCGGATATCTTGCCCTGCATATCGAGCGGGTTCGTACCAGTGAAATGAAAAAGCTGAAGGAACGCATTGCTGGATAGCATACATATATGAGCGTATGTTTACATTTGCGGGTGATTGCTTCACGGATATGATATAATAATGGAAATAAAAAGGAGTAAAGGGTATGGATGAGATGATGAGTGAAACAGCTTTTGATGCTAGACTGAATGTACTGTGGGAACGCTTCTTTGCACTGCAGAATCACGCCGGTGCGGATGTGCAGGAAACACTGCATGATTTAATGACGCATCCTAAGGAGGAGCTGGACGATGCTTCGTATATGAAGCTCATGTATATGAAGGGACTTTGCTATGAGGAGCAGGGAAATAAAAATGCGGCGCGCTATTGTGCCATGCGGATGTATGCAATACAGGAATGCATGCGCAATCCCAGAAAAAAACGTCCCCGTTTTCTGGACTTGCAGGGATATGCATGCAGTGATGCAATGAATGCTTTTATCGAGCGCTACACAGCGTTTCTGGAGGAAACCTACAGGGGCATCAACCGTCGCCTGCTTATGATCGTAGGCATATTGTTTCTGGCTGTCTTCCTTGTTTTAACACTGTTTCTCAAAATTTATTTCATCATCGCGGCGTTGGAGTCTATTATGCTGGGCATGCTGACCTATCTGCTGCAAAAGCGAAGGATGCCTGATATCTTTCAGAAAAACCAGCTGAATGCAATAGAAAAGTATGTTGAACAGGAGGTTCTGGAATTTGACCGCCCCATTCGTTTTTCCTAAACACAGGTGCAGCACAGATAGCTTCTGCTGTACTTTTTTTGTCGGTTAAGCAGATCACAATACTGGTGGATTATTGTTATATTCTATGTAGAAAACGGCAGGAAAGACAATCCTCCCGTTATCGTTTTGTGAATTTCATCCTACAGCTTATTACGCTCGTTAACGATGGCATCCCAGGTTGCCTTTCCAATGACACCGTCGATGTTTAAGTCATATAAATACTGGAACTGCTGTACCATGGTGGTAGTTCTTGGACCATACATGCCGTCTACCGGTATCGGACGCAAGCATTTGTTGACAGCAGCAATCTCATTCAGATATTCCTGCATTTTAAAGACGGAAATTCCCTGCGCACCAGAGCTGAGGTAGTAAGAGCTGCTTGCGACAGGAATATTGGTGACAATCTGTAGATCACGAAGCTTGTTTACAATGGAATCCCAGGTATCGTTGCCGATTTCACCATCAATCGGAAGGTTTGCATAACGCTGCCATTCCCGTACGGCCTGCTCCGTTCTGGTGCCATATACACCATCCTGCAGATTACGGGTATTGATGAACCCCTTTTCCTGCATCATATTCAAATATGCCTGCTGTTTGTTTACACCAATTCCGATGCTTCCCGGTTTTAATGCGGCTGTTGAAATCATCATGTAACATCTCCTTTCCCTACAGTATATGGGAAAGCAGGGAAACGCCCTATATACTAGCCCATCTTACAATCTTTTCATGATATAAATTTGATGAAAATGCCTTGAAACAAAAACATGAAATATTTTTCAAAAAATTTACAGAAAAGTGTTGCAATCTTTTTGCATCCGTGTATAATAGTGTTATATTAACAACTGAGAACAGAAGTAGTACATCTGAAATGCTGCAAAGAGAGCCTGCATACCGGTGAGAGCAGGAGAGTAAAACAGGATGGAACGTGTCTGGGAGTTGGATTGTCGAACGCTGCGGCATGAGGCAGTTCCGTGTTACCTGACGTTACAGGCATAAGCGTCGTTCGTTGTGCAAACGGACGGAATTAAGGTGGTACCGCGAGCAATCGTCCTTTGATTTTTTGAAGGGCGATTTTATTTTTATAGAGAGGAAGGAGATTTTATGAATTTTGATATTACAGTAATAGAAAGGTTCTGGCAGCTGCTGTTAAGTGGCGTGCCGGTTATTCTTGGATTGTCCCTGGCTTCCGCATTCTTTGGAACGCTAATTGGTCTGGCGACGGTATTTCTAAGAAGGATGAACAAGGTATTCAATCTGATTGTTGCGGCGTATATTGATCTGTTTCGTGGAACACCGGTATATGTACAGATGTTTTTTATCTATTTCGGTATTCCCAGCCTGGTTCCGGGGCTTAATATCAACAACTGGGTTGCGGGAATTCTGGTATTCTCCCTGAATTCCGGTGCCTATATGTCAGAAATTATGCGTGCCGGTATTGATGGTATTGATAAGGGGCAGATTGAGGCAGCGAAGGCATTGGGAGTATCCGGTAAAGATATTGGAAAAGATATTATTATCCCTCAGGCATTTCGTAATGTACTGCCAGCGGTTATCAATGAATTTATCACACTGACCAAGGAAACCTCCATCGTATCTGTGATTGGTCTGCATGATATGATGTACTGGTTCTATGCGGTTAAGAATCAGACCTATGCGGATTTTGAACCGCTGCTGATTGTGTTCCTTGTGTATTATATTATGAATAAGGTATTGTCCCTCATTGGAAAGGCGATTGAAAGGAAGCTGAAATATGATTAGAGTAGAGCATTTATATAAGAATTACGGTGATAGTGTAAAGGTTCTCTTCGATGTCAATTTTACCTTCGAGGATGGAAAAACCTATGCTATTATCGGCAGCAGTGGCGGAGGAAAGTCAACCTTCATTCGCTGTCTGAATATGCTGGAGGTACCGACCAGCGGGGATATATTTTACAATGAAACAAAAATCAATGATCCGAAAACAGATTTGGCACGTGTCCGTGAAAAAATCGGAATGGTTTTCCAGAATTTCAATTTGTTTGATCACATGAAAGCCATTGACAATGTTACGTATGCACTTCGCAAGGTGAAAAAGATGAACGCGGAGGAAGCCAGAGCGAAGGGACTCTCCCTTTTGGAAAAGGTCGGCTTACGGCATCGTGCAGACGCTTATCCGCATCAGCTGTCCGGTGGTGAAAAGCAGCGATGTGCGATAGCGAGAGCATTGGCGATGGAGCCGGATGTCCTGCTGTTTGATGAGCCGACGAGCGCCCTGGACCCGGAAATGACCGGTGAGGTACTGAAGGTTCTTCAGGATTTGAACCATACCGGTATTACGATGATTGTTGTGACTCATGAGATGAACTTTGCCAAAAAGGTTGCGGATTATGTCATCTACATGGATAAGGGAAATATTGAGGAATGCAGTAAGGCAGCAGAGTTCTTTGAAGAGCCGAAAACGGCAAGGGCAAAGGAATTTCTGTCAAAAATGATATAGAAAAGGAAAGAGAGGAAATAGAAGATGAAAAAGTTACTGACTGGATTGATGGCTGTTGTTATGATGGCTGGACTTGCGGGCTGCGGCAGCAAGGATGATGGAGCAGGAGAGGGAAGCGATACGGCGAAGAAGGAGCTGACCGTTTATACAAATTCCGGCTACAAGCCATATGAGATGGTGGATGAAAAGGGAAATCTGTACGGGTTTGATATCGACGTTATGAATGAGGCTGCCAAACTGGCAGGCTATACCGTGAAATGGGAGGATGTTGATTTTGACGGTATCGTGCCTTCAGTAAAACAGGGAAAAGCAGATATCGGTATTGCAGGCATCACGTATACCGAGGAGCGTGCAAAGCAGGTGGATTTCTCTGATGTATACTATGCAGGAGAGGATGCACAGAACTATGTGCTGACAATGAAGAGCAGCGGTATGAAAAAAACAGAGGATATCAAAGGAAAGAAAATCGGTACGCAGATGGGTACCATTCAGGAATCCATTCTGAACTCTCTGCAGGATGAATATAAGCTGAAGCTGGACAAGAGAAAGGCTTATTCCGATATGGTACTGGAAATGAAAAAGGGAGTCATTGATGCCATGGTCGTTGAAAAAGCAGTAGCAGAGGAGCTTGCGGCAGATAACGAAGATTTGAGCTACTACAAGTTTGAAGCCGGTGCTGAGCTTGCGGGTAATGCAATGATTTTCCAGAAGGACAACAAATTGAAGGATGAATTCAACAAAGCCATCAAAACGATGAAGGAAAACGGAAAGATGGATGAGTTGGTAAAGAAGTATTTTAAATAGCAACATAACCGCAGATTGTTTGGGTCTGCGGTTTTCTTATACCGTGATGCTGGTTGGCTAAAAAAACAAGAAAAAAGCTTGCATTATCAAAGTATACGGGGTATGGTTAAGCTGTACAGGGGGAGACACCCATCATAAAAAGACGAAGGTACAAAGAGGATGAGAAAATGAAGCGTATAGAGGTCATTGATGAGCAGGGTGTTCATCTGCAAAATACCTATGAGCGCCGAGCAAGAGGACTGGTGAAAAAAGGCAGGGCGTACTATGTGACAGCATCCTGCATCTGTCTGTTTACGCCGCCGGAAAACATGGAGGAAAAGACTTTGGAGACAAATAATAAGAAGGATATCCTAACAAGGATTGATACAATTTTACAGCAGAAGGAATATCTGCAGGAGGCATTTTCGGCAATTGAGAAAATACCGCATGATCTGAATGAGGAGCTGACTGCCATTCGAACGAAACCGATTTTGGAGATCGTAGAGGCCAGAGAAAAAACGAATCAGGAAGTCGTTGCGCTGCTTCGTGCAATGCTGGATCAGGATGTAACACCGCAAGGTGAGTAAAAGCGAGGAGCTGAGAAGACTGGGGAGAATATTCCGCAGTCTTTTTTTGTCGATGAAAATCAGGCTTAAAACATGAACACCTCACATAGGATAGATTGAGGTGATAGCGATGATCAAAGCATGTGTCCTGTGTGGAGTTTGTATATCTGTATTTCTAACCCCTGTGCAGGCTAAGGAAGAAGTGGTACAGGGGGTGGTTCAGGTACAGGATGATACCGGAAAACCCCTTGAGGGAGCCGCATTTCAGCTTATCAGCTATGGGGAGCCTCTGCAGGAGCTGACCAGTGATAAAACGGGCAGAATCGTTTTACATGATCTTGATTACGGAGAATATCAGCTCATCCAGACGCAGACAGATTATGGCTATCAGAAAACAAAACAGCGCATCAGCTTTGTATATGATGGAACACAGGAGAAGAAGCAAAGCTGGAAGGTTGTAAATGAACGTATGCTGGGGACGGTAAAGCTTCGTATCCGGCAGGAGAATGATGAAAAAATATCCCATGTTTCCATGGAGCTGCTGGATGAGCAGGGGAAGAAGCTTCGGAATATCACCAGTGACAGGGACAGTATTGAACTGCAGAAGCTGCCAATAGGCACATATCGTCTGCATCTGGATGAAAAGGAAAAGGATTACCACTTGAAGGAGGATGTGACCTTTGCGATAACACCATACAACTATAATCGCAGCTATGTGCTGACGCTTCATCTGGAACCGGTTAAACAAACGCAGGAGGATTACACCTTTGCCTTCTGTTTTATCATGGCGGTGCTGGGTCTGTTCGCCTGGCTGATTTACTTTTTCAGAAAACAAAGTCTCACACAATTCCTTGATGATTTCATGGTATAATGCTCACACATGTGAAAGGAGGAAGGTCAGTGATTGAAGATCTTCTGAGCTACAATGAGGAATTTGTAAAGAACAAGGGCTATGAGCCTTATCAAACAAGCAAATATCCGGATCGGCGTCTGGCTATCGTTACCTGTATGGATACGCGGCTGATTGAGCTGCTGCCGGCAGCACTTGGTATAAAAAACGGCGATGCAAAAATTATAAAGAACGCAGGAGGAGTTATTACACATCCTTTTGGCAGTGTTGTACGAAGTCTTTTGATTGCCATTTATGAACTGGGTGTGGAGGAAATTCTGGTAATCGGTCACACGGATTGCGGTGTACAGCATATGGATGCCGAAAATTTGCTGGAGAATATGCGTAAGCGCGGTATTTCGAACAACGCCATTGAATCTCTGCGATACTGCGGAATTGATTTTGACCGCTGGCTGGAGGGCTTTGATGATGGCTGTGTGAGTGTGGCAAAGAGTGTGGAGCTGTTAAAAAAACATCCTCTCATACCAAAGGATGTGCGTATTTACGGATTTATGATGGATTCCACCAGTGGCAAGCTGAGCAGTGTTTCAGAATAGGGACAGGGCTGTCAGCTCATCTTCATGTATAAGGGCGCCCGGTATGGAAACGATATATCCGCAAATGCGATTGGCAATGCGAAGCGTATCCTGCCAGCTATAGCCCTGCTCGCGCAACGCGATGATGCTGCCGATATGGGCATCTCCGGCACCGATTGTATCCTGAATTTGAACCGCTTCTGTAGGAATGTGTGTACATTTTCCTTCCTGCAGCAGCAGACATCCTCGTGAGCCAAGGGTGATGATAACGATATTGTGTGTACGTTCATAGAGACTTTCTGCGGCCTGTTGAGCAGTCGGACAGCCGGTAAAGCTGCAGGCTTCCTCTTCATTTAGATGCAGTATGCAGTGCAGGTTGAACAGCGTCTTGATACAGCCTTGCGAAAGTGCGGACAGTCGTGGACCGGGGGCAAAATAGATGATAAGCTGCGGATGCTTTTGCAGATAATCGAGAATGTATATGCCAGTTTTCTCTTCCAGCTCCAGACCGCACACATAGACGGTATCAACACCATAGGAATCCAGCAGGGAGAACCATTCCTTCTGAAATCGGTATTCCGCACCATGGTGGCTGAGAAAGGTGCGCTCACCATCTGACTCCACCAGACAGAAACAGCAACCGTTTTCTTCCTTGCTTTCCAGCAGAATGTCAATCCTGTGTTCCTGTAGCTGGCGGCGGACAAAGTCACCGTAGATTCCGGTACCTACCGGAGAAAAGAATAGCGGGTCACCACCAAGCAAACGGCACATCCATGCGGCATTAAAGGCACAGCCGCCAAGGGAAAGCGTCTGTGATTCGATATTGATATCCTCCTGTCGTACAGGAAGATGAGGAATTCTAATGATGACATCGGCCACACTGGAGCCGATGAATGCAATATGCTGTTTCATATGTATCACCACAGGTATTATATCGCAAATCAGGCAAGGAGGAAATCATATGAAGAAAAAAACATATACGGTGGCCGGGGCTGCATTCACTGCCGCAGCACTCGCACTCTCGTATCATGAGAACCGCTGTCTGGATGTATGTCATCTGCGGGTGCGCAGTGCGAAGCTTCCTGCCTCTTTTGCGGGATTTCGAATTGTACAGCTGTCCGATCTGCATACTACACGCTTTGGGTATCATCAAAAGCATCTGCTTCGCAAAATCCGTATGAGTGCACCGGACATCATTGTTATCACAGGAGATTTGATCGATCGGCGCAGAACTGCAAAGAATACAATGCAGCCGGTTGTACAGCTGATAAAACAGGCGGTTACAGTGGCACCGGTGTATTATGTGCCGGGAAATCATGAAGCGGTTTCCCCCATATATCCGCATTTGAAGCAGGTGCTGCTGGATTACGGGGTGCAGGTATTGGAGAACAGCAAGCTGGAGCTGTCGCGCAAGGAGGAAAGCATATCCATTCTGGGGCTGAAGGATAAAAAATTCTATCCCTATGCATCGGATCGGTATTTCATGAATCTGCATAACCTCATGCAGACCGTAGATACATCCTTTTCTATCCTGCTCTCTCATCGTCCGGAGCATTTTGCGGATTATGCAAAGGAGGGCGTATCCCTGGCATTCTGCGGACATGCACATGGCGGTCAGATTGTAGTACCGAAGCTGGGGGCGCTGTATGCGCCGGATCAGGGAATCTTTCCTTCCTATACGGATGGAATCTATGAACATAAGGGGTGTACCATGGTCGTATCGAGAGGGCTCGGAAACAGTCGGGCACCGCAGCGGATCAATAACCGGCCGCAGGTAATGGTGGTAACGCTTTTCCCGGAGGAAATAAGAAATTGATGATTGAAAAAAGCATTTTGCCAATGCTGTGTTTGTAAAGAAAACGTAAGTAAAATAACAGACAGCCTGTTTCAGATAGGCTGTCTGTTATTTTAATGAACGAACCGCATAAATGTATTTCGTAGTTAATATATATTGCTTATTCACATAGATAATAGAATTATCAGGTGTTAAGACTGTCTGGGTTACTTCCAAAAGAGGAGTTCCCACAATACAATTTAATTGCTTTGCAAATTCCTTGGTTGCAAATATAATTTTAAAATAATCCTCAAACTTCGCCGGATGCATGCCAGTTTCTTTTGTGACGAGATGTAGAAGAGATGTTTTTTCCAGCTTTTTCTTTAATAGGAATTGAAATGAGTCGGGAAAAAAATCGACTTCGACAATACATGGTACATCGTCCACAAGACGTACGCGTTTTATTCGAATCAACGGTGCAGTTGTACCAAAAATCGTATTTATTTCAGTTTCATCATGGCATACGGTACTTTCTATAATCTGTGTTGAAGGCTTGGCTTTCATTCGCAAGCATGTATCTGTAAAACTTCCACCTGAGAAGAATTCCTCTGTGTAAACCTGTGTTTTCACATAGGTTCCTTTTCCATGCTTTTTGATAAGTAGGTCCTCGTTGACAAGCTGTTGTATAGCATTTCGTACAGTTACACGACTTACGCGATATATCTCGCTCAGCTTCAATTCAGGGGGGATGCGATCTCCCGGTTTGTACTTTCCACTCTTTATTTGCGTAGCTAATTCATTATATAGCTGTTCCTGCAGTGTGATTGCATTTAATTGTTTGATTTCCTGCATGGGCCCTCCTATAAATCCTATCATTCCGTTTAACACTATGTTCATTATAATGAATTCTACGTGTGAACGCAATCACAGATAGTATTATTTCATCATATTTTTTAAATATAGCGGTCACCTTTTTTTATACAGTACTTGACAGCGGTTACATGACATGTTAGAATGTCGTTAGTTAATACAATATAATACAACTGGAGGATGGAATATGAAAAGAAAAATTGTGTTAGCGTCACATGGAGGATTAGCGAGCGGATTATATGATACAGCAAAAATGATTGTTGGAAAGCTTCCATTTGATGTTGAGATTTATTCTCTACAGCCCGGCGGTCTTGCAGAGGACTACGGTAGGAAATTGAAAAAGGAAATTGCCGCACATATGAATACAGAATATGTAATCTTGACTGATTTATATGGTGCCAGTGTCTTTACAGCAATGTATTTATGCACAAAGCTTGATAATGTTCGATTATTTTCAGGGATGAATCTAAACATGCTGCTTTCCGTATGTTTGGAGCATCCTGCACCTTTAAACGAAACAGATATCGAGCAAATCCTGCATGATGCAAAAAGTGGTATACAGTTTACTCAGCAGTCAAAAGAATGCGAAAGGGAAGAATTTTAAAGGAGAAAGTATGAATAGAAAATTTCTAAATTTATTTAAAAATGAAAAACCGATATTGGCAATGCTTCATCTGAAAGGGACAAGTGATGAAGATATTGTTAGACGCTTTAAAGAAGAAATTGCAATCTATGCTGAAAATGGTGTGGACTGCATTATAGTTGAAAATTATTTTGGGAATTATCGGCATATGGAAATGGCGCTTGATTATATCTCAAAGCTAAACCTTGTTATTCCGTATGGCGTGAATTGTCTGAATGTAGATCCCATGGGGTTTGAATTAGCTGAAAAATATGGTGCAAGCTTTGTACAGTTGGATTCAGTGGTCGGACATGTTAAACCGCGTGATGAAGCAACCTTGGATGCATTCTTCAAACTGTACCGTGAACGCTATCAGGGGATGGTGTTAGGCGGTGTACGGTTTAAATATCAGCCAGTTTTATCACGAAATAGCATTGAAGAGGATTTGCAGATTGCAATGCAGCGATGTGATGCTATCTGTGTTACACAGGATGCCACAGGACAGGAAACCTCACTCGATAAGATTATACAATTCCGCAACGGTATTGGAGACTTCCCGTTGATTGTGGGCGCAGGTGTAACTCCCGAAAATATGGCAAAGCAGTTTGCATATGCAGACGGCGCTATTGTCGGTAGTTATTTCAAAGATAACTATAGGGATGAAGGAGAAGTTTCTCAAGAGCATGTAAGAGAGATTGTGAAGGCTGCTCAGAAAGTAAGAGGTAAGTAATATGATAAAGCTGTTGCGAATTGATCATCGTTTACTGCATGGACAGGTTGCGTTTTCATGGACAAAATTTCTGGAATCTGATTGCATTCTAATTGCCAGCGATAATTTAATGAAAGATGAATTGAAAATGAGTGCAATGCGTATGGCGAAACCAACGGGTGTCAAGCTGGTTATGAAAAGCATTGAAGACTCTATAAAGGCATTGAATAGTGGTGTTACAGATAAGTATAAACTCTTTATTATTGTGGAAAGTGTAGAAGATGCATACCGATTGGCGAGCGGTTTTCCTGCTATTAAAAGTATAAATATTGGCGGTATGAAGGCTAGAGAGGATCGCAAGCAAATATCAAAAGCAGTATTTGTAAGTGAAGAGGACATAGAGAAACTGAGGATACTGGGAGATAAAGGAATTGAATTGGAAATCCGTCTGGTACCCAGTGATTCAAAGCAAAATGCTTTGGATCTTGTGAAATAGAGAGGAAAGAGGTAGAAAGATATGAGTGATAATTTAATGATACAAGCTCTGCTGATAACTTTGGTTGCGTTTATTGGTTATATGCATTGTTATTGGGGATCTACGATGAACAACCGCCCGATTATCGTTGCACCTCTTGTTGGATTGGTATTGGGCGATATGACAACCGGTATCATGGTAGGAGCAACATTAGAGCTTATTTTCTTGGGGGCTGTACCTATTGGTGCCAGCAATCCACCTGATATCACTTCTGGTGCCATCATTGGGACATCTTTCGTAATTCTTACGGGGCAGGAAGTTGGCGCGGCTGTTGCACTAGCAGTGCCGGTTGCGACTCTTGTTCTGCTTTTTGATAATTTGCAAATGATGTTTATCTTAACATGGGCTACACATATGGCGGATTCATATGCGAAAAAAGGAGATTATAAAAAAGTAGAATGGGTTGCACGTTTTGCAGGTATTGGAAATAAATTGATTCTATCAATAGTTGTTGGTGTCGCATTTTATTTAGGGGTACCGGTCATTAAGGATGTATTGGCAGTCATTCCGCAATTTATAATTGATGGTATGGATGTGGCGGCAGGAATTCTGCCAGCTGTCGGGTTTGCCATGCTGGCAAGGATGATTGTTACAAAAGAATTGTCTCCTTACTTGTTAGCTGGATTTCTGTTAGCTGCATATATGGAAATGCCTGTATTCGGTGTAGCACTGG
This sequence comes from [Clostridium] innocuum, assembly GCA_012317185.1. Classification (NCBI taxonomy): domain Bacteria; kingdom Bacillati; phylum Bacillota; class Clostridia; order Eubacteriales; family Clostridiaceae; genus Clostridium; species [Clostridium] innocuum. The sequence goes on along the minus strand of CP048838.1, from coordinate 2,746,400 downwards.
CAGGCTTGGTGATTGCCGGTCTTACATTCTTTCATGATAGTAAAAAACAAAGGGAGGTAGTAGTGGATGACAACGAATTTTAATGAGGCGAAGTTGACAAAAAGTGATTTACGCAAAGTGTTTATGCGTTCCTGTACATTAGACAGTGCATGGAATTATGAGCGTCAACAGAATTTGATGTATTGTTACTCCATGATTCCCGTGTTAAAGCGACTTTATGGCAATGACGAAGAAAAAATGGCAGATGCGTTATGCAGACACTTGGAATTCATGTCATGTACGCCCCATCTTGTAACCTTGCTGATGGGAATTACAGGCGCTATGGAAGAAGAAAATGCAAAGGATGAAAATTTTGATGCAGCAAGCATCAGTGCCGTAAAAACATCGTTAATGGGACCGATGGCAGGAATTGGCGATGCCTTTTTCTGGGGAACCTTATTGACGATTGCGATTGGTGTTTCAGTATCCTTTGCAAAACAAGGAAGTATCATTGGTCCGATTGCATTTCTATTGATTATCAATATTCCAGGCTTTCTAGCTCGCTATTATTGCCTGCATGCCGGCTTTAAATACGGTGTCAAATTTTTTGGTGATAGTGAGAACAGCCGTATGATTGAGAATATAACAAAGGCAGCGTCTATCCTTGGTTTAATGGTTATAGGGGCTATGATAGCATCCACGGTCAGCATCAGTATACCATTTGAAATTGGTGTAAAAGGCGCAAAAGAACCAATACAAACGTATATCGATCAAATAATGCCATGTCTTCTTCCGCTTACAGCTTTTGGTATCATGTATTGGCTGTTGGGGAAAAACGTTAAAACAACAACGATTCTTGTATGTTTAATCATTCTGGCATGTATCGGGACATTCTTTGGTTTATTATAGAAGTTAATGAACCGTATGCATTGAGCTAAAAAGTATACATATTCATTCTTGTATACTTTTTTTACTACCATCAGAAATAATAGCAAACATAAGCTGTTGTTTTCAATTGCAAGTAAATGTTAATCTGGGAGAACACAATGCTTGTTCATTAAGCTTAGAAATGCCTGCAGATGCTGCGATTTTATTCGCCATTTGAAAAAATCGGAAAGGATTGATGGAATCCTTGCTTGCATCATCTGCTCCCTTTCATAAGAATTTACCACGCAGCCAGTTATTCCTGATGTTTCAAGTGACTGTAATGAAAGCGGATAGGGGTAGGACATTCACTGCTCTGTTTGCGTAATCAGTATGCGTTTGCTATAATATGTCCATATGAATAAGCGAATTAGTGTATGATGCGCTGTCGCCGTACATAGGAAATGGAAGAAGAAAATGAAAACTACACGTGAATGGAAACAGGTTACGATAACAAAAAAAGGAACTAAGAAGCTACAGAGCGGTCATCCCTGGGTATATGAGGGAGAGGTGCTGGCTCTTGAAGCGAATATACAAAATGGAGATATTGTGGATGTGTTTTCTGAAAAAGGCAGCTATCAGGGAAGCGGACTGTATAACGGAAATTCACGAATCCGTATCCGCCTGCTATCCCGTAATGCCAATGACAGATTCGATGAGGATTTTTTTTACCGCCGTTTGCAGCATGCAATCAGCTACCGTGCAACAGTTATGGGAGAGGATTTTGATGCCTGTCGCCTGATTTTCGGAGAGGCTGATTATTTACCCGGACTGACAGTTGACCGTTTTCATGATTTGCTGGTCGTGCAGACACTCTCCTATGGTATGGAGCAGCGAAAGGATATGCTGTTTCCCATGCTTGTGAAGATTTTGAGAGATGAATATCATGTAGCTATCAGAGGAATCTATGAGCGTAATGATGTGGGAATCCGTAAGCTGGAGGGCCTTGAGAAAACAAAAGGCTGGTATGAGCATTCCGTTTTGCCGAAGCATCCGGAAAGCTGTCTTACCTGCATAGTTGAGAATGGAATTTCCTATGATGTGGATGTTGAAAATGGTCAGAAAACCGGATTTTTTCTCGATCAGAAATACAATCGGGCTGCGATTGCACGCATTGCGAAGGGAAAGCATGTTCTGGATTGCTTTACCCATACCGGCAGCTTTGCTTTGAATGCCGCAAAGGGTGGGGCAGCGCATGTACATGCCGTGGATATTTCTCAGACAGTGATTGATATGGCACAGCACCATGCGGATATAAACGGATTACAGGAGCGGATGAGCTTTGAAACAGCGGATGTATTTGATCTTTTAAAGGCTTTGAAAAAACAGCCGCGTGTATATGATATGATCATTCTGGATCCACCGGCCTTCACCAAATCCAGAGAAACGATTTCTCATGCAGTAAAGGGATATCGGGAAATCAATACTGCTGCTATGAAGCTGTTACCAAGAGGCGGATATCTGGCAACCTGTTCCTGTTCTCATTTCATGAATGAGGGTCTGTTTAAAAGCATGCTGCATGAGGCGGCGCTGGCAGCAGGCGTATCTCTTCGCCAGATTGAGGCAAGACAGCAGAGCTGCGATCATCCGATCCTCTGGAACGTACCGGAAACATCGTATTTGAAGTTCTATATCTTTCAGATTGCATAATTGAAGGCAGCTGTTCATACTAGAAATAAATGAGGTAGTAAAGTTATGGTTCATATATATATTGATGCAGAATTTGACGCAGTAAAAATCAATGGGAAGTACTGTCAGATGGTAGTATCCCTAGGGGCGGTTCTGAAAAAGGATGCGCAGGAGGCAACCTTTTATTCTCTGGTCTGTCCTAAAAACTTTCAGCGTCTGACTTCTGTGGTACGTAAAATGACACATTTAAAGGATAGCGATATCCGTAATGCAAACAGCTTTCCGGATGTTTTAAAACAGTTTATGCAATGGCTGCAGCCCTATATGGAATCTTCTTCCTGCCGTATGTATAGCTTTGGACCGGATGATCGAAGAACCCTGTTGCAGGAATGTGCACGACATCATTGCGATCCGTCTTTGTTTGAAGGAATTCTTGATTTACAAAAGCAGATTTCAGCAAAGGTAACGTATCAGAATGTGCTGGTATCCGCAACCTTATCACTGGATGATTTAAAGACTGCTTATGCGATAGAAGGGGCAGTGGAGCATAATGCCCTGACAGATGCATCCGATCTCATGCGGATTCATCAGGCTTCCCTGCTGCAGGATCCGGACCGTAAGGCTGTACAGGAAATCGTAGAGCGTAAGCTGGCAAAGCAGCGCGAAGTTGCACAAAAACAGCAGGAAAAGCTGCTGCGGATTATGAAGGAGCGTTTTTCACAGTATACCGTATTGAAGTGTCCTGTTCGATTGTATCCGGAAATTGTTGAACAGTTTCGCCTGTGGGAGGAGCGTGATCGTAATTTCCATATCAATATTCAGAAAGACAGCATCCTTCTGGATGGCAGAGAGCTTCCAAGAGAGCAGACGAAGATTTCTATGCGGATTGATATCGAAGAGATTCCAAGTGTAGCCCTTAGCTTCACACAGGGCGAGAATGTCATTGAAAAGAAATATCTGCTCATTTACCGCAATGCCACCATGGTGGAGAATATACTGAAAAGGATGCTGCAGCATGGAAACGGCTAAGCGGCAGGCTCAGCTTTTGCATCTGTATCTTCTGGAGCTGAAGAACACCTTGAAAAAAGTGGATGCATTAAACGTATTGCAGAGAAATCCATATATAAGAAGTAAAGCCGCAAAGCTGGTATTGCAGGAAGTAAGTGAAAGTATGCAGCACTGTCTGGATGCACAGCTTGTATTTCTTGCTTCTGTATCCCGTTTACAGCTAAGTGATGAAGCGGGATTAAAAGGTGTGCGGGGAGCCAGTCAGATTCTATTTGATTTTCAGGATGAGATTTTGCGGCAGGAAATTCTGCATCAGCTGCTGTTGAAGGAAGAAACACTGCAGCATCGCTTACAGCAGTTCATGACGGTAAATGAACACCTGCTGCATAAAGTGCTGGAGCTACCAGATCAAACGAGATATGAAAAACAGCCCTGATAGTTGCCTGGGCTGTTTTTATCGTGGTTATTCATATCATTTGGTTATATATGATCATTGTATGGAATTTTTTCACTCTATGGAATAGGAATTTTTATGAAGAAAGGTTTTCTATATGTACCTGTGTGAGTAATGAAAAAGCACAGATTCATTTATGATGGGCTTTACTTGAACGTATGGTTGTCCGAAATAAGCTTTTTGTTCCTGCGTTTCTTTAAAAAACAGCTACTTCTATATTTAATGTGTCTTATTCACTGCATTCTGTAAACAATAAGCTGAGTTCCTCCTGCATGCGATTTGAAATTCATCATCTTAGTTTCCTAGTGCCGTCCTTATGAAAGATTCTGTGCAGTCTGCGTTCTACAATAAACAGTGTGAAAAGAAGGACAATACATTGCAGGAAACAGAGAATGACTCCGTAGATTCCGCATGCTGTATCACTTTTTCCATACAGCAACAGCATACAAGGAAAAGAAAACGCAGCACTGAACCAACCCCAGATCAACCAGACTCTGCCAAATTGTACATGTGCTGTTTTCCATGTATCTTCATTTTTCATAGACAGGGGTGTGCGGTATCCGAAAAGTTCATTGATTTCCTTTGGGGGATGCTTTTGAAAATAGAAGCCAAATCCTATCATGGAAAAGGGGATCAGAAGATTCATGATGAGCATAAACAACCAGAAAGCCATAAGAAAACCTCCTATTCAAGCATAGTATAGCATCATTTAACATTCATGTCATGGAAATGTACTGTCTGCTTTTCTTCGTCTTCTCTTTTTGTTTATACAACTAAGAGATTACGTATTCGCGAATCGTGCGGAGAAGCCAGCTAAGCAACTGCCGTGGTATATGAAGATCTGTGAAACTGCTGTTTTCTATTGTAGAATGCTCAGTTGATATATTCATGTTATTTCGTTGAAAACGCTTATTTCATATAATATAGAACAGGGAAAGCCAATCCTTATGAACTCCATGTAAAAAAATCTTGCAATACGTCAGATATATGGTAAAATATTGAGTGATAAAAGGTCCTTTAAGATAATCCAGAGAGGTTATGAAGGCGAACACCAAACCTGAAGTGTATAGAAAGGGTCCTTTTGTGTATCAAAACGGACCCTTTTATGATAGGACCGGCAGGAGGAAAGCATATGAACAAGAACAGTTTACTGAAAATCTGTGACTTAACGAGTGAAGAGATTTTTCACATTCTTGAGGATGCTGCTGCTTTTTCCAGTTCTCAATCAGATTGGCAATTTCCGCGTAAAACGCTGGTTGCTAATCTTTTTTTTGAGCCGAGCACGCGGACACATTTCTCATTTGCCAGCGCGGAGCATCAGCTGGGCGCCTGTGTGGAAAATTTCACTGCACAGGGAAGCAGCGTGGAAAAGGGCGAAAGCCTGTATGACACGGTAAAGACATTTGAAAGCATCGGCTATGATGCCGTGGTCATCCGTCACAGTCAGGATGAATACTTCAAAGAGCTGGAAGATATCCGAATTCCAATCCTGAATGCAGGTGATGGCTGTGGGAATCATCCGACCCAGTGTCTGCTGGATCTGCTTACCATATATCAGGAATTTCAGACATTTCAGGGAATTAAGGTGGCGGTCATTGGTGACATTACACATTCCCGTGTTGCAAACAGCATCAAGGAAGCACTTGGTATGCTGGGGGGAGAGGTAGCCTTCTCCGGTCCCGATGAATGGGTCGCAAAGGATGCCTATTACAAGCGTGTGGATGAGGCAGTACAATGGGCGGATGCTGTTATGATGCTTCGCATTCAGCATGAGCGTCATAAGGAAACCATGGCAATGAGCAGGGCGGAATATCTGGAGCGCTACGGTCTGACGAAACAGCGTGCAGCCATGATGCAGCCGCATGCCATCATCATGCATCCGGCACCGGTCAACCGCGGTGTGGAAATCGACAGCGATCTGGTGGAGGCGGAAAACAGCCGCATCTTTAAGCAGATGAGCAATGGAGTTCTTGTGCGCAAGGCAGTAATCAAACGCGCACTGGGATATGAATTTGAATAAGAAGCTACATAAAAATACATAGAAAAGAGGTGCAGTTATGAAACTGATTCAGCAGGCCCGCATCCTTACAAAAGGAAATGAAACAGAGATAATGGATGTGCTGTTTGATGAAACACAGATTGTGAAAATCGCAAAGCATATCGATCCTGCATTGGCGCAGGAGGTAATACCGGCAGAGAATTGTGTACTGCTGAGCGGATTGATCGATGTACATGCCCATCTGCGTGAGCCGGGCTATACGCATAAGGAAACAATTGCCAGTGGGACGGCTGCTGCAGCCCATGGCGGCTTTACCACCATAATGGCAATGCCCAATGTCATCCCGTATCCGGACAATACGGAAACGATGAAGACATATCTGGCGAAAATCAAACAGGACAGCCGTGTGCATGTGATTCCCTATGCCTGTATCACAAAGGCGGAGGCGAGTCAAAAGCTGAGTGATATGGAAGGACTGAGCGCCATGGGGATTCATGCCTTCAGTGATGACGGTGTTGGTGTGGCAACAGCGGATATGATGAAGGCGGCCATGCAGAAGTGCCGTGATGTTGATGGTATCATCGTTGCCCATACCGAGGATATGAGCTATCGCAAGCCGAATGCCTGCATGCACGAAGGCATCCGCAGTAAACAGCTTGGTCTTACCGGGATTCCCAGTGCCTGTGAATATGCACAGTTCCAACGGGATTTGGCACTTGTCAGGGAAACCGGCTGCCGCTATCATGTATGCCATATGAGTGCGCAGGAAAGTGTGGAATCCCTGCGCAGGGCAAAGAAGGAAGGACTGGATGTCAGTGGTGAGGTAACGGCACATCACCTGCTGCTGAATGAAATGGCAGTAGAAAATGCCAATCATAAAATGAACCCGCCACTGCGCAGCGAGGAGGACCGTCAGGCTCTGATTCAGGGACTGCTGGATGGTACGATCGATATGATTGCCAACGATCATGCACCGCACAGCGAGGAAGAAAAAAGCAGAGGGATGGAAAAGGCTCCCTTTGGTATTGTTGCACTGGAAACCGCGTTTCCACTGCTGTACACCCGCTTTGTGAAGGAGGAGGGCATCTTCACGCTGGAACAGCTGGTGTACTGGATGAGCGAGGCGCCTGCCAAACGCTTTCAAATGGAGCGCAGGGGAAAACTGAAGGAAGGAAACGCTTCGGATTTTGTACTGATGGATCTGGACAGCGTACGAAAGATAGAGAAACAGGGATTCTATTCCATGGGAAAAAACACACCGTTTGACGGTATTGTCTGCAGCGGCTTTGCGGTGAAGACATTTGTGGATGGAATCTGCGTATACGATAACAGGGAGGGTTTGCTGAAATGAAAAAGCGACTATTGATTCTTGAAGACGGCAGTGTTTATGAAGGAATCGCCTTTGGAGGCGACCGGTATCAGATGGGAGAGCTGATCTTCCAGACAGGAATGAGCGGGTATCAGGAAATTATCTCCGATCTGTCCTACTATGGACAAATCGTCATGATGACCTATCCTGCCATGGGAAACTGTGGAATCAACCGTGATGACTTTGAGAGTATTTCACCGAAGATGTTCGGCTTTGTTGTCAAGGAATACTGTGAAACACCGAGCAACTTCCGCAGTGATATGACACTCGATGCGTTTATGAAGCTGAAGGGCATTCCGGGAATTGCGGATATCGATACGCGTGAAATTACAAGAAAGATCAGAGATCATGGTACATGCAAGGCAATCATGGCGGATGCGGATGCCGATGTGGAGGCGATTGTGAAGCAGCTGCGGGAAAGTGAGTTACCAAAAGACGGTGTACAGGCAGTATCTACAGTGAAGCCGTTCCCGATTCCATCCCGTGGGCAGAAGGTCGTTATGGTGGACATCGGAACAAAGTTTGCCGTGATCCGCGAGTTTAACATGCGCGGCTGTGATCTGATTGTCGTACCTTACAATATGAGTGCACAGGATATTCTGGCCATTCATCCGGATGGCATCGTCTACAGCGGCGGACCGGGAGCACCGGAAGATATTCCGGAAACGGTAGCTACCTGTAAAGAGCTGCTGGGCAGTGTGCCGATGCTGGGCATCGGTCTGGGACATGAGGTCATTGCGGCTGCATGCGGCGCAAACGTTGTAAAAATGAAGGTTGGTCACCATGGAAACTCTTCTCCGGTGCGCAATCTGAAGAAACAGAAAATCGAGTTTACTGCACAGAATCACGGCTATGAGGTGGAACCGGACTCCATAAAGGGAACCGGACTGATCACCACCTATACCGCACTGAATGATGGCTCCATAGAAGGCTTTACCCATGAAACCTATCCGCTGTACTCTTACTCCTTTGAGCCGGAGGCAGCACCGGGTGCGGATGACTGTACCTATATATTCGATGATTTCTGCAATGTAATGAAGGAAAGGAGTGCTGAATAGAATGCCGAAAAGAAACGATATAAAGAAAATCATGGTGATTGGCTCCGGTCCGATCGTCATTGGACAGGCAGCGGAGTTTGACTATGCCGGCTGTCAGGCCTGCACGTCTTTGCGCGAGGAAGGCTATGAGGTTATTCTGATCAACTCCAATCCGGCAACGATTATGACGGATACTGTTATTGCGGACCGTGTATATATTGAGCCGCTGACGCTGGAATTTGCGAGCCGTGTCATCTATAAGGAGCGTCCGGATGCTATTTTGGGCAGCCTGGGAGGACAGACCGGCTTAAATCTTGTTGTTGAGCTGGCAGAAAGCGGTATTCTGGATGAATATCACGTGGAAATTCTGGGAACAGCACTGGATGCCATTGAAAAAGCAGAGGACCGCGATAAATTCCGAGAGCTGATGTATGAAATCGGGGAACCGGTACCGGAAAGTGTAATCGTACATACGATTGAGGAAGCGGTGGCTTTCGCATGTGAAAACGGCTATCCGGTTGTGGTACGTCCTGCGTTTACGTTGGGTGGTACCGGAGGCGGCTTCGCTCACAGTGAGGAAGAACTGCGGGTAATCTGCGATAACGGTTTAAAAATCTCTCCGGTTCACCAGTGCCTGATCGAACAGAGCATCGCCGGTTATAAGGAAATTGAATACGAGGTTATGCGTGACAATGCGGACAATGCTATCGTTGTCTGCAATATGGAAAATGTTGACCCGGTCGGTATTCACACCGGTGATTCCATCGTTGTTGCGCCAACTCAGACGCTGACGGATAGAGAATGCGGCATTATGCGTGCATCTGCATTGAAAATCATTCGTGCATTAAAAATCTGCGGTGGCTGCAATGTGCAGCTCGCACTGGATCCAAACAGCTTCAACTACTATGTCATTGAGGTCAATCCGCGTGTGTCACGCTCCTCTGCCCTTGCCTCCAAGGCGACCGGATATCCGATTGCCAAGCTTGCGGCGAAGGTGGCTGTCGGTCTGACACTGGATGAAATTATCAATCCGGTCACAACGACCAGCTATGCCTGTGTGGAGCCTTGCATCGATTATGTTGTCACAAAATTCCCGCGTTTTGCCTTTGATAAATTCCCGAAGGCAGATCGTACGCTGGGCACACAGATGAAGGCAACCGGTGAGGTTATGTCCATAGGACGTACCTTCGATGAAGCGATTTTAAAGGCTATCCGCTCTCTGGAAATGAAGACGGATCACCTGGAACAAAAGGATATCAACGCGATGAATGAGGATGCCTTATGGAAGAAGCTGGCACAGTGTGATGATGAGCGCATCTATGTCATAACCGCATTGCTTCGAAAGGGTGCGGATATCGAGGATATCTTTGCAGTAACGAAGATGGATCGCTACTTCCTGAACCGCTTTAAAAACATCGTTGCACAGGAAACCGTTATCCGGCAGCATCCGATGGATCTAAACGTTCTGCAGGCTTCCAAGAAAATGGGCTTTGCGGATTCCTGGATTGCAAGAAGCTGGAATGTAGAGGAAGCTGCTCTCTACGATACAAGAAAACAAAACGGCATTATGCCGGTCTATAAAAATGTGGATACGTGTGCAGGGGAGTATGTATCGCATACACCGTATCTGTATTCCACCTATGAGCATGAAAACGAATCCGTATGCAGTGACAACCGCAAAATCATCGTACTCGGCTCCGGTCCGATTCGTATCGGTCAGGGTGTGGAGTTTGACTATGCGACCGTACACTGTGTAAAGACGATTCGTGAACGCGGCTATGAAGCGATTGTTATCAACAATAATCCGGAAACCGTATCAACCGACTATTCCATTTCCGATAAGCTGTATTTCGAACCGCTGACGATTGAAGATGTTATGCATGTCATCGATCTGGAACAGCCCCTTGGTGTTGTCGTGCAGTTCGGCGGGCAGACGGCAATCAATCTGGCAGATAAGCTGGTTGCGCGCGGTGTGAAAATTCTGGGAACCTCTCTGGAGGATATCGACCGTGCAGAGGATCGTCACGAGTTTGAAGAAATGCTGCACCAGCTGGATATTCCGCAGCCGCAAGGAGAAACTGCCGTCGAGGTTGAGGAAGCAGTGAAGATTGCGAATCGTATCGGATATCCGGTACTGGTGCGCCCATCCTATGTATTGGGCGGACGTGCGATGGAAATTGTGCACAACGATGACGATTTGCGTGTCTATATGGCAACGGCAGTGAAGGAAATCAGCCATGATGCACCGATTCTGGTCGATAAATATATCATCGGTAAGGAAATGGAAGTGGATGCAATCTGTGATGGAGAGCATGTGTACATTCCGGGAATCATGGAGCATATCGAGCGTGCCGGTGTGCATTCCGGTGACTCCATCAGTGTCTATCCGGCTCCGACGGCAAGTCAGAAGGTAAAGGATACCATTATCGATTATGCGACACGCATCGGTAAGGGATTCCATTTCATCGGTCTGTATAATATACAGTTCATCGTGGAAACCGATAAGAAAAGCGGGGAAGAAAGAGTGTATGTTCTGGAGGTTAATCCTAGAAGCTCCCGTACCGTACCATTCCTGAGCAAGGTTACGAATGTTGGGATGTCCTATGTGTCAACACGCTGTGTTCTGGGAGATTCTTTAAAGGATCAGGGCTACGAGGAAGGCGTGCATCCGGAAGGGGAGCGTGTCTTTGTCAAGGCACCGGTATTCTCCTTTGCGAAGCTGCGAAGTGTAGATACGACACTGGGACCGGAAATGAAATCTACCGGGGAAGCACTGGGCGGCGATGTAACGCTGGAAAAGGCATTATACAAGGCGCTGCTGGCAAGTGGAGTAAAGATTCCGCTGCATGGAAATGTTCTGATTACGGTTGCGGATGATGACAAGCAGGAGGGGCTGAAGATAGCGAAGCGCTTCTCGGCCATCGGTTATGGCATTTATGCGACAAAGGGAACGGCACAGTATCTTTCCTCCAACGGTATCTATGTAAAAACCGTAGACAAGGTAAAGGAAGAAACAGACAACAATGTGATTGATGTCATCCGTAAGGGACGCGTCAACTATGTGGTCAATACGATGAGTATCTCCAGTGAGGTAAACCGGGACGGCTTTGAAATCCGCCGTGCTGCCGCTGAGAATAATATCAGCTGCTTCACATCGTTGGATACCGCCAATGCGATTCTGCGTGTGCTGGAATCCCAGACGTTTACCACCATTTCCATGAATGAACTGGAGGGATAAGATGCAGGAAGAAAAAGGACTGATTTTAAGTAATAAGAGGATAGCGAAGGATACCTACCGTATGGAAATACAGGCATCCATCGCAAAGGATATGAAGTCGGGACAGTTTGTAAATGTAGCGGTGGAGGGGTTTATGCTGCGCCGCCCCATCAGTATCTGCTCCGTTGAAGATAAAACACGCTTTGTCATCATCTACAAGGTGGTAGGGGATGGCACTGCGAAGCTGGCTACGCTGCGCACACAGGGGATTATCGATGTGTTTGGTCCCCTTGGCAGTAGCTATCCGATTCATGAAGAAGAGCATGAGGTGCTGCTGATCGGTGGCGGTGTGGGTGTGCCGCCGCTGTATGAGCTGGCAAAGCAGTATCGCAGCAGGGATGCACGTGTGTATGTGGTCCTTGGCTTCAACGATAAAGAAAGCGTATTTTATGAAAATGAGTTTCAGCGTCTTGGGTGCCATGTTGCGGTAGCGACAATGGATGGCAGCTATGGGACAAAGGGAACGGTGATGGATGCGATTAAAGAGCATGGCATCACAACAGAGTTTACCTGCAGCTGCGGTCCAAGACCGATGCTGAAAGCAGTGGAGGAGCGCTACACCCGCGGCTATATGTCCTTTGAAAGCCGTATGGCATGCGGTATCGGAGCCTGTATGGCGTGTGTGGCAAAGGATAAGAAGGAAGAAAACATGTACCACCGCATTTGTAAGGAAGGTCCTGTTTTCCCGATCGGAAAGGTGGAATACTGATGGATCTGCATGTAGAACTGCCGGGACTTCATCTGAAGAACCCCATTATTCCGGCCAGCGGCTGCTTCGGCTTTGGCCGCGAATTTGCCGAGCTGTATGATCTGAGTCTTCTTGGAGGCATTGCGATCAAGAGTGCGACACCGCACAGCCGATTCGGAAATCCGACACCGCGTGTTGCGGAAACACCGTCAGGCATGCTGAATGCCATTGGTCTTCAGAACCCGGGAGTGGATGTGATTATGGAACGGGAGCTGCCATGGCTTGCGCAGTTTGATACGGAGATTATTGCCAATGTGGCAGGTGCCAGTGAAGAGGACTATGTCGAGGTCATCACGAAGCTGAATCAAAGCGATGTTGTCAAGGCATATGAGCTGAATATCAGCTGTCCGAATGTAAAGCATGGGGGAATCGGTCTGGGAACCGATCCTGCTCTTGCGGCTAAGGTTACCCGCATGGCAAAGGAAGCGGCACAAAAGCCGGTCTATGTGAAGCTGTCACCGAATGTAACAAATATTGTGGAAATTGCCAAAGCCGTGGAAGAGGCAGGTGCAGATGGTCTGGTGCTCATCAACACCTTGATGGGCATGCGTATGGATCTGCGTACGGGAAAACCATTGCTTGCCAATGTGACCGGAGGACTGAGTGGTCCTGCGATCAAGCCGGTGGCGATTCGTATGGTGTATCAGGTGGCATCTGCCGTCAATATACCGATTATCGGTGTCGGCGGTATCACCAGAGCAGAGGATGTACTGGAATTTCTGTATGCCGGAGCAAGTGCGGTAGAAGTGGGAATGCAGAACTTTATCGATCCGCTGTGCTGTGTTAAAATACTAGAGGATTTGCCAAAGGTCCTGAAGAAATATGGGAATAACAGCTTGACTGATGCTGTTGGAAGGAGTTTTCGTTGATGAGTAAAACAATGGTTGCGTTGGATTTCTCCACACGTAAGGAAGTATATGAATTTTTATTAAAGTTTAAGGAACCGATTTATGTAAAAATCGGTATGGAGCTTACGTATTCTTTTGGATTTGAAATTGTTCGAGAAGTGAAGGCGATGGGACACCAGATTTTTCTGGATTTGAAGCTGCACGATATTCCAAATACGGTTAAACAGGCGATGAAGAATTTGGCAAAGCTGGATGTGGATGTTGTTAATCTGCATGCGGCAGGTGGAAGTGCCATGATGAAGGCTGCTATCGAAGGCTTAAAAGAGGGAGCTGTCAATGGCAAACGCCCGCTTTGTATCGCTGTAACTCAATTGACAAGTACATCACAGGAAGCGATGAATGAAGAGCTGCTGATTCCCGGAGATGTAAAGGATGTTGTCATCTCCTATGCGAAGCTGGCAAAGGAAAGCGGACTGGACGGTGTCGTGTGCTCTGTTCATGAAGCAAAGGCAATTCATGAGGCTTGCGGGTCTGACTTTCTGACAGTTACACCGGGGATTCGTCTTGCGGATGATTCCAAGGATGATCAAAAGCGTGTGGCAACGCCGGTATTTGCCAAAGAACAGGGCTGTGACTATATCGTCGTGGGTAGAAGTATTACAAAAAGTGCCAATCCGGTAGCTACCTATCATGAAATTGAAAAAACGATGGAGGGAAAATAAATGAAGATTGAAAAAACTGTCGCAAAGAATCTGCTGGATATCCAGGCAGTATCTCTGCAGCCCAACGATCCATTTACATGGGCAAGCGGAATCAAATCACCAATTTACTGTGACAACCGTCTGGTGCTGTCTTTTCCGGAAAAACGCAGTGTCGTTGTGCAGGGCTTTGTAGAACTGATTCAGAAGGAATATGCAGAGGCAGAGGTTATCGTCGGTACGGCAACTGCCGGAATCCCATGGGGAGCAATGATAGCTGACAAGCTGGAGAAGCCGTTTGGTTATGTACGCAGCTCCAACAAGAGTCATGGAAAAGGAAATAAAATTGAGGGAAACATCAAACAGGGTGCCAAGGTTGTTGTTGTAGAGGATCTGATTTCCACCGGCGGCTCTGTCAAGGATGTCATAGAATCCCTGCGTGAGGCAGGTGCCGAGGTACTGGGCGTTGTGGCGATCTTTACCTATCTGTTACCGGCATCCACAGAGCTGTTTAACAGCATTTCCTGTGAATTTAAGACATTGAGCAATTACGATGTTCTGATTGATGTGGCATTGGAAAATGACTATATCAAGGATGGTGACCTTGAGAAATTAAAGGCTTGGAAACAGGATCCAAAGGATGAATCCTGGATGGAAAAATAGAAGAAAGAACAGTGCATTGGGGCATAGAATACAATCGTATTCTATGCCCTTTTGGTGGGAATACAGAGTGTAAGGACTTACAGGGAGTTCAAAACATGAACACTCCTGTGACACGAAACAGCAAAGTGCTGCTGCATGCTGTGTCATAGAAAAACCGTGTAAAAGCTCAAACGGAATGTACGAAATGATGGAACATATATCAAATTTATAAGAATTTATGCTCGTGCGTAGCGAAAGAATGGAGGCAAATATGATGAATATGATGTCAAAACGTTTACTGATACTGGAGGATGGCAGTGTGTATGAAGGACACGGCTTCGGATCCCATCATTATCAGGTGGGAGAGCTTGTATTCAATACCGGGATGAGCGGCTACCAGGAGGTGCTGTCCGATTTATCCTATTGCGGACAGATCGTCATGATGACCTACCCAATGATTGGAAACTACGGTGTCAACCGGGATGACTTTGAGAGTCTGGATCCTGCCGTGTTCGGCTTTGTCGTAAAGGAATATTGCGAGCAGCCAAGCAATTTTCGCTGTAATCTGACTCTGGATGAATTTTTAAAGCTAAAAGGGATACCCGGAATTTGTCATGTGGATACCCGCGCAATCACAAAAAAGCTGCGCAGCAGCGGTACGATGCGTGCCATCATGGCGGATGAGGGAGCGGATGTACAGGCAGTGGTAAAGCTGTTGAAGGAAACCGATTTCCTGCATGATCAGGTTGCACGTGTATCCACACAGAAGCCGTTTCCCATCCCATCCCGTGGAAAAAAGGTTGTTTTAATGGATTTTGGCGCAAAGCATGGCATCATCCGAGAGCTGTCACGCAGAAACTGCGATCTTGTCGTTGTACCATACAATACCTCAGCAGAGGCGATTCTTGCCCTGCATCCGGATGGAGTGATGCTGAGCAACGGTCCGGGGGATCCAAAGGATATGACAGGTGCTATCGAGGTCATCCGTGAGCTGATCAAGCATGTCCCCATCTTTGGCATCTGTCTGGGACATCAGCTGATCTCTCTGGCATGCGGCGCTAATACCGTTAAGCTGAAATTCGGTCACCGCGGCTGCAATCATCCGGTCTTGAATCTGACGACTGGTAAAGTGGAAATCACCTCACAGAATCACGGCTATGCAGTGGAAACAGAAAGTCTTGCGGACACGGATTTGATCATGACGCATCAGGCGCTGAATGATCGAAGTGTGGAGGGTGTCAGCCATACACGTTATCCGGTATTCAGTGTACAGTATCACCCGGAAGCTGCACCGGGGCCGGAGGATGCCAATTATCTGTTTGATCAATTCATGGAACTGATGGAAAAGGAGAATGCATAACTATGACAAAGCGTACGGATATTAAGAAAATACTTGTGATCGGGTCTGGACCAATTGTCATTGGACAGGCTGCGGAATTTGATTATGCCGGAAGTCAGGCCTGCCAGTCCCTTCGTGAGGAAGGCTATGAGGTTGTCCTGATCAATTCCAATCCGGCAACCATCATGACCGATACAACGATTGCGGATCGTGTTTATATTGAACCGCTGACGCTGGAATTCGCCAGCCGTATCATTTATAAGGAACGCCCGGATGCCGTCCTGGGCAGTCTGGGAGGACAGACCGGATTAAATCTGGTTGTTGAGCTGGCTGAATCCGGTATCCTTGCGGAATACGATGTGGAGATACTGGGAACGGATTTAACTGCCATTAACAAGGCGGAGGACCGCGAGCTGTTTCGAAACCTGATGTATGAAATCCATGAACCGGTACCGGAAAGTGATATTGTACATACCGTGGAAGAGGCGATTGCCTTTGCGGATTCCATTGGCTATCCGGTTGTTGTTCGCCCGGCCTATACACTGGGAGGAACCGGCGGAGGCTTTGCGGATACGGAAGAGGAGCTGCGTATCATTGCAGATAACGGATTAAAGCTGTCCCCGGTACATCAGTGTCTGATTGAACGAAGTATCGCAGGCTTTAAGGAAATTGAATACGAGGTTATGCGGGACAATAACAATAATGCAATCGTGGTCTGCAACATGGAAAACATCGATCCGGTGGGAATCCATACCGGTGACTCTATGGTTGTGGCTCCTGTACAGACGCTGTCCGATCGTGAGCATCAGATGCTGCGCAATGCCAGTCTGAAAATCATTCGTGCTTTGAATATATGCGGAGGCTGCAATGTACAGCTGGCATTGGATCCCAACAGCTTCAAATACTATATTATTGAGGTGAATCCAAGAGTATCCCGCTCTTCTGCGCTTGCCTCCAAGGCAACCGGCTATCCGATTGCAAAGCTGGCAGCTAAGATTGCGGTCGGTATGACGCTGGATGAGATCATCAATCCGATTACCAGGACGAGTTATGCCTGCTTTGAACCGTCACTGGATTACATTGTGACAAAGCTGGCACGCTTCCCGTTTGATAAATTTGAGCGTGCCGACCGCCGTCTGGGAACACAGATGAAGGCTACCGGTGAAGTCATGTCCATCGGTCGCAATTTTGAAGAAAGCTTTCTGAAGGCAGTACGATCTCTGGAAATGAAATGTGATCACATCGATCATAAGGAAATCAATGCCTGTACCACAGAGCAGCTGTGGGAGAAGATTGCGGTAAAGGACGATCTGCGCATGTTTGGCATCGCCGAGCTGATTCGCCGCAGGGAATCTCTGGCAAGTATTCATGAAATTACGAGAATCGATATGTTCTTCCTGCATAAATTTGCGAATATCATTTCTCTGGAAGAAGAAATGATGGCACTTCCACAGGATCTTTCCGTACTCCGTACGTTGAAGGAAAATGGCTTTGCGGATTCCTATATCGCCCGCAAGTGGGGGATGAAGGAGCGCTCCGTCTATGAGCTGCGGAAGAAAAACGGCATCATACCGGTATACAAAATGGTGGATACCTGTGCAGCGGAATTTGAAAGTGCGACACCGTATTTCTATTCCACCTATGAACAGGAAACGGAATCCTTCCGTACAGACCGTAAGAAAATCATTGTTCTCGGCTCCGGACCGATTCGTATCGGACAGGGTGTGGAATTCGACTATGCGACTGTACACTGTGTCATGACGCTGCGGGAGTGCGGCTATGAGGCAATCGTTATCAACAACAATCCGGAAACGGTATCGACAGATTTCTCGATTTCCGACAAGCTGTATTTTGAACCGCTGACGATCGAGGATGTTATGCACGTTGTGGATCTGGAACAGCCACTGGGCGTGATTGTTCAGTTTGGCGGTCAGACGGCAATCAATTTGGCAGATAAGCTGGTGGAACGCGGTGTGAAGATTCTGGGAACCTCTCTTAAGGACATTGACCGTGCCGAAGACCGTCATGCATTTGAAGCGATGCTGCACACGCTGGATATCCCGCAGCCGAAGGGAGAAACAGCGGTGGAGGTAGAGGAAGCCGTAAACATTGCGAACCGCATCGGGTATCCGGTGCTGGTGCGTCCATCCTATGTCCTTGGCGGACGTGCAATGGAAATCGTGCACAATGATGATGATCTGCGTATTTATATGGCTACGGCAGTTAAGGAAATCAGCCACGATGCACCGATTCTGGTCGATAAATACATTGTCGGTAAGGAGCTGGAAATTGATGCGATCTGCGATGGTGAACATGTGTATATTCCGGGAATCATGGAGCATATCGAACGCGCAGGTATTCATTCCGGTGATTCCATTAGTGTCTATCCGCCGCAGACCATATCGGATAAGGTGCGGGACACCATCGTCGATTACAGTATTCGTATCGGAAAGGGATTCCATTTTATCGGCTTGTTTAATATCCAGTTTATCGTGGAGGCACCAAAGGATGGAAATGAGGAAATGGTATATGTTCTGGAGGTCAATCCGCGAAGCTCCCGTACCGTGCCGTTTCTAAGTAAAATAACCGGTGTGGCGATGAGTCATATCGCAACGCGCTGCGTCCTCGGTGACTCATTGCATGAGCAGGGCTATGCAGAAGGGCTTCGTCCGTTTGAAAACCGCGTTTTTGTCAAGGCTCCCGTGTTTTCCTTTGCAAAGCTGCGCAGCGTAGATACCGTGCTGGGCCCGGAAATGAAATCAACCGGAGAAGCACTGGGCGGTGATGTTACCTTGGAGAAGGCGCTGTACAAGGCACTGCTTGCTAGCGGTATCCGTATTCCGAATCATGGTAATGTGCTGATGACGATTGCGGATGATGACAAAGAGGAAGGCCTGCGTATTGCAAAGCGTTTCTCTGCCATCGGGTACGGTATCTATGCGACTTGCGGCACGGCTGCTTTCTTACAGGGAAACGGATTGTTTGTGAAAACCGTCAATAAGATTTCCCAGGAGGGCGATTTGAATGTCCTGGATGTGATTCGTAAGGGTAAGGTGAATTATGTGATCAATACCATGTCCAGTGAAGATAAGGAGGTAACCAATGATGGCTTCCTGATTCGCCGGGTATCCGCAGAAAACAATATCAGCTGCTTCACTTCCTTTGATACAGCGAATGCAATACTAAAGGTGCTGGAATCTTTAAACTTTACGACCATCTCTATGAATGAGCTGGAGTATTAAATACGTCTTTATCAGAGTTATAAAAGCATAAGGCAAAAAATATTCAGCATTTGCATGTTTTATATCTTCGAGTTCTTATGAAAAAGGAAATCCAAACGATTGAGTAATTTCAATAGTTTTGGATTTCCCTTTTTTGAATATACAGCCTTAAGAAAAAAAGCATATGCATTGTCAAAAAGGCATTGTTATTTCCAATACAGCACTTTATGCTCCACAATCTGACATGCTTCATATAAAAGAAGTCCCAGCAGAGAGAGCAAGAATATTGAAGAGAGAATCATATTTAAATCATACATTTCTGCACCGTTTGTCAGCAGATAGCCAAGACCGGCTTTTGCTCCCATCATTTCTCCGATGACAGCGCTTGTAATTGCCTGTGTAACTGCTATTTTGCTGCCGCTGATGACCTCATGGAAGGCACAGGGAAGCTCCATACGTATGAAAATCTGCCATCGATTTGCCTGTAATATATTCATGAGGTCCATATATCCGGTATTGATTTTCTTCAATGAACTGCTTTCCGCTACCATGATAGGGAAGGATACTACCAGAATAACCAATGCTATTTTGGAAGTCAGTCCAAGCCCAAACCATAAAATGAATAGCGGAGCAATGGAAATTTTCGGTGAAATCTGCATGATGAGAAGCAATGGCATAAACAGATTCTCTAAAAGTCTATTTTTCGCAAGTAAATAACCGAGAATCATACCAAAGATAATACCCCAGAAGGTGCCGATAAAAATTTCATACAGCGTTGTTGTGATATGCAATCCCATGTTGCCGCTTTGCATAAATTGTATAAAATATTTGAAAAAATCAACAGGAGAAGGAAGATAATAGCTGGGGATATGAAATATAATGGTGATAAACTGCCACAGTATCAGCAGGCATGTAAGCAGTACGCACATTTCCACATAGATTCTTGTTTTTTTCATGATGCACCTCCCGGTTGAACTATGAGCTCAACTGCAGGAAAGGATGTCTTGAATAATCCGTTTTTTTGCAGCAGGTCAATGTAAATCTGATAATCATGGAGATTACTGTAGCCATATCCATACACTGCGGTATCTTCAGAAACCCAAAGATTTTTTACAAATTCCTGCGAAATAATATCTATGTATTTCTGTTCACTTCCGGCAATGCTTGGTGTAAATTTTTCCTTTGCGATATTCACAGCTTCCTGCACCTGACCTTCTATAATATCCTGCATACCCCGATTCAAGGCATTCGTAAAACCTCTGCATATTTCCGGATGCTCTTTCAAGAAAGTCTGTGAGGTGATTACTACATTTCCATAGGAGGGCATATAGTCGTTGCTGAGAAACTGTTTAACGTCGATTCCACTAGACTGAAGCTCATAGGTGCGAAGCTTAGAAAAGCAAATTGCATCTACCTGATTGGAAACGAGAGCATTCACAATTGCACCTGTTCCGATCACTTTGATTTGCACATCATGGATGGATAGGCCGTTCTGCTGCAGAATAACCTTCAGCTGAATATAATTGGGACTGCCATAACTTGTAATGGCAATTGTTTTGCCCTTCAGATCCTGTATTTTATGAATGCCAGATTCGCTTTTGTAAATGATTGCTCCCAGCCCCTTCTGATAGGTAGTATGAATGATGTTGACTGGAACACCGTTTCCCCGACCCAACAATACAGTATCCGCATTAGGAAAACCGAAGGGTACATTTCCTGCCCCCACGTTTTTAACAATTTCTGCAGCAGATGCATAATAGAAATTGACCTGCAGTCCTTCCTCCTTGAAATAGCCCTTTTCCTGTGCGAGATATAGCGGCGCATAATAAGGTGTTGCAGCTCCATCAATCTGAATATCAACTTCAAATAGTCCATCTGTATTTTTATATGGGTGAAACGAAGAACCAGTACATCCGGATAACAAACATAAAGATAACAAAATGAAACAGAATTTTTTCATTGCTTTACCTCCTGATATCGCTGTAACCGTTGTTCCAGCAGGTTTACAGCTGCATACAGTAAAATTCCCAGCAAAATGGTAAATAGAATACCTGATATCAGCAGCGGACTATCAAAGGTGGAACTGGCAAATGATTGCAAATATCCGATACCCAACTGTCCTGCCATCCATTCCGCTACAGTTGCTCCAATAATAGCCTGTAGGATGCTTATCTTGAAGGAAGAGAGAAGATACGGTATGCAGCACGGAAACTCTAGCTGAGTAAATATCTGTCTGCGATCTGCGTTCAATACCTGCATATATGCATACATTTCTTTTGGGATATGACCGAGACCCAGCAGCACACCTTCTATGATAGGAAAAAAGGACATGATGAAAACGATGAATAATTTGGAGCCATAACCAAGTCCAAACCAGATAATGAAAATAGGAATTAAGGCAATTTTCGGTGATACCTGAAAAAATACAAGCAGAGGCATACTCAGCTGTTTGATATGTGGATGCTTCCCAATACAGTAACCGACTATAATACCAAACAAAACTGAGAGTGCGAAGCCAAACAGAACCTCGCTCAGGGTATATAGCAGATTTTTATAAAAATCCATTTGCGTGAGCTGAAAAACCATTTCCTTAGCAACGGCAGTGGGAGTTGGTAGGATGAAGGAGGGAATATGGAAAAAAGTTACATAAGCATACCATAAAAAGATAAATACAGATAGAGAGAGAAGCGTATACCATATCGCTTCTTTTTTATGCCTGCTCATTCAGCATACCTCGCAATCTGGATACATAATCCGTAAACTCTATAGCTTCTCGCAGCTTCAGGCTTCGTTCCTGTGGGAGATCAATAGTGATGATGTCGCGAATTTTGGAAGGCCGATTACTTAAAACGGCAACGCGTGTGGATAGAAAAACAGCCTCTTCTATGTCATGTGTAACAAATAGAATGGTTTTTTTCGTCTGTTTCCAAAGACGTCTGAGCTCCAGATTCAAATAATCTCGTGTCAGGGCATCCAACGCACCAAAGGGTTCATCCATTAACAGTAGCTTTGGGTCGTAGCTAAGTGAACGAGCGATGGAAGCTCTCTGCTTCATACCTCCGCTCAGCTCCTTTGGCAGAGAATTTCGAAATTCCTTAAGTTTCATCAACTCCAGCAATTTCTCTACACGCATCAATGATTCCGGTGTTTTTTGATGTTTGATTTCCAATGGCATTATGATATTTTCATAAACACTTTTCCAAGGGAATAAAACTGAATCCTGAAATACAAAACCCAGATTTTCTTTTAACGTGTTGTCATGGAATACGATTTCTCCACCGTCACGTTCCTGTAATTCACTTACGATTCGCAGCAATGTGGATTTGCCACAGCCGCTGGGATCAATAATAGAGATGAATTCGTGTTCATGGATTGCAAGAGATACATCTTTAATTGCTTGTATCCGCTCTCCGTTAGCTGTCGTAAAACATTTTGAAATGTTTTTCAATTCAATCATTGTCATTGTCATTCCTCCAATTTTCCATCATATGTGATAATAAGGATACATAAAGGTTTATTTTCTCCTGCATGTCATTCATGTGTAAACCACATAATGCTTCAATTTTCTTCAGCCGATACTGCAGTGTATTAACATGAATAAACAACTCTTTACATGTTTGCTTCTGGTTCTCGTTATTGCGGAAGTATTTGATAAGAGTATCCAACAGAAAAGGATACTCCTTTAGCGGTGCAATGGTCTGCTGAAAATAATTTGTTTTATCCTGCTGCTGAAGCTCCTGTATGATTCGCAGCAGTTGTACCTTTGGATAAAGGATAATCTGCTGTTTCTGTAGTGTCAGACCAACGTGTACAGAAAATTCAGCTTCTTTCATCAGCTCAGCAATATTAGCTGCTTTCTGAACTGAGCTGATTCCAATCTGCAGATCTGGATATACTGGAATCAACTGCTTAAGTTCTTGTATACAGGCTGAAGAAAACTGTGAAGCTTTCAGAATTACGGCTGTATAAATCGCCGTGTTCGTATGCATGAAGAGAAAGTCATGAAGCAGATGCTGTTGCTTCATACGCTCATATATCGTACAGACATGCAGAAAAATCGAATAGCGCTTCTGCTCAGAAAGCTGAGCATTCGTAGATTCTCTATCAATTTGAAACTGAATCAGCTGCAGTTCGTTCTGAAACAGTGCAAGCTGCAATGACTGCGTACAGCGTCGGACAATCAAATCCTTGAAAGGATCCGTGCTTAATAGCAGATAACGCATAAGGTATTCCTTAAGGGTATCCTGTTCATCTGCCAGAGAAAGCAGACGATTGATAGCATTCGTTAAGGATAGGTAGGTTCGCTGAGGCGGAATGAGAAAAATGGGAATCTGCCATTCCTGCGCCAGTATGGAAAGTCTTTTTACACGCGCCATATGCTCGTCAGTTTCTCTGCATTTTACCGCAAGAGCAGCGGTTGACAGGCGCTGCATATCATGGAGTAACTCCAGCAGATCCTGCTCATTTTCCGGTAATGTTCTGGAACTTGTCAGAAGCAGTTCACCACCCTTCGCCCATTCCCGTATGGGTAGAGATTCCATAATGGTTACAGAAGCAACCAAGCGCTGTACATTAGCCCCCTCATACAGCGCTTTCAGATCCCAGATATCACTGCTCATGATCGTGCTTAAATAGATCATACGGTATCACCTCCCATTCACAAATTTCGTGTGATGTTTTTGGATACAGATCATACCGGTATATAAATAATATGATTGCGGTTACAATACACCTTATTTATTACTGAATGATATCATACAAGAAGTAAACGTGTAAATTGTGTAGATACACGAAATCACTGGTAATTTTTGGGCTCTTTCTACAATTGTTAGAATGCGCTTTTCTATCTAAAATGGTGGTGTAAGGAAAGGAGACTTTTTATGAGTCAAGAACGTATGAATATGAGTACCTATCAGAAAACGGCATTAGGTACCACAATGGCCGGGCTGGGAATGCAGAGCTGTAGTACGATGCTGTTATCCTATGTACTGACCTCTATTATTGCTGATTTTGCAATCAGCTCAACTGCAGGTGGAGCGATATCCACCATCACCAATCTGGGAATGCTGGCCGGTGGTATCATCTTTGGAACATTGGCAGACAAGTATGGCAGAGTAAAAATTTTTGCAATTACAGTCGCTATTTTCTCTATAGCGACAGGGCTGACAGCTTGTTCTACAAGCATAACTGCCATTTATGTGCTGCGCTTTTTGGTAGGTGTCGGCGGAGGCGGAGAGTATGGTGTGATTATGTCCATCATTGCGGATTCTTTCGCTGAGGGTAAAAGAGGAAGAATTACTTCATTTGTAACAATTGCAGGACAGCTTGGCAGTATCATTGCTGCCATAGGAGCTGCATTGATTATTCCAACATTCGGCTGGAGAGGTTTATTTGTATTTGGTGCTCTTCCAATTTTCCTGGCTGTTTTTATCCTTTGGAAGCTGCCGGAATCTGAAGCATGGAAGGCGGTAAAAAAAGAATCGGTTACTAAAAAATCAGGAATACGTGATCTTTTTACAGAAGGAAGGGCTTTTACAACGATTCGTCTGACCATTATGGCGATTGTACAGGTTGCCGGATACTTTGGGCTGATGAACTGGCTTCCTTCAATTTTGCAAAACAAAGCCGGACTTAGTATTTCCGGTTCATCAATTTGGATGATAGCAACCATTATCGGTATGTCTTTAGGAATGCTGGTCTTCGGTCAGATTATGGATAAGATTGGTGCCAAAACGGCCTATGCATCATTTCTGATTGCATCTGCGATTGCAGTATTTGCATATTCCTTTGCAGATTCTGCAATGTTGATCTTGGTTGGGGGCGCAATTGTAGGTTTTTTTGCCAACGGTATGAATGCAGGCTATGGAGCAATTGTTGGTAATCTATATCCAACACATATCCGTGCAACTGCAAATAATATTATTTTCAATATCGGTCGTGCTATTGGTGGTTTTTCCTCAATCGCTATCGGTTTCTTTTTAGATAACTATTCTCTAACAGTAGCCATGGCATTTCTTACCGTGTTATACTGTATATCTCTGATTACAGTGACAACGCTACAGATACACAAGCCAAAGCCAGCAGAAACACAGGCATAGGAGGTAGATAATATGAGTATACATTTGAAAGAATTAAAGCACGGAGATTTGGGGGAAGCGACCATAATTGTTGGAGATCCTGGTAGGGTTTCACTTCTTGCAGAAGCGTTTGATAAGCGTAGTATTATTGTTAATAATCGTGAATTTCTTTTAATGAATGGTTATTATAAAAATCAGAAGGTATCCGTATGTTCTACCGGTATAGGTGTAGGCTCAACGGAAATCTGTGTGAGTGAGCTGCTGGAAAATGGAGCAAAACAAATCGTACGTTGCGGAGGCTGCGGCGCATGGCGTGACGATATTGAGCCAGGCGATATCATTTTAAATACTGGAATGGCACGAACAACAGGATTGATGACGACTTATGTCCCGGATACGTATCCTGCTGTTGCAGATTCGCTGTTAGTCAGTCGGATTGCAAAACATCTGTCCGGCAGTAAAAAAATCCATATCGGATTGGGACTGACGGCAGAAACATATTACATAGGGCAGGGAAGGGGTATTTCAATAAAGGGAAAAGCACTTCCTGTTCCCAATATGATTGAAGAATGGTCAAGTCTGGGAATTATGAATTGTGAAATGGAAACAGCAGTACTTTATATACTAGCATCCTTATACCAGATTCCTGCTGCAAACTGCCTCGCTGTTCATGTCAGTCGCAAGAACGAGAAATGGGAATGTGAGGAGGATTATCGCAAGCTGCATTATGAAATGGCGCAGCTTGTACTGGATGCGATGCTAGAGCCATCAACGCAGTATGAAAAAGAAGCATAAGGAAGGAGATAAAGAAATAAAGGGAACGAAAGCGTATAGATAAAATGAAATAGCCGTAGCATGGAGGATTTCCAGCTGCGGTTTTCAACTCTGCATAAAGATTGTATAAGTGTAGTATTTTTTCTTTGTAAGCGCTATAATAATACTAAGAAAACAGAAAGGAGCTTTTTATGAATACAGAACGTTTTAAGGATAAAATTATGGTCGTAACCGGAGGAACCTCCGGAATAGGAAAAGCAGTTTGTATCCGTGCCGGTGCAGAAGGGGCAACCGTTGTCATCGCAGGACGAAATGAGGAACGCGGAAAGGCGATTGAAAAGACCATTACGGATCAGGGAGGCAAGGCACTGTTTGTGCGCTGTGATGTGACTATAAAAGAAGATATCATCGCCCTGTATGCGAAAGTGATGGAAGTGTATGGACGTATCGATATCGCTATTAACAATGCCGGCATCGTCGGAGATTCCAAGAAAATCGAAGATTTGACAGATGAGGACTGGTTCAGCGTTGTCAATGCCAATCTGAATGCCATGTTCTATTGCATTCGTGAGGAAGTGAAATACATGCTTACCAATGAAACCGGTGGAAGTATTGTGAATACCGCATCCGTGGCAGGTATTCGGGCAACTCCTGCAGGACCTGCCTATGTTGCCAGCAAGCACGGTGTTGTCGGACTGACAAAATCAACGGCAATGGATTACGCTGCGAAAAACATTACCTGCAATGCCATCTGTCCGGCAGGAACCGATACACCGCTGACAGAAGCCGCAAAGCAGAAGATTTATGCCAAGATTGCGGAATTGAAGGCACAGGGAAAAGACCCGCAGGAATTTATGAAGAATTCCATGATTGCCGGTAAGACGGAAACTCTGCAGCATCGCAATGCTACAAGTGAGGAGCAGGCAGCGACGATCCTGTATTTTGCCAGTGATGAGGCAAGACACATCACCGGTAGCATTGTCGCAAGTGATGGCGGTTTTACTGTTTATTAACATACATATGAAGAAAGACGGAGAGGAATTCAAAGCCTTTTCGTTTTTATTTTCTGAAGTTGCGCACCTTATCATCATCAGCTTCTTTTTTTATAAAGAGTTCAGGATGTTTTCATTGACAGATGCTGTAAAAAAGAGTATTCTATATATGAAGTTAGATTAAACTAACAAAGAGATTGCAGTTCTTTGTTTTCCTTATAACTTTACAACCAGCCCAAATCTGACTTCACGATCAGACTGTCTGTTTCCACGATACGGCGGACAGGCGGTCTGCTTTTGTTACTGTTCACAGTTTATAAACGAATTTTCAAAAAAGAAAAGATGTAATAATCTGACGGGGGAATGACTTTCCATCCTGTGTGATTGTTATACTTCTGTTTGATCCTTCTTTTCGTGGATTTGCTGTGAATCGTGACCTTCTTATTTTGTAAGCTTATTTTGTATGCAAGCCTATTGACGTTCGGCTGAAAAAATGATACAGTTTATTCAGTTATATGACTGACGGAAGTGGAATTGACCACAGGGAGTATAATGTATAGGGGCCGACCGTCTGGGCAGAAGAGCTCGGGACAACTGTCGGCTCTTTTCTTGTGGATGAATCAGTCCTATGATTTATCTTACGAAACCATTTCATAACAGAATGAAACAGGAGGACGCAGGATTTATGATGAATGAACGCAAAGAATGGGAAGGCTTTACAGGCCGCCTCTGGAAAGAGGAAATCAATGTTCGGGATTTTATTCAGAACAACTACAAGCCATATGACGGGGACGAGTCGTTTCTGGCTGAACCGACAGAAGCAACTAACAAGCTGTGGCAGGAGCTGCAGAAGCTGCAGAAGGAAGAACGCGCAAAGAACGGTGTTCTCGATATGGAAACAGAAATCGTTTCCTCTTTGACCTCTTATGGCCCCGGCTACATCAAGGATGAATTAAAGGATATGGAAGCAGTCGTCGGCTTGCAGACAGACAAGCCGCTGAAGCGTGCTTTCATGCCATACGGCGGTATTAAAATGAGTGAAGAGGCATGTACGACCTATGGATATGAGCCAAGTGAAAAGCTGCATGAAATCTTCCATGAATATCACAAGACACACAACGATGCCGTGTTTGACTGCTATACACCGGAAATGCGACTGGCAAGACGGAACAAAATCGTTACCGGTCTTCCGGATACCTATGGACGCGGACGAATCGTTGGCGATTACCGTCGTGTTGCTCTGTACGGTATCGATTATCTGATCGAACAGAAACAGAAGGATAAGGCAAACTGCGGCTGCGGTGTAATGAGCGATGACATCATCCGTCAGCGTGAGGAGCTGGCTGAGCAGATCAAGGCGTTAAAGGGTATGAAGGCGATGGCTGCACTTTACGGCTTTGATATCAGCGGACCTGCTACAACCGCGAAGGAGGCAGTTCAGTGGCTGTATTTCGGTTATCTTGCGGCCATCAAGACACAGAACGGTGCTGCAATGAGTGTCGGACGTGTTTCCACCTTCCTGGATATTTATATCGAACGTGATCTGGAGGCAGGAATTCTTACCGAAAGTGAAGCACAGGAGCTGATCGATCATATGACGATGAAGTTCCGTATGGTGAAATTTGCACGTATTCCTTCTTATAACCAGCTGTTCTCCGGTGACCCGGTATGGGCTACACTGGATCTGGCAGGTCTGGGTATGGATGGTCGCCATATGGTTACAAAATCCGACTTCCGTTTCCTGCATACACTGGAAAATATGGGACCGGCACCGGAGCCGAATCTGACGGTGCTGTATTCCTCTCATCTGCCGGAAAGCTTCAAGACATATTCCGCACGCATCTCGATTGAGACAAGCTCCGTACAGTATGAGAATGATGATGTTATGCGCCCGGTATGGGGGGATGACTATGCGGTATGCTGCTGTGTGAGTGCCACGCAGACAGGTAAGGAAATGCAGTTCTTCGGAGCACGTGCTAACCTTGCAAAATGTCTGTTGTATGCAATTAACGGTGGAATTGATGAAAAGACGAAAGCACAGGTCGGTCCGGAATATCGTCCGATTACCAGTGAATATCTGGATTATGATGAGGTTATGCATAAGTATGACAATATGATGGAATGGCTGGCTGATCTGTATGTCAACATCCTGAACCTGATTCAGTACATGCATGATAAATATTATTATGAAAGCTCCTTAATGGCACTGATCGATACCGATGTGCGCAGAACCTTTGCGACAGGCATTGCCGGATTCTCCCATGTCGTAGATTCCCTGGCAGCAATCAAATATGCCAAGGTTAAGACGGTTCGTGATGAAGACGGACTGGTTATTGATTATGAAATCGAGGGTGATTTCCCGCGCTATGGAAATGATGATGACCGTGCGGATGATATTGCAGTGTGGCTGTTAAAGACCTTTATGGAGAAAATCGAGAAGCGTCATACCTATCGTGACTCTGAACCGACAACCTCGATTCTTACTATCACCTCCAATGTCGTATATGGTAAGGCTACCGGAGCTCTGCCGGACGGACGTAAGGCCGGAGAGCCATTGTCACCGGGGGCAAACCCTTCCTATGGTGCAGAACAGAACGGTCTGCTGGCTTCTTTGAATTCCGTAACCAAGCTGCCTTATGAATATGCATTGGACGGCATCAGCAATACGCAGACCATCAGTCCGGATGCGCTTGGACACAATGAGGATGAGCGTGCCGATAATCTGGTACATGTTCTGGATGGCTACTTTGATCAGGGAGCCCATCATCTGAATGTCAATGTATTCGGTATTGAAAAGCTGCATGATGCCATGGAGCATCCGGAAAAAGAGGAGTATGCAAACTTCACGATCCGTGTTTCCGGATATGCTGTAAAATTCATTGACCTGACGCGTGAACAGCAGCTGGATGTTATTTCCAGAACCTGCCACGCAAGTCTGTAAGTTACAAAGAAAAGAGGTCTGTTATACAAACAGGCCTTTCTACGTTTACGGAGGTGATTTTATGAGTGTAAAAGGAGCGATTCATTCCATTGAAACCTTTGGCTCCGTTGATGGACCGGGGGTGCGCTTTGTTATATTTCTAAAAGGCTGTGCCATGCGCTGCCAGTATTGCCATAATCCGGATACCTGGAAATGCGGGGAGCCGGATACAGACAGTGAAGCATTGCTGAAGCGTGCGATGCGTTATCGCAGCTACTGGGGCAAAAACGGCGGTATTACGGTCAGCGGGGGAGAGCCTTTGCTGCAAATTGACTTTCTTCTGGATTTGTTTCAAAAGGCGAAGAAGGAAAACATTCACACTGTTCTGGATACGGCGGGAAATCCGTTTACCGGTGAAGGGGACTTTTTTGATAAATTCCAGGAGCTGATGAATGTCACAGACCTCATCCTGCTGGATCTTAAGGTTTATGATGAAAAAAAGCATCGTGCACTGACGGGAAAAAGCAACCGCAATATTCTGGATCTGGCAAAATATCTTTCTGATATCGGTAAGCCTGTCTGGATTCGTCATGTGCTGGTACCTGGTATCAATGACAGTGATGAGGACCTTCATAAGCTGGATACCTTTTTGCAGACTCTGCATAATGTAGCGCGTGTTGAGATTCTGCCATATCATACACTGGGTGCCTACAAGTGGGAGGAGCTTGGCTATACCTATGCACTAAAGGATGTCCTGCCTCCGGACAAAGCACTCGTAAAGCATGCGAATGAGCTTTTACATACAGCACAGTATGATTCGTGAATACTCACAAAGCCGGACATCTGAATAGGAGGAACCGGCTTTTTTATTCCTACGATACTTTAGATATCCCTTTTTTATTCCATCCAATGCATTGATGCTGCTGTGACTATGCTGCATACCGATATGTTGAAATACTCAATAGCACTGTTTTTTTGCATCATAAAATGGTATGATGACAATAGATGGAAGGAGGTATCATCATGAGTGATCCAAAACGTATTCGCATGCACACAGGCAAAGGTTTTATTGCGGCGCTTGATCAAAGCGGCGGCAGTACACCGAAAGCACTTCGACTGTATGGTATTGCAGAGGATGCATATCATAGCGATGAAGAGATGTTTGATCTGGTTCATGAGATGAGAACCAGAATAATGACATGCCCTTCCTTTACAAGCGAGCATATACTTGCAGCCATTCTGTTTGAAAACACCATGGAACGGAAGGTGAACAACGAGTACACTGCTGACTATCTGTGGAATCAAAAGGGAATTCTTCCGATTCTGAAGGTGGACAAGGGGCTTGCCCCATTGGAAAACGGCGTTCAGCTGATGAAGGAAATTCCACAGCTGGAGGAGCTGCTCGAGCGTGCAAAACAGCGCCATATCTTTGGAACGAAGATGCGCTCTGTTATCAGGGAAAGCAATACGGATGGTATCCACGCTATCGTCGAGCAGCAGTTCGCTATCGGTAAACGTATCTGTGCGGCAGGATTGGTGCCGATTCTTGAGCCTGAGGTAGATATTACAGCATCGGACAAGGCGGATTGTGAGGTATTGCTGAAGGCGGAAATCAAAAAGCATCTGGCGAAGCTGACGGCAGATGAAATCATTATGTTCAAGCTGACCATTCCAAGTGTTGACGGTTTCTACACAGAGCTGATGAATGATCCGCATGTTCTGCGCATAGTCGCATTATCCGGAGGGTATACAAGAGATGAAGCGAATGTAAGGCTTGCAAGAAATCCGGGACTGATTGCGAGCTTCTCCCGTGCATTATCACAGGGACTTTGCGTAACCCAGAGTGATGATGAATTTGAAGCCTTACTGAAAAGCTCCATACAGTCTATTTATGATGCCAGCATTACCTGAGAGATAGCATGTATGCATGGAGCCTATAAAAAGATGCAGAAGGTCTGCATCTTTTTGCATGCTTTAAAGCCTAAGACTTACGAGATAGAAGCTTCCTATATGGGAGTTTGCGCAGATATTTCATCCAGTCTGTTTGCATACATACCTTATATAAGATAAGTGTGAGAAGCCCTCCGAGAACGACATCAATGACGGAATGCTGTTTCAGTACAACGGTTGAAAGACATACTGCGATTCCGCAAAACAGGGTAAAGCCTTTGACCAGTGCCGCATGAGAAAACTTTTGATAGCGCATAACAATGATCATAATCGCCACGGTACTGGAAACATGAATGGACGGACAGACGTTCGTCGGTGTATCAATGGCATACAGCATACCGGCAATACGGGCAAGCAGATTGTCACGTACAACAGCAGGACGCAGCTGTAGACCGTTGGGCAGTACGGTATAGATCAGCAGACAGATTGTCATACCGGTGAACATAATAAAGCACAGATCCAGAAAATCCCTTCGCGAGTGGAACAGAAAATAACCAAGAGAGACTGCAAGCATGGGGAACCAGGCAAAATAAGGTATAACAAAGCCTTCATGAAAAGGGATCCAGTCATCCAGCGGACAGTGTATGATAAATTTGGGAACCGCAAAGGCCTCCAAAAGCTCAAAGTAAATCAGATAGGGGATAAAATAAAGAAGGCACAGCGCATAGGGATGCTCCCTGATCCAGGCTGCCGTTTTTTTCAGCATGTGCATCCTCCTTTCCAGGTGGTATTTATTATAGTATGGATTTCCATTTATTTCAAATAAAAAATCCGACCTTCGCCGGATTACGGTTTGATGTAGGAATATCCCGCCTGCTGCTTAACGGCAAGCTCCACAACACCGCTTGCAACCGTTGTCACACCGTTTAAAAGCTCCTGCTCCTCCATCCTCTGCCCCTTCATGGCATTGCGGCAGGCGGCTATGATGACACCGCGTTTTATAAAATTACAGAAAACTGCTTTGTATTCCAGCTGCTCTGCGGCCTCCTCCTTCAGCTGCCGGACGGCTCTTCCATTAACGACGATTTCAATATGGAAATCCTGCTGCAGCTGTTCGCAATAGGCAAGCATATGGGTTACATTTCTCTGTACAAGCGGCCAGCGTTTTTCTTCGTCGATGTGAAATATCACGTTCATATCAGCACCTCCTTCTCTTGGCTCCTTGTCTTTATGCTCATTGTACGATACCTGGCATATACTTGCAAGCAGGAAATCTGCCGTGTTCTCCAAATGTTGTGAAAAAATTCATAAAGTTTTTATTTGAAAGCGTTATCACAGGTGGTAGAATAGCTGTAAAGAAAGGTGAGTGTGATTGGCATATGAAAAATCTGGAGCATCATCTGTTGGGTAAGCATCCCAGAATCGGATTTGCGGAGGGAGCGAATCCCGACGTGATCCGTGCAGCGATACGGCATGTGGAAAACGGCTTTATACTGCCGGTGCTGATTGGTCATAAAAAGGAAATTCTCCGGCATGCGAAGGAGCTTGGCGCTGATATCAGCGGTGTGGAAATCGCAGATATGGAAAGCTTTGCGAATAAGGCGGAAATGGTGTCACGCATGCTGATGATTCGCCGTGGTGACTGGACCAGGGAAGCATGTGAGGATAAACTAAAGGATATCAATTATTTTTCAACAATGTATCTGGAGCTTGGCTATATTGACGGTCTGGTTGGCGGTGTTATCGCAACAACAGCGGAAACCATGCGTCCCGCTTTACAGCTCATTCGGACTGCCGAGAATGAGCGAACCGTTTCCAGCTGTGTTCTGCTGGAGCGGGATAACATCCATTACATTATGGGGGACTGTACACTGAATGTGGATCCATCGGTTCAGGAGCTGGTGGAGATTACCCTCCAGTGTGCCAGAACAGCACGGCAGTTTGGTATTGAACCGAA
This sequence comes from [Clostridium] innocuum, assembly GCA_012317185.1. Classification (NCBI taxonomy): domain Bacteria; kingdom Bacillati; phylum Bacillota; class Clostridia; order Eubacteriales; family Clostridiaceae; genus Clostridium; species [Clostridium] innocuum. The sequence goes on along the minus strand of CP048838.1, from coordinate 2,712,618 downwards.
GGTTGGTATTTTATCGTATTCCTCGTTTGGGTCGGGAAGCGGAGCAAGTGTGGATAAGGTGCGCGTCGTAGCGGAGCATCTGAAACGGATGCCGCTGGATTTTGCTGTTGACGGGGAGATTCAGGTGGATGCGGCAATCTCTCCAATCGTCGCAAAGGTAAAGGCTCCGCATTCAGCCATCGCCGGGGAGATGAATACACTGATATTCCCGAATATCGATGCCGGAAATATCGGCTATAAGATTGCTGTCGAGCTGGGTGGCTTTACCATGTTTGGCCCGATTTTACAGGGCTTGCGTAAACCGGTCAATATCTTGACGCGCAGGGCAAGCGTGGATACGATCTATTCCATCGGTATCATTACCGGTGTGCAGGCAGTTGAGAATCGATCCTGAAAAAAGATGGCAGATGCCGTCTTTTTATGCTTTTAAAATGTCTTGTGCATTAGCGTCAGGAGAGGCTAGACACAGGTGCAGAGGGACCTCTCAGAACGCTAAAAATTTAGATCCACTAGGAAGCAAAGGATAAAAAGGCATTCATATGCGGTGTGAGCCATTTGCTTTTATGATAAACAATCTGGCGGTATACACGCAGCTGAAAATCTCGCGGCCGCAGGATGGACAGACGTCCCTGATCTACATAGGGCTGCACACAGAAGGCGGGAAGAAAGGAAATCTCACATTCACTCAACAGCTCCCGTATGATGAATTCTGTATTCCCTATTTCCAGGTATGGATGCACCTGCTGTTTAATGGACAGGGCATACTGATCCAGCTCATAACGATAGCTGGCTGCACTTTCCGTCAGAATCAGCTCCTCCTGTAATAAGTCCTTGAGAATCAGTGATTTCCGTTTTGTTAGCGCATGAGAGGGATGGCAGACAAACACGATTTCCTCCGGTTCATCAACGACGCGGATCCAGTCGGGATGATACTGGCGGCGGTCGATGAAATAGACGATATCCAGCTCATTATGATTCATCATATCCAGTAAAATTTCCGGTGATGAGGTTTCCACGCTGATGGAGATATGCGGATACGTTGTATGAAAGGCATGCAGCAGTTTTGGAAAGGAGGATGCACACAGGGATTCCGTCATGCCGATGCGCAGATGTCCCTCCAGCTCCTGTGCTTCCTGCAGTGCAAGCTTGGCTTTTTCACTTTCATCGAGGATGCGGCAGGCATAGTCATAAAATATAGTTCCCTGCTGCGTAAGCGAAATCGTCTTGCCGAAACGGTCAAACAGACGGGTGTGCAGCTCTTTCTCCAGCTGCTGAATTTGAATGGTGACCGCAGCCTGTGTATAGCCCAGTGCAGCCGCAGCCTTTGAGAAGCTCTTCAGCTGAGCTACCCGCTGAAATGTTCGTAGTGTACGTAATTCCATAAATCCTCCCATAAAGATAATTTAATCATCTTATAAAATATATAAAATTTTCATAAATATATGGTGATGATATAATACATTTAAAGAGAAGTCAACGCAAAATGCGAAAAGGGAGAAATTTTATGAAAAAACAGGATGCACAGTACAGAGGATATGTGACCCTGCTGAAAAAAGAGCTCGTTCCGGCGATGGGATGTACAGAGCCGATTGCGATTGCCTATGCGGCAGCACAGGCAGCTGCACGCCTGAAGGAAGATATAAAACAGGTGGATATTTATGCCAGTGGCAATATCATCAAAAATGTAAAAAGCGTTACGGTGCCGAATACCGGAGGACGCAAGGGAATCCAAAGTGCGGCAGCTATTGGTATTATCGCCGGTGATCCAACCCTCGGACTGGAGGTTATTTCTCATGTCCGTACGGAGCAGATCGCGCAAATGGAAGCTTTTCTTGAAAAGACAGCAGTGTATGTACATCATGAGCAGTGCAGCTGTGCCCTGCAGGTCGGTGTCAGAGTTACCGGAGAGCAGCATACTGTACTGGTATGTATCCAGAATGAGCATTCCAATATCGTACGTATTGAAGAGGATGGAAGGTGTGTGCTGGACAAAGAGGCACGCAAGGATACACAGGAGCAGCTGGATGCCATGCAGTTTTCGATGCAGGGTATCTATGAGTTTGCAGAAATAGCGGATCTTGCGGATGTAAAGGAGATACTGGATCGACAGATTCAATGCAATACCGCCATAGCGGAAGAGGGGTTAGCCCATTCCTATGGTGCCAATATCGGTTCCGTGCTGCTCTCTACCTATGGTGACAGTGTACAGATTCGTGCCCGTGCTCTGGCTGCGGCGGGAAGTGATGCCAGAATGAGCGGCTGTGAGCTGCCGGTTATTATCAACAGCGGAAGCGGAAATCAGGGAATGACCTGCTCTCTTCCGGTAATCGCCTATGCAAGGGAGCTCCAATCCAGTGAAGAACAGCTGTACCGGGCCTTGCTCATATCCAATCTCTCCACACTGTATCAGAAAAAATATATCGGTCGGCTATCCGCTTATTGTGGTGCAGTCAGTGCAGGTGCAGGCGCAGGTGCAGGGATTGCATATCTGCTGGGCGGAGATTATGATCATATCTGCCATGCCATTGTCAATGCACTCGCAATAACGTCAGGTATGATTTGTGACGGTGCAAAGCCGTCCTGTGCCGCAAAAATAGCAACGGCGGTTGATGCCGGCATCATGGGCTGTATGATGTATCAAAAGGGAAAGCAGTTCTATCGCGGAGAGGGTATTGTTTGCCGCGATATTGAGGAAACCATCATGGGTGTCGGTCAGCTGGCAAGAGATGGCATGAAGGAAACGGATGATGAGATCATAAAGCTGATGATACAAAACTAACGGCTGAAAAGAGGCAAGCTGCAGAAAAGCTGTCTGATTCATACACGGACAAACGTGTGATTCAGACAGCTTTTTAGGATGCAGGAATTCATGACGGATTGTATACGGCATTCAGTTTTTGTCTAACAGCCTGCTTTCTTCAGGTTTTTAAGCTTATACAAATGGGAACTCATCAGGAAATGCACAGCTTCGAGATTTTTTGCCTGCATTTAGAAATATGCAGCCGTGCTTTTTCATGCGGATAGGATCATGCATTTGCTATATACATAGATATGGCAATGCAAAGCATCACGAACATATGGGTGACTTCATTTTCTGTAAGCTGCTGAATTTGTTTCAGCATGAGCTATAACGCTTCCTGCTAAGTTGACATCTTGGAATTCTGCTTGATTTCCTTCAGACTGCTGCGGCTGATATCCGGAGACAGGATCATGCAGATACCACCAAGCACGGTATTGGTATAGAAGGTGATTGCCCGCCATACCAGCATGATGCTGGCAGCCTGAGCTGCACCGGCGAGAGGAGTAAATATAAGGGTAAAGGTTGTTTCTGCTACGCCGTGCTTGCCATATACCGGAAGAGCAGATAATATCAGATCTACAAAAAAGGATGCTGAAAAAAAGAGTGGGATATCCTGCAGACGGAGATCAATTTGCAGAAAGAATGCGATGAGAAGCGGCAGAGAATGCCGTATACTCAGCTTTACTGTGTTCAGTAGATGAACCCTTAGCATCACTCGGTAATCCTTTTTATACAGACCGTTTGCTGTCTGCAGAGAATCTGCGAAGCGCTGCAGCGCATGCTGGATGGACAGCTTGTCAAATGGCAGCTGCAGTTTGTCAATCAGATAGCCGATACCTTTGCTCAGTCCTGCGAAAACACCCGGCCACAGAAACAGCAGCGCGACAATAAGGATGGGGAAAATACTGATTGCAAAGCCGGAGAGCGCCAGGATGCTTTCCTTTGGAAATAAAGGGATCAGAAAATCACAGCTGATGAAAACAGCACATGCACTGAGCGCCATATAGGATATCTGATACAGAATCTGATCCATGACGAGAATACTGCAGCCCTGCTCCCATGATATGTTCCTGACCTTAAATAACAGCATCTGCGCCGCCTTTGCTACAGCGGAGGCACTGACATTCATCAGGAAAAGGGAAATCATTGCATTGGATATCCCGCTTTTCATTTGATAAGCAGGATTGACCTTCCTGCACAGCACGCAGATTCCGATTCCTCCTATCACATAAACAGAAGCACTGAGCAGTATCAGTCCAAGCGTATAGCGTAGCTGCAAATGCTGCAGCGTATCGAAGATTTCCGCAGCATGGTCCTTGATATTGAAGTAGAGCATGCCGGCAACAAACATCGCCAGCGGTATATATTTTATTGTTTGCTTTATCCATTTCTTCATAAGATTACCTCACATGCATAAGGATACTACAATTTTGTGAAAAGGGACAGATTTCCTGAAAAACATGATAAAATATTATCGTATAAGGAAAAGGTTATAGGAACAGCTTACGGAATGTGCTGCTATAACAAGGAGGGAAATATGAAGCATCGTATCTGTATGTTAAATATCGCACGAATCAATTATGATCATAGGCTTGATATCAGCTGCATAAAGGGAGATGTTGTTGCTTATGAGGATAGTGATCCACAGGAGATTCTACAGCGTGTTCAGGATTGTGAAATTGTAGTCAGTAAGGAGCTTGAGCTTTCCAAAGCGCTGATTGAGCAGTTTCCGGACAGTGTGCGCTTAATCTGTGAAGCAGGGACCGGCTATAACAATATCGATCTGGAGACCTGCCGCAAAAAGGGAATCATTGTGTGCAATACGCCCGCTTATTCCACAAAGCGTGTGGCACATACGGCGATTATGCTGCTTTTAAGCCTTAGCAGCTCCATGCGCGAGCAGCTGCAAATGCTGGAACATAAAGATTACCGAAATTTCACAGACCATATGCTGGTGGAGCATACCGAGGTCAATGATAAGACGCTGGGAGTTATCGGTTACGGCAGTATCGGACAGGAGGTGATTCGTATTGCTAAAGTCCTGGATATGAAAATTCTGGTGTATACGAGAACACCGCGCGAGCATGTGGAGGGAGTACGCTTTGTTTCCCTGCCAGAGCTTTTAAAGGAAAGTGATTATGTTTCTCTGCATTGTCCGCTTACCTCTGAAACCAGACATCTGATCGACGAAGTGCATCTGTCGATGATGAAGCCTTCCGCCGCTATTATCAATACGGCCCGTGGAGCCCTGATTGATGAACAGGCGCTGATTGCGGCCTTGCAGAACAAGCAGATTGCCAAAGCGGCACTGGATGTGCAGGAAGAGGAGCCGATGCGTGAGGATAATCCACTGTACACAATGCCGAATGTCATTATTACACCGCATATGGGATGGCGTGGTCTGGAAACCAGACAGCGTCTTTTACAGCTGGTGTCCGCAAATATCGAAGCGTATATGGAAGGAACTGTTATCAATCGGGTTGTCTGAATGCCTGCATGGCGTGGTTCTTTTGGAATGAGAATGAATTTTACGGGCATTTCTATTTAACATTATCAGATTCCACATATAATAGAGGGGAGAGGATGATATATGTGGATATATTTGAAAAGGCATACCAGTTCCTTCAGGATGAAGGGATTGCGGCAAGAAGACATATTGAATTAAAGCAATATACGACACTGCATATCGGCGGGGAGGCACAGATTCTGGCGGAGCCATCCAGTATTACACAGATTCAGCAATGTCTGGCAGTATGCAAACAGCATCGCATAGAATGGTTTCTGCTTGGTAACGGCAGCAATGTTCTGGCAATGGATGAAGGCTTTCAGGGAATGGTCATCGTCCTGGCAACGAATTTTAACAGCATCCGACTGGAGAAGGAAAATCGTGTGCGTGCACAAAGCGGGGCTGCCATCAAGGCGGTAAGTGCATTTTGTGCAGCGCATTCTCTGAGCGGTCTGGAGTTTGCCTGTGGAATTCCGGGAAGTGTCGGAGGGGCCGTTTACATGAATGCAGGAGCGTATGGCGGAGAAACAAAGGATGTTTTGCTTGAAGTGGTTTGGCTGGATGAAAACGGAAGTCTTCATACAAGCTGTGCAGCACAGCTGGAGCTGTCCTACCGGCATAGTCGTTTTTCAAAGCATGGAGGTATCGTACTGGAAGCTGTGTATGCACTAATTCCTGGAAGACAGGAGGCAATCGTGGCACAAATGGAGGAGCTGATGCGGCGGCGAAGAGAAAAGCAGCCGCTGGATGCCTATAGTGCAGGTTCCACATTTAAACGGCCACAGGGAAATTATGCTTCTGCTTTGATACGGGATGCTGGATTGATGGGGACAGAGGTGCATGATGCACAGGTATCCACAAAGCATGCCGGCTTCCTTATCAATCGCGGGGCTGCCAGCAGTCAGGATTTTCTGGAGCTGATTCACAGAGTTCAGCAGGAGGTCAAAGAGCATAGCGGCTATGAGCTGGAGTGTGAAATCCGGTTTCTGAGAAATGAGCACAGATCGTGACTACAGCAGCTAAAATCGATTATTTTACTATACAGAAAATGGAAAGAGGATTACAATAGCTGGGGGTGAATGCTATGATTTATAAAATCGGTGATATTGCAAAGGTTATGGGTGTTACTACGGAGGCAATACGACATTATGAGCGCATGGGACTCATCAAACCGGAAAAGGATCCGCAGACCAATTACCGATACTTTACCGAGGAGCAGCTGAGCCAGCTGCTGTACATACAACGTTTATCACAGATGGGAATCAGTTTGCAGCTGATACGGGAGCAGTTTCTGAATGGTTCTTTGCATTCCTATGAGCAGGTGATATCGGAAACTCTGCAATCAACGCAGGAGCGACTGAGAATTCTGCAGATGAAAACAAGCAATTTGATGAACTGTCTGGATATCCTACAGACTGCAGAGCAATCAAAGGGAAGGTGCATTTACGGAATGCGCCCGGATATGTATTTCATATCAACACAGCATTGCATTCAGTCCTCCTTTGCACAGGAGCAGCCAAAGGGATTTCACAATTTTTCCAATCATGCGGATCTTTTTTTCCAAAGCGTTCATTATTATGAAGAGAATGGTGTCTGGAGAAGTGAGAAGGGGTTTGGAATTTATAAGGATTGTGCGGAATATGCACAGTATTGTGAGAATCCATATTTTCACTTACGCAGTGCTGCACATGCTGTTTTATGCACATTTGACAATTTAAAGACGGATGCTGGAATAACGGAAACCGTTCGCTCATTTTTCAGGGAGCATAATCTGAAGCGAAGCGGTGAGGTTTACAGCCGTCAGGTGTACCGCACGTTTTCAAAGGAACAGGAACCGGTGGTGATGGAGCTGTTGGCGATTCCATACATAAGGATATAGGGAATCAGACTTGCGTTTGTATATGTTTCGTGCTATTCTGTAGGGGATTACAGGAGGAGCTTTCATGGAACAGCGTCAGAAGTCGTATCTACTGAATGCGTTTCTGCTTGGTGTTATTACCGGTTTTTTTATAGCACCGCTCAAAAACGGTATTCAGGTTCATGTGAGTAGCAGAGGGACATGTAGTCCTAAAAAATGACATCGGCCATCATGTTTGTAAGAAAAAGGTTTCAGAGGATGTGTTCTGAAATCTTTTTATAATATGGCAGTTCGATGTCAGTGAATAGAGTACCGGTGGAAGCCTTGATGTATGCAATTCCTGTTAGTTTACAGATTTGCAGTCAGACAGCTGTTTGATTGAAATAAAAGGGATCAGCATAAGGAAAAATTCATTCCAATCTAATTCCTTTTTTCATAAAAGAAAAAAATAATGGTGTTTTTCTAGTGATTTCATTGCCTTCATATACATCTACTTTTTCCAGGTTGCTCATATACATCTTTTGCAATCGAAAAAATATCGGCTGAATCTAATTTATGCCCACGAATCACAAGTGAATTTACATCAGAGTCATTCATGGCAGTATTACAGGCAGTGATCCAGATAATATGGAATTTTCTGCTTTTCATTTTTTTAATTCTATCCTTTAATCTGTAATGGAGTGAACCATGTAAACACCACCTTTTGACTACAGTTTCCAAGAAATAGAGAACAAAGACTTCAGGTCTGAAGTTATTTCATCCTTTTTCTTTTTTATGGAAATTGTATGGATTCTCCATCATAGAAAATAAAACTTCTTATGTACAAGCGTGAGTAAACTCATACCCACGCTTTTTTTTCTACGGATCGATAACCGTTGGAGTCCTTCCGATTCCTACTACCTCATTAACGATCCTTGTCCAGGTTCCACATCCGACTACACCATCTGCACTGAGTCCGTTATCACGCTGATATGCAACTAATGCATTCCGTGTATTTCCTCCGAATACCCCATCAAGGGTCTGTGTACTGTAGCCTAATGCGTTTAATGCATCCTGTAGAATCAAAACGTAAACACCACGGCTGCCACTGCGTAAAACAGGGAATCCGGCACTGCAGGCCGGTGTGCCATACCGTTTGTCGAAGTGTACCCAGGTCGGTGTCATGTAAATAGGCTCCACATAAACCCAGACACCAAGATTGTTCGCAGTATTCCAGATTCTGTTACGCTCTGCCTGCGTCAATGCCTGTCCCACATCGAAGGAAACACCTGCATAATGCTGTGACTGCTTCCCATGTCCGCCTTCCCAGATTCGTTTAAATGCATATCGAAAAGGTATGGGGGCTCCATAGGTTCTTCGTGTTGCATTCCATGCTTCCATTGCCGCATTTGTTGTCCATAGAACACTGGATCGCGATGATCCTCTGAATTCTCTCACCAGCATTGTTCGATCGTATGCATACGGCATTGGATCATTTTCCTCCAGATAGAAGGTTTCCAATGCCTGCGTATATACATTATATATGATAACCTTTGCCATATATCTGCCTCCTTTCCATACATCCTATGATAAACAGACAAACGTGGATGGGTATTTATAAATAAGCTGTAAGCAAACATGGCTTTCCTCTTTTATAAAACAGAAGAAGATCGGAAGTAACAGATATAATAACTGCTTCCAAGGAGACTCTGGTCTATAAGACACATATCGTGTGAAGTGGACACAATAACGGTGAGTAAGGACACGGATCAGGAGAATGCGCTGTTTTGAAATGCACTGGTAAAATAGTATACTGTCATTGATATCCAAAATATATAATCCTAAACAGGATGCAGTGAAAATTGGAACGAGCTGTATTCCGGTAGCGAATATAGCTTTTCTTGTGACAGGCAGTTACACATACAGATTTCGTAATTCTGATGCAAATTGAATACGTATCTAATAGGAAGAACTGTTCAAAAATCAGGAGATGATAACTACTTTACATGAGTGAAAGACTTATGGCGTTAAGGGTGCAGCCAAACGCAAAGGAAGCCCAACGAACTCGTGAGGGTACGTGCGTAAGGGGTGGAACAAGTAGACAGGCTTAAATAATCAGGGCGCAGTGGCACTTACAGGTGACAACCATGCGGAAAGAGGGAAGTCCTATGTAAAAAGAGAGTTTATAGCGTTTGAATATTTATATACTTTAGAGTATAATGTTTATGAGTGTATAAACGAAACAGGAGGGATACTATGCTAGGAAGAGTAGCTGAATTAAACTATTTGAATGAATTATACGAAAGTGAAAAGTTTGAGTTTTTAGTCATGTATGGTCGAAGAAGAGTTGGTAAGACAACATTGCTTCAAGAATTTTCAAAACATACAAATGCAATCTTTTTTCCTGCACGTGAAAAAAATGATGCATTAAATTTAGAAGATTTCTCAAAAACAATACAACTTTATTTTGATCAGCAATTTATTTCATCATTTAAAAGCTGGGAAGATGCTTTTGTGTATATTGGTAATAAAATACAGAATCGAACTGCACTTATTATTGATGAATTTCCATATATCATTGAAGAAAACCCTTCTGTTAAATCACTTCTACAACATGCCATTGATCATAGCTGGAAGAATAAAAATATCTTTTTAGTTCTTTGTGGTTCTTCAGTTAATGTCATGGAGAATGAAATCATGGGAAGAAAAAGTCCATTACATGATCGGCAAACGGCAACCCTTGAAATAATACCATTCGATTATTTAGAAAGCAGTAATTTCTTTCCTAACTATAGCAATGAAGATAAGTTGATTGCTTATGGTGTTTTAGGTGGTATTCCAAGATATTTAGAAGCATTTGATGCTGATAAATCCATTGGAGAAAATATAGCATCTAAAATTATTCGAAATGGTTCCTATTTATATGAAGAACCTGAAAATTTATTGAAAGCAGATTTACGAGAAACAAACACCTATAATTCCATACTTTCTGCAATCGCGAATGGAAGAAACAGAATCATCGAAATTGCAGATTATATATACGAGAGTCAAACAAAAGTTTCTAAGTATTTAACAACGCTTCAAACATTACACCTGATTGAAAAAAGAGTTCCATGTGGCGAAAACGATAAATCTAAAAAATCAATTTATGTAATAAAAGATAACTTCTTAAGATTTTGGTTTCGCTATGAATTTACAAACAACGCTTATTATGCAATGTTAGGCGCAAAAGACGCTGCTGAAGAAATTATGAATGATATTTCAAACCTTATGGGTGATGTGTTTGAAGGTGTATGTAAAGAATATTTAATTCATCAGGCAAAGCAAAGAAAACTTCCTTTTATTCCATTTTCTATAGGAAAATGGTGGGGGAATAATCCAAGTATCAAAGCACAAGATGATGTTGATGTTTTAGCAATTGATCGAAGTGGAAAAAAAGCAATCTTTATGGAGTGTAAATTCACATCTAGTCCTATGCCTCTTGAAGAATATACCGATCTCGTAAATGCTACAAAAGCATTTCCAAATATCAAAGAAATATATTTATATTTTGTAAGTAAATCCGGATATACGGAACAAGTAAAACGACAAGCAGAAATAGATTGTGCAATTCTGTTAACGATTGATGATTTATTTGAGTAATCTGTATATAGTTTTCTTAAATTTAAAAAAATGTGTTAAGGGTTAATTATGTTATTCATCAATCGTTTTTTGACAATATATGACTAATATTAAATTAAATCCTGATTTAAGAGATAAATACGCCAAAATTGAAAATATCAGTGATGAGAAACATTCTGTATATGTTTAAAGTTAGATGAAACAAACATGATGGCGGAGCAAATTGAAACACGATAGTTACATGAACAAGCTTTTGGAAGGGAAAGAAAAATAATTAAAATATGGATTACTTTATTAAATTCGATTATGTAGACTTGATATCATAAATAAGCCGGAAGCAAACATGGCTTTCCACTATTATAAAACAGAAGAAGATCGGAAGTAACAGATATAATTGCTTCTAAGGATACTCTGGTCTTAAGACACATATCGTGTGAAGTGGATACAATAACGGTGAATAAGGACACGGATCAGGAGAATGCGCTGTTTTAAAATGCACTGGCAAAATAGTATACTGTCATTAATATTCAAAATGTATAATCCTAAACAGAATGCAATGAAAATTGGAACGAGCTGTATTCTGGTAGCGAATATAGCTTTTTGCTGTATGCAGATAGTTGTTTCTGTTTTACTTTCTGCCTCCTGCTTTTCTCATTGTGGGCATATGGTAAGAAAGCTTTTCTCCCGATGAAAAGAATGCTATAATAATCAAAACAAGGAGAGAGCGGTATGAGCATGAAATTCAGACGTTTTCTATGCTTTCTGACAGCTCTGCTGCTGATCAGCGGTTGTGCAGGCAAGGAAGACGGTAAGAAGTATCCAAGCGAATATGAACCATCACCGAGTCCGAAAATGTCTGAGCTTCATCTGCCCAGCAGCCCCGGAGAGCAGGTGGCTGTGGATTCCAGCGGACTGGTACAAATCGATTACAGCAATACAAGCAGCGGATATCTGCAGGCCAAGCTTTTGCACAAGCCTGAAAAAAGGATGCGCCTCCAGATAACCAAGGACGGTGTAGGAAACATCGCATATGATTTTACAAAGGAAAACGAATATGAAACCTTTCCCTTTGAGCAGGGAAGCGGAACATATCTGGTAAAGGTACTCGAAAATCGTTCCGGGAAAACCTATACGATCACATTGACCCTGTCAGTGGATGTCAAGCTTGAAAATGAGCGGATACCGTTTTTATATCCAAATCAGACGGTGAACTATGACAGTCATACAGCAGCTGTAAAAAAAGCCTTTGATCTGACGAAGGATGATGATACCGTATTGAAGCGGATTGCAACACTGTATAATTATGTTGTGGATAACATCAGCTATGATTCCAAAAAGGCGAAGGAAGTAGAGGATATTTATGTGCTTCCTGTCGTGGATGAAACACTGGAAAGCAAAAAAGGGATATGCTTTGATTATGCGGCTCTGCTTGCGGCGATGCTGCGCAGCCAGCAGATTCCAACCAGACTGGTAACGGGAAATACCACGATTGAATATCATGCCTGGGTTGAGGTATATATTGAGGGAAAGGGATGGATCAATCCCGATATTCTGCTGCATGCAAAGAAATGGAGCCGTATGGATCCAACCTTTGATGCCAGTGACATTGATTATGAAGATGACTATGAAGATAAGTATTACTACTAGGAGGAAAACGGTATGACACATACAACATTACGCTCTGAGGAAATGTTTGATTTATGTACCCAGATGTCGATGATTCTCGCAGGCGGACTATCTGTCGAGGAGGGGCTGGAAATCATAGGGGACGATACGGAGAATCCGCATATGAAGGAGGCAGCCGGATGTCTGCTGGAAAAGGTACATGTCGTGGGTTCCTTCAGCGCGGCGCTGGAAGAGGCTCCGTATTTCGACACGTATGCCAAGAAAATGGTTGAAATCGGGGAAATCAGCGGTCATCTCGATAATGTTATGAAGGAGCTGGCGCTATATTATGAGCGCAGCAGTGACCTGAAGCAATCCTTGAAGGAGGCACTGACCTATCCCTCGATTCTGTTATTGATGATGTGGGCGGTAGTCGGCATTATCGTATGGAAGGTTCTGCCGATATTTGAAAAGGTTCTTTTGCATATGGGAGCTGCCCTTCAGGGGACGGCCGTCTCCATGATGCGCTTTGGACAGCTGTTTGCCACAGCCTCCTTTATCATACTGACACTGTTCCTGCTGGGGGGGATTCTACTTGCAGTGACCTTTAGAAAATCAGGAGGAAAATCGTTCCTTTCCCATCTGTTTATGACAAAGCAGCTCTACCATAACATGGTCATGGCGAAAATGACCTATGCCCTGTCGCTGTTCATTACGAGCGGGTATGAAATGGAGGAGGCGCTGGGGTATCTTAGAGATGTTGTCGGGGATGAGGCGGTTCAAAAGAAAATTGATGCCTGCCGCAGTGATATGCTGGAGGGGAAAAGCTTTTCGCAATGTCTGCGCGAGCAGGCGCTTTATCAGGGAGTATATGCGAGTATGATCATCACCGGCTTTCACAGCGGGAAAAGTGATGAGGTCATGCAGAAGGTGAGCACCCTGTACGAGAAGGATGTGGATACCAGTATCTCAACCTTCCTGAATACCATTGAACCTGTCATTGTGATTGTTTTATCTGTAATCGTAGGAATCATTCTGCTCTCTGTCATGCTGCCGCTGATGAGCATTATGTCATCCATCGGATGATGAAACATAAGAAAAAAATGCTGGGTCTGCAGCTTTTTATGTTCATGGGAATCCTGGTCATGCTCTATTACGGATTTTCGATAGCTGACAGCGGACTCAGCAGGGAGGATGCACAGCGTGCTAAGGAGGCAATTCAGAAGGCAGCACTGGAATGCTACAGTATCGAGGGCGCATACCCCCAGTCGCTGGAGTATCTGAAGCAGCACTATGGTTTGTATATACAGGAGGATGCCTATCGCATCCGCTATCATTACATCGGGGCAAATATCATGCCGGATACGGATGTGTATCCAAGGAGTGAACAGCCATGAGACAACGACATTCCATTGATATTTTGTTCTCTCTATCGTTATTTACTGTATTTGTAATCTGTGCGTTTCTGGTGCTTCTGTTTCAGGCCGGAAGCTATCAGGCTATCATTAAGCAGGGGGAAGAGGTCGAGCGTATGCATACACCCCTGGCATATCTACGCGCAAAAATCAGAAGTGCGGACGAAGACGGGGCCGTATCTGTGAGACAGCTGGAGGACACGGATGCGATTGTAATACACGATAAGAAAGAACGTACTGTTACCTATATATATGAATATGAGGGAAAGCTGCGGGAGCTGTATGCGAGTGAGGAAGTGAAGCCGATGCTTTCTGCAGGGACATCACTGTTTACCGTTTATGACTTTGAAGCACAGGAAAATGGAGGTCTGCTGCAAGTGAGCATCCACGATGAGCAGGGGAAAGCCAGCCGTATGATGATGGAGCTGAAGAGTGAGTAAGGAGGAAGCGCTATGCGGGAGAGTCATGCAAATAAATCGATATCGTTTCTGATGGAGCTCATCTTTGTGCTTTTCTTCTTTACCCTGGCGAGTGCGGTTTGTGTGCTCGTTTTGGGAACGGCAAAGGATAAAAATAATCTGGCTGCAGATACGCGGAATGCGCTGCAATATGGAGAAAATCTGGTGGCACAGCGAAAGATTCCCCAGGTACAGCAGGCAATGCAGAAGAAAATCTTTTACTTGGATGAGAACGGAAACCGGTCATCTTCGCAGGCAGGATATTATCGGGTTGAAATTGAACAGAAGAAAGCGGTTGAAAAAAGTGGTCGGGCACTTTGTGAGCTTTGTATTTACCGCGATGACAAAGAGCTTGTACGTCTTCCCTTTCTGCTGGAAGGGGGCGTTCAAAAATGAAGCTTGAAAAGCGCGGCGTGCAGATTGGTCTGGGAGCATCCAGTATCTTCATGATTTTCGTCGTTTTGTGTATGATGATCTTGTCAGTACTTTCGTACACACGCTCATTACAAAACGAAAAAATTGCACAGCGAGAGAAGTTGTATCAGGAGGCAGTTGCCAAAAGTGATGCGGGAGCACAGCTGCTGATTGATGAACTCCGGCAGTATCCAAAGCAAACCCTGCAGCAAAGTCTGAAACAAAGCAGGGTGCAGTCGCTGCTGCAGGAATATGCGATGAAAACGGATTGGGAGCAGGATGAGCTGCTTGTGACAATACCGGTTCAGGATGCACAGCAGCTGCAGCTGAGATTGCAGAAGCAGGGAAGTGCTGTTCATATAAAAGCATGGAAAACAATTACGAAGGGAGATGCACTGTGATGGTGACAATCGAACAGATGCTGAAGGAAGCAATCGCAAGGGATGCTTCGGATATATTTTTAGTAGCAGGGCATCCATATGCCTTTAAAATCAATGGAGAAATTCACTCCATGCAGGAAACCAGGCTGATGCCCAATGACACAGCTCAGCTGATTCAGGAAATTTATCAGTATGCGCTGCAGAATACCTATGAGGATTTTCTCAAAAAAAAGGATGATGATTTTTCCTTTTCCATACCGGATGTCGGGCGGTTTCGCTGCAATGTCTATCTGCAGAGAAATTCGCAGGCAGCGGTTCTGCGCGTTGTCCGCTTTGAACTTCCTGATCCTGTTGAATTGAATATACCACAGGTCATCACATCTCTTGCGGCGGTGAAAAAGGGAATGATTCTGGTAAGCGGGCCGGCTGGGTGCGGAAAATCAACGACGCTCGCCTGCATCATTGATAAAATCAACGAAAGCCGCAACGTACATATCATAACGATAGAAGATCCGATTGAATATCTGCACGCCCATAAAAAAAGTATTGTTTCTCAGCGGGAGGTGTATCACGATACACAGGATTATTTAAACGCGCTGCGTTCTGCCCTGCGGGAAGCCCCGGAGGTCATACTGGTTGGAGAAATGCGGGATCTTGAGACGATCAATACGGCAGTTACTGCCGCAGAGACCGGACATTTAATTTTATCGACCCTTCATACCATGGGGGCAGCCAATACCATTGACCGCATGATTGATGTATTTCCAAGTGAACAGCAGCAGCAGATTCGCGTACAGCTGTCCATGACGCTGCATGCTGTTATCAGTGAACAGCTGGTGCCGGCCACAGATGGGGGTATCATACCTGTTTTTGAAATTATGATTGTCAATCCGGCGATTCGTACGCAAATCAGGGAAGGAAAAATTCATCAGCTGGAAAATTCCATGATTGCAGGAAGGGATCAGGGCATGATAACCATGGATGAGAGTCTTATGAAGCTGTATGAAGAGGGCAGAATTGATAAGGAAGCTGCACTGATGTATGCGAGTAACTCGGAACGCATGCGTAAAAAGTTAAATATGTGACGGCGAAGGCGCATGGCTTTCGCTTTTTTTCATATACTAAAGGAAAACAGACAAAGTATTAAAACTGTATAAATACACAGGCATGAAAACGCGCTATACTGAAACCAGATAGAAGTAGCATATGTATATCAAAACATAGGAGGAGATTTGTATGAAGAGACAGACAAAGAAACTTGCTGCAGGTGCAGCGGCTGCTGCAGCGGGTATTGCAGCAGCAACGGCAGTGCGTCATGTTACGAAGAAACGCGAACAGAGTGCCCAGAGCATGGTGAGCAGCGGAAGAGAAGGGGAACGGCAGGCCTATCTGATTGGCGGCGGTCTGGCTTCCTTATCGGCAGCGGCTTACCTTATTCAGGATGGCGGCTTTCATGGAGAGAATATTCATATCATGGAAGGGATGAGCATCCTTGGCGGAAGCAATGACGGTGCAGGGACGATGCAGAATGGGTTTGTCTGCCGCGGGGGCAGAATGCTGAATGAGGAAACCTATGAGAATTTCTGGGACTTGTTTTCCTCCATTCCTTCTCTGGACTGGCCGGGAAAAAGTGTGACCGAAGAAATATTGAATTTTGATCACCTGCATCCAACGCATGCGCAGGCAAGACTGGTGGATCGTTATGGCGTGATTCAGGATGTGCGCAGCATGCAGTTTAACAATACCGACCGCTTTCTGATGACAAAGCTGCTTGCAACACCGGAAGAAAAGCTGGATGATGTAACCATTGAACAGTGGTTTAAGGATAGTCCGCATTTCTTCACTACAAATTTCTGGTATATGTGGCAGACAACCTTTGCTTTTCAGAAATGGTCTAGTGCATTTGAATTCCGCCGGTATATGAATCGTATGATTCTGGAGTTTCCACGCATTGAAACGCTTGAGGGAGTAACCAGAACACCATACAACCAGTATGAATCTGTGATTCTTCCGTTAAAGGTATATCTGGAGGGCTTTGGTGTGGATTTCAGCATTCGTGCTGTTGTCGAGGATCTGGATTTTAAGGAAGACAGTGTAACAGTTACAGATATTCATCTCTTGGAAAATGGAAAACAGCGCACCATCCATCTGGAGGACAGTGATTTATGTATTATGACAAATGGCTGTATGACAGATTGTGCAACGCTTGGTGATTTTAAAACACCGGCACCTTATGAACCAAAGGATCCGATTTCAGCGCAGCTGTGGAAACGAGTTGCAGAAAAGAAGCCGGTTTTGGGCGATCCAACGCCATTCTTTGGTAAGCCGGAGGAGACCAACTGGGAGAGCTTCACTGTCACGATGAAAGGGAACAGGATGCTGAAAATGATTGAGCAGTTCTCCGGCAATATTCCGGGCAGTGGTGCACTTATGACCTTTAAGGATTCCAGCTGGCTGATGTCCATTGTAGTGGCAGCACAGCCACATTTCAAGGCACAGGATGCCAATACAACAATTTTCTGGGGCTATGGCCTGTATACGGATGCGCTTGGTGATTACGTGAAAAAACCGATGCGGGAGTGCAGCGGTGAGGAAATTCTGATGGAGCTGATTCACCATCTGCATTTTGAAGAGAATACGAAGGATATCATGGAATCCGTAGTGAACGTCATCCCATGCATGATGCCGTATATCGATTCACAATTCCAGCCAAGAGCGATGAGTGATCGTCCGCTGGTTATCCCAAGCGGCTCTACCAATTTTGCCATGATTTCACAATTTGTGGAGATTCCGGAGGATATGGTATTCACGGAGGAATATTCTGTACGCGCAGCACGTATGGCAGTTTACGGACTGCTTGGTATTGAGAAGAAGCTGTGCCCGGTGACACCGTATCATAAAAATCCAAAGGTTCTCGCAGTCGCAGCAAAAACAATGCTTCGCTGATAAGTCCATACACGTTTAGAAAGCAGTTATCAGCAGTTGAAGCTTTCGCACAACCTGCAGAAGATTGGGGTTACTGAAGATCTCTTCCTGCTTTGACGAAAAAACAACAGGATAAACAAAAAGGGTCACTTTCATCTTTTTTACGATGATATGGATCCTTTTTTCATGATTCTGGGATTTATCTGTTAAGAATCCTTCTCCAGATCGGTCTTCTGATGTTTAGAAGCAGAGACATGGCTGTGAGAAATTTGCCATTTGTGATTGTCCTGCAGCTCCATAAATTACAGATTACCTAAACATTGCAATACAATACTGCAGACATTCGATATAGTAAAAGGGAGGCAGCAGTAGGATCAGCTGATGTATACCTTTGATATTGAGGAATGCAGGTTAACGCTGCCACCGCAGATCAGCGAAGACTTTGACCAGATTATGTATGAAGTGCCAATGAGTATTGTGAAAGCCGGTACGGTAGAGAGAGGAAGCATACCGGAATTCATACGCTTTTATAATGCGATGCTGTCCGGGGAACCGCATGGCTATTTCGAGGTGAAAAACGTAAAAAGGATGGTACCTGCTGCTGGTATTCCGCAAAGTATTCCATGATTTATGATAAAAGAATACGCTTTGTTTTTTTCATAAGGCACATCCTGATAAGAAAAAGCGAAAATCAAGCTTGCTCCATGACTCCCGCTGATTACTTATCACCATTTTCAAATGTATTATACGGCATCTCCTTTGTTTTATAAACGCTTTCTGAAGGGCGAACATATCGCTTAGAGGGATAGAATAGTTTGAGTTTAGATCTTAAAGCTCTGCGATATAAGAATAAAATAAGATGTGCATCAGCGTATTGATAGCGATGGCAGCATGTAGACAGCCTGCATTTGCGCACTTTCTCTTATGCTGCATATTTCTGTATAAAAAAACGGTAGGGTTCTCTGTAATTTTTGAGAGGCTATAGAATCGGAAGCCTATAAGGGCAATAAGAAATACCCTTAACTGTAAAGAAAGCTACGCTTTTGTCAAAACACGCAGGTGTTCTTCAGTACAGCCATAAAGTTGGTCAAATCGTTGGTCAAGTTTTCAAAAAGCACAAAAAAAGCCGATAATTATCGACTTATTTGATATATGGAGGGAGAACGGATGATAAAACAAAATATTATCTCCTCGACCTCGACACCTCTGGTCAACTACATTTTATACCCTATATATAGAATTGTAAACCTTTTTTTCAAAAAATTAAAATGGCAATATCTGCATCTGCCTTCTGTTATTCACTTCTCTAATTTTTCAATTTTGATGATGGTCTTGGTATTCAAATCTAAATGAATACAAAGGAATGATCTTTTGATGATCTGTTTTTGTTCTAAATATGTATACTCATTGAATTTTTTTATTGCTTTATTTCTCAATCTTTTCATATCCTTATCTAGATTCCTTTTCTTAGATAGCAGTTTCTTGCGCTCTGCGATATAAGAATCATCATCGAGGTAACCCTCTTCATATTCAAAGTCAAGGAATTTTAATCGTTTCCCTATTTTGCCTATCCTTCTGGAGATACCTTCTACAACTTCAAAATTCGTAGTCTCATCCAGAATTTCATTGATATGATGGATTATTTTATTTAAAAGGATCTGTTCGTTGATCCTCTTTTTACAACTAGGACAATAATAATATTTATAGACTCTTCTTCCTTTTCTATTTCCGTTGCGCGGATAGTGGATCGTAGGAATCTCACTACACCAGCAATCACAGTCTTCACATTTGATTAGATTTTTGAATAGATATTTGTAATGATATTCTTTCCTTCTCCCATGCAATATTTTCTGTATCTCTTCGTAATATTTCTGTGAACAATATGCCGGAGAATGATCTCGTATGTCAACATACGATGTCAAGAGTCTTCCATATATGATAGGATCCGTGACTGCTCTGTAGATTTTTGTATAAGACCAGTGTACTCCACAAGCCTGTTTGGAATCTAATTCGATTGCCAGTGAGTCCAATGATCTTTTGTAATCATGAATCTGAGTTAGGATATATAGCATCGTTTCGACATATGCAATATCGATTTCTACTTTTCTTCCTTTAGCATTCTCACCTGGATTATTCTTAAATAGATATCCGGTAGGTGGCATCTTTCCTCCTTTTGTGTAATTACCTTTGTAAGCTGATGTGGTTAGACCTATACGTGTTCTCTTACGATCACGATGCACTTCTGTTTCATCGGAAAGTGTAATGATCCGTGGACCGATCGTCTTATCCGGATGTAATTCGATATCTTCTAAACTAGCCCAATCTCTATTATCAGAGATGACGGTGACATTGTACTTGCTAAAAACATAACGAAGAGAGTTGCAATGATTCGCATCTCTGGATAATCTGGATGCTAACCAGACATAGATGATTATTTCTTGATCCGCTGCAGCTATGGCCTTCAACATCTCCTGCATATGGGGACGCTTTAAAGCTGACGTTAGATAACGATACTTTTGAAAACACTGGAAAATCAAGGTTTTTCGAGCGACGGACAAGCAGGGTATTGTACTAAAAACTGAATACGACGCAGAAGCGGCGTTTCTTACTCTCTACATGGGAGAACAGGAACGCCGCTTTTTTCATGCCCTTTGTTACGCAGTAGGGGCAGAAAAAGCCTTGCTACAAGCGGTTTTCCGGGTGTGTATCTGGCGCGGCAAGGGATTTATACCTTATCCCCCGAAACTGCGCTTCTACTGCGTAACAAATCCAAAGCAAAGGAGCTATGAACTATGGCAGTTTTCAGAGTGGAACGGAACAAGGGCTACACCGTAATGAGCAACCACCACCTACGCAACAAGGAGCTTTCCTTAAAGGCAAAGGGGCTGCTGTCGCAAATGCTGTCACTCCCCGAAGATTGGGACTACACCTTGAAAGGCTTATCCCTTATCAACCGGGAGAAGATAGACGCTATCCGCGAAGCCATTAAGGAGCTTGAACGTGCCGGGTATATCGTCCGGTCAAGGGAGCGCGACGAGAAAGGACGCTTGCGGGGCGCGGACTATGTGATATTCGAGCAGCCGCAGCCGCCTACGCCGGATTTACCTACATTGGAAAATCCAACATTGGATAATCCAACGCAGGAAAAACCAACATTGGAAAAACCTACGTTGGAAAATCCGACGCAATTAAATAAAGATATACAAAGAACTGACTTACCAAAAAAAGAAAAAATAATTACTGATGAACAAAGTACCCATTCCATTCCTATCCTTTCCCCTAACCCCTCTCCTTGCAGAGAAGCGGCTACGCCGCCGGAACGGAAAGGAACGGAAGCGACAGCACAGAGCGCAGTTGATATATACCGGGAAATCATCAAGGACAATATCGACTACCACATTCTCAAACAGGACATGAAGTTTGACAGTGACAGGCTTGACGAGATTGTAGACCTCATGCTTGAAACCGTATGCACCGCCAGAAAGCGGGTACGGATTGCGGGGGACGACTACCCGGCAGAGCTTGTGAAGTCAAAGTTTATGAAACTAGACGGCGAGCATATCCGCTTTGTGCTTGACTGTATGCGGGAGAACACAACCAAAATCCGCAACATCAAGCAATATCTGAAAGCCGCCCTTTTCAACGCCCCGTCCACAATCGGCAACTATTACACTTCCCTTGTCGCCCATGACATGGCAAGCGGCGCACTGTCACCGAAAAAGCCGCAGTACGGCGACCCGGACTATTATTCATGCAATGAGGGCGAAAGCCTGTAACCACCCACAACCACAAAAGGAGGATTTTATTATGGCACAGAAAATGACAGGAGCATTGGTATTTGACGAGCGCACCGACCGTTACGACATCCGCTTTGACTTAAACAGCTACTACGGGGGCTTGCATTGCGGCGAGTGCTTTGACGTATTCGTGCGGGGCAAGTGGAAGCCGACCCGGATTGAGTACGGCGACAACTGGTATCTTGTGGGTATCAGAGCCGAGGACTTGAACGGGCTGCGGGTGCGTATCTGACCGCCGCCCCATAAAGAAACGCGAAAGGAGGACGCGACAAATTGCAGGACGAAGTAAACGAAAAGACCATAGCCCTTTACATCAAGACCGGGAAGCTGACCGCGCAGACGCTCCAAAAGGCAATGAAAGCCATACTGTCAAAGGGCAAAAAGCAGCTTGCAAAACCGCCACAGGGCAAGCAGAGCTTAAAGCAGCTTATGAAGCAGAACGCGGGCGTTTCCAACATTGAGATTACCGAGGGCAATATCAAAGCCTTTGAGAGTACGGCGAAAAAGTACGGTATCGACTTTGCGCTGAAAAAGGACGCGACGGAAAGCCCGCCCCGCTATCTGGTTTTCTTCAAGGGGCGGGACGCGGACGTGCTGACCGCCGCCTTTAAGGAATTTTCCGCAAAAAAGCTGACACAGGAGAAAAAGCCCTCAATCCGAAAGCTGCTCTCTACCCTCAAAGAAGCTGCACAGGGCAAGAACGCGGAACGGGCAAAGGTCAAGAACAAAGACAGGGAGGTATCGCTATGAAGCCGGAAATCAAGAAGCTGCTTATCTTAAATCTCCCGTATCTGCTCTTTGTCTGGCTCTTTGATAAAGTGGGCGCGGCTGTCCGGCTCTCCCCCGGCGCGGACGCGAGCGCAAAGCTGCTACATCTTGGGGACGGTTTTACCGCCGCCTTTTCCAGTATCGCGCCGAGCTTCTACCCGGCAGACTTAGCTTTAGGCATTGCGGGGGCGGTCATTGTCCGGCTGATTATCTACACCAAAGGCAAGAACGCGAAGAAATACCGCCGCGGGACAGAATACGGTTCGGCGCGTTGGGGCGGGGCTGACGACATAAAGCCGTACACAGACCCGGTATTTGAGAACAATATCCCCTTAACGCAGACGGAACGGCTCACCATGAACAGCCGCCCGAAGCAGCCGAAATACGCAAGAAACAAAAATATCCTTGTAATCGGCGGTTCCGGCAGCGGCAAGACCCGGTTCTTTGTGAAACCGTCGCTCATGCAATGTACGTCAAAGGATTTTCCAACGTCGTATATCGTCACTGACCCGAAAGGAACACTGATTTTGGAAACCGGGAAAATGTTACAGCGGTACAAATACCGTATCAAAGTGCTAAATACGATTAACTTCAAAAAATCCATGAAATACAATCCCTTTGCCTATCTGCGGAGCGAAAAGGACATTTTGAAGTTAGTCAATACCATTATCGCCAACACAAAAGGCGACGGGGAAAAATCCGGCGAGGATTTCTGGGTGAAAGCGGAAAAGCTCTACTACACCGCGCTAATCGGCTATATCTGGTATGAAGCCCCGGAGGACGAGAAAAACTTCACGACGCTGCTTGAAATGATAAATGCGTCGGAAGCCCGCGAGGACGACGAGGATTTCCAGAACCCGGTTGACCTCATGTTTGAACGTCTGGAAGAAAAAGACCCGGAGCATTTTGCGGTCAAGCAGTACCGCAAATACAAACTTGCGGCGGGCAAAACGGCGAAGTCGATTTTGATTAGCTGCGGCGCGAGGTTATCCCCATTCGACATTAAGGAACTGCGGGAGCTTATGGAAACCGACGAAATGGAGCTTGACACCATAGGCGACAGAAAGACCGCCCTTTTCGTCATTATCAGCGACACCGACGATACTTTTAACTTTGTCGTGAGTATTCTCTACACACAGTTATTCAACCTTTTATGCGACAAGGCAGATGATGAATACGGCGGGCGGCTTCCCGTCCATGTACGGTGCTTACTTGATGAATTTGCGAATATCGGGCAGATACCAAAGTTTGAAAAGCTCATTGCAACGATACGGAGCCGGGAAATATCCGCGTCAATCATCTTGCAGAGCCAGTCACAGCTAAAAGCAATCTACAAGGACAACGCCGATACCATAGTCGGCAACTGCGACACCACCCTTTTCTTGGGCGGCAAGGAAAAAACGACGCTCAAAGAAATATCGGAGATTTTAGGCAAGGAAACGATAGACAGCTTCAACACTTCCGAAACAAGGGGGCGGGAGCTTTCGCATGGGCTGAACTATCAGAAATTGGGAAAGCAGCTTATGACGGAAGATGAAATCGCAGTCATGGACGGAGGGAAATGTATCTTGCAGCTACGAGGGGTGCGCCCGTTCTTTTCGGACAAATTCGACATAACGAAGCACCCGAAATACAAGTACCTGTCCGACGCAGACCCGAAGAACGCCTTTGACATGGAAAAGCACCTTAAACGCCGCCCCGCCATTGTCAAGCCCGACGAGGTTTTTGACTATTACGAGATTGACGCAGCAGACTTACAGGAGGACGCAGACCATGAGGAAACGTAGCGCAGAGGAAAAACAAAAGCAGCTTGAACGGTTTTTAATGAATGTTGCGGAAGCCGCCGACGCTGCATTATGGGAGTATTGGCGGGAAAAGGAAGCGGAACACCGCCGCTTTGCAACGGAGTATGTCACGCGCCGGGGGCTTATCCCGCAACAATGACAGCATGGCAGACCGCCGGGGGACAGGGGAAGCTACACTTCCCCTACGCTGCCTTGCGGCAGCTACCCCTTTGTGAACTTGTGGGAAGCGAACACCTTGCTGCGCAAGCTATTCACTTCCCGCAAGTCTGAAAAAAACGTCCGGCAGCACAGCGGGACACAGAAAGGAGCGATTGAAGCAATCACATCTATCCATACCGGCTACATGATACGCGCCCCCACTTTCCGGCGCAGTACACAGCGGCAAAATCCGCACCCCTTACAACTGAATACCGCCGCGCCGCAGGACTTACGCAGCGCGGGGACAGCCGCCTTTACCAGAGGGCGGTTTTTTTGTGCGGCGGCATATGCTGACCGCCTTTTGTCCGCTTGTCGGACAGCCGCAGACGCGGCAGAAAGGATATATTTATGGCATTTTTCAATAGCGCAGTAGACGTTTTGCAGACCCTTGTTGTAGCACTTGGAGCCGGGCTTGGTATCTGGGGGCGTAATCAATCTGATGGAGGGCTACGGCAACGACAATCCGGGCGCGAAAAGCCAGGGCATGAAGCAGCTCATGGCGGGCGGCGGCGTTGCCCTTATTGGCATGACCCTTGTACCGCTGCTTTCCGGGCTGTTCGGTTAAGAAGCGCGGGTAAAGGCTTATGCAGAGCATACTTGACGCGATTAACGAATGGATAAAGGAAATCCTCATAGGAGCCATAAACGGTAATCTGTCAACTATGTTCGGGGACGTGAACGAGAAAGTCGGCACTATCGCCGCAGAGGTAGGGCAGACCCCGCAAGGGTGGAACGCAAATATATTCTCCATGATACAGACGCTTAGTGAGAATGTAATCGTACCCATTGCGGGGCTTGTCATTACCTACGTCCTATGCTATGAGCTTATCAGCATGGTAACGGAAAAGAACAATATGCACGACGTTGACACTTCCATGTTCTTCAAGTGGGTGTTCAAGGCGTTTGTGGCAGTCTACCTTGTGACGCACACCTTTGACATCACTATGGCGGTGTTCGATATGGCGCAGCACGTTGTTTCCGGCGCGGCGGGGGTAATCGGCGGCAGCACAGAGATTGATGTTGCCGCCGCCCTTGCTTCCATGCAAAGCGGGCTTGACGCTATGGAAATCCCCGAACTGCTCTTACTTGTCATGGAAACAAGCCTTGTGAGCTTGTGCATGAAAATCATGTCCGTACTGATAACCGTTATCCTCTACGGGCGTATGATAGAAATTTACCTTTACTGTTCGGTATCGCCTATCCCGTTTGCAACTATGACTAACCGGGAATGGGGGCAGATAGGAAACAACTACCTAAAATCCCTGTTCGCTATCGGTTTTCAAGGCTTCCTCATTATGATATGCGTCGGCATTTACGCCGTACTGGTGAACAACATGATAATAGCGGACAATCTGCACAGCGCGATATTCTCCCTTGCAGCCTACACCGTTATCCTCTGTTTCTCCCTGTTCAAATCCGGCGCACTGGCGAAGTCGATTTTTTTCCGCGCATTAGCGGCGTGTCAAGGGCAGGGTGGAGATTTTCAGAGCGAAGCGGCGAAAATACGACCCGACCTTGACGCGGTTAACCCCCATATAATACGGGCGGGCAAAGGGCATAGATTGACCTTTGCCTTGATTACCCTTATGGAAAATTACAGCAACACCAAACCCAGAGAAAGGAGGTTTTCACTTGGCGTATGTACCCGTACCCAAAGACTTATCCAAAGTCAAGACAAAAGTAGCGTTCAACCTTACCAAACGGCAGATTGTATGTTTTGCGGCGGCTCTCCTGTTCGGCTTGCCGCTTTTCTTTCTGCTCAAAGACAGCACAGGCACAAGCCTTGCGTCTATGGCTATGATTGCCGTCATGCTGCCCTGTTTCCTGTTCGCCATGTATGAAAAGCATGGACAGCCCCTTGAAGTGGTGGTGAAGAACATCATACGGACGAAATTCATAGCCCCCAAAGAACGACCATACAGGACAGACAACTTTTATTCCGTCTTAGAACGGCAGAGAAAACTTGAAAAGGAGGTATCAGCGATTGCAAAAGGAAACACGAAGAAACAGCGCGGCGGGAAGCGCAAAGCCTAACCCACCCCGCAAGCTCACCCGCGCCGAGAAAAAGCAGATTGCGGAAATCATCAGACAGGCAAAGGGCGACGGGAAAGCGCACACCGCGCAGCAGACAATCCCCTATATCCAGATGTACCCGGACGGTATCTGCAAGGTTACGGGACGGAAATACTCAAAGACCGTCGCCTTTGAAGATATTAACTATCAGCTTGCACAGGCAGACGACAAGACCGCCATTTTTGAGAACTGGTGCGACTTCCTCAACTACTTTGACGCTTCCGTTTCGGTGCAGCTCTCTTTCATCAATCAAGGGACGCAGCGCGGCGAAGCGGAAAAGGCGGTCAATATCCCGGCACAGGAGGACGCTTTCAACTCTATCCGCACAGAATACCGGGATATGCTGAAAAACCAGCTTGCAAAGGGAAACAACGGGCTTGTCAAAGCAAAATATATCACCTTTGCCATTGAAGCCGACAGTCTGGGCGCGGCGAAATCCCGCCTTGCCCGTATCGAAACGGACGTGCTGAACAACTTTAAGCTCTTGGGCGTGTCTGCCCGCCCCATGACAGGCTATGAACGCCTTAAAATGCTGCATGGCATTTTCCACCCGGAGGGCGGGCAGTTTTCCTTTGATTTTTCATGGCTTGCCCCGTCCGGGCTTTCCACAAAGGACTTTATCGCCCCGTCCTCTTTCCGTTTTGGCGAGGGGCGGTATTTCCGCATGGGGCGCAAAATCGGCGCGGTTTCATTCCTTGAAGTCCTTGCCCCGGAATTAAACGACCGTATCTTATCCGACATTCTGGACTTGGAAACGGGCGTTATCGTCAATCTGCATATCCACAGTATCGACCAGACCGAAGCCATAAAGACAATCAAGCGGAAAATCACCGACCTTGACAAAATGAAAATCGAGGAACAGAAAAAAGCGGTACGCAGCGGCTACGACATGGATATAATCCCGTCCGACCTTGCCACGTTCGGCAGCGAAGCGAAGAACCTCTTACAGGACTTGCAGAGCCGGAATGAAAGAATGTTCCTCTTGACGTTCCTTGTGGTGAACATGGCGGACACGAAGCGGAAACTGGAAAATGACGTATTCGCGGCGGCGGGCATTGCACAGAAGAACAACTGCGCCTTAACCCGCCTTGACTACCAACAGGAAGCGGGGCTTATGTCCTCTGTACCGCTTGGGGAGAACCTTATCCCCATTCAAAGAGGACTTACCACGTCAAGCACCGCTATCTTTATCCCCTTTATCACACAGGAGCTTTTCCAGACGGGCGCGGCTTTGTACTACGGCTTAAACGCCCTGTCTAACAACATGATACTCTGCGACCGCAAGCAGCTAAAGAACCCCAACGGCTTAATCTTGGGTACGCCGGGAAGCGGGAAATCCTTTGCCGCCAAACGGGAAATGACAAACGCTTTCCTCATTACAGACGACGACATTATTATCTGCGACCCAGAAGCAGAGTATTTTTTCCCCTTGTGCAGCGGCTTGACGGGCAAGTGATACGCTTGTCGCCTACGGGCAAGGGCATTGACGGGAAGCCCCAGTATGTGAACCCTATGGATATTAACCTCAATTACAGCGAGGACGACAGCCCCCTTGCGCTGAAATCCGACTTTATCCTTTCCCTCTGCGAGCTTGTAATCGGCGGCAAGGAGGGCTTGCAGCCCGTCGATAAGACCGTCATTGACCGCGCCGTTCGGAACGTGTACCGCCCTTTCCTTGCAGACCCCGACCCGGAGAAAATGCCGATTTTGGGCGACCTGTACGACGAGCTTTTGAAGCAGCCGGAGCCGGAAGCGGCGCGTATCGCGGCGGCGTTGGAGCTTTACGTTTCCGGGAGCCTTAACGTGTTCAACCACCGTACCAACGTGGAACTGAATAACCGCCTTGTCTGCTTTGACATCAAGCAGCTTGGGAAGCAGCTCAAAAAGTTAGGTATGCTCATTGTGCAAGACCAGGTATGGAACCGCGTTACCGTCAACCGGGCAGAGAGGAAATCCACCCGCTACTACATGGACGAATTTCATCTTCTCTTGAAAGAGGAACAGACCGCCGCCTATTCCGTTGAAATCTGGAAGCGTTTCCGTAAATGGGGCGGCATACCCACAGCCATTACACAGAACGTCAAAGATTTGCTTGCTTCCCGCGAAGTGGAGAATATCTTTGAGAACAGCGATTTTGTCCTCATGCTCAATCAAGCGGCGGGCGACCGGGCTATCCTTGCAAAGCAGCTCAACATCTCCCCGCAGCAGATGAAATATGTCACCCACACCGAAGCGGGCGAGGGGCTTATCTTCTACGGGAACGTGGTGCTGCCCTTTGTAGACCGCTTCCCGAAAGACACCGAGCTTTACCGGGTAATGACGACGAAGCCGGAGGAAGTGGGCGAAGCATGAACGGGCTGAAAACTGACACAATCATCAACCGGGACGCGCTCTATGCCTTGCGGGAGCTTCCAGAGGAAAGCGTACACTGTTGCGTCACAAGCCCGCCCTACTATGCGCTTAGAGATTATGGGCTTGATATGCAGATTGGGCGGGAGGACACGCCGGAGCAGTACATTGACAGGCTGACCGAGGTTTTCCGCGAGCTGCGCCGGGTACTGCGTTCTGACGGTACGCTCTGGCTGAATATCGCGGACACTTACTGCGGCACAGGAAATAAAGGCTACCATGCAGACCCGAAGAACCCGAAAGGCAGAAACGGACAGCAGATTGCAAGAAACAACCGCGTTTCCGGCTGCAAACAAAAGGACTTAATCGGTATTCCCTGGCTTTTAGCCTTTGCCCTACGCGCTGACGGGTGGTATTTACGGAGCGACATTATCTGGCAGAAAGAAAACCCCATGCCGGAGAGCGTGAAAGACCGCCCTACCCGCTGCTATGAACATATCTTTCTGCTTACGAAGTCAAAGAAATATTTCTATGACGCAGCCGCCATAGCCGAGCCGTTAGCCCCCACAACGGCGGCGCGGTACCGCACCGGGCGCAGCGCGGGACAGAAATATGCGGACGAAATACCTGGACAGGGGAAAGTACAGGGGCTTAACCGGGCGCGAAGCGGCAGCTACTACGACGAAGCCCTCATGCCGACCATGCGGAACAGGCGGGACGTGTGGCTTATCAATACCGTTCCCTACAAGGGCGGGCATTTCGCCGCGTTCCCGCCAAAACTTGCCGAAACCTGTATCAAGGCGGGCTGTCCGAAAGGCGGCGTTGTGCTTGACCCCTTTTTCGGCAGCGGCACGACGGGGGCAGCCGCAAGGCAGCTTGACAGGCATTATATAGGCATTGAGATAAACGCCGAGTATTGCGCCCTTGCAAGGGCGCGGATTGGAGGGACAGACACATAAAACAATATAAAGCGCGTGAAAAAGTCACGCAGAAAATGACCCGCGAGGGGGCTGTCGAGGTAAACGCCGCCACCGGGAAAAAGAAACGTATCAGCAAGCGGATAAGGGACGCGGACTTTGCAAAGACCGAAGCACCGCAGCCGCCGGAACAGGCAGCGCAGACCATACCGGGCGGCGCAGCTCCCGCGCCCACAGCCGCCGCGCCGCCGCTTCCCCATGCGCCGGGGGGCAGAACGGGAACAGGACACCGCCGCAGCCGAGCGCGTCTTGGAGCGTATCGACGGGGGCGCGTACCAGAAAGGCGAGTAAAAAAAGCGGCGAGGAAAGCACAGGCAGAAGCCACAGCAAAAGAAAAATCTTCCCGCTTGCAGTTTACCGACGAGGAACGGGCAACGCCGGAGCTTGAAAGGTATATCCGAAAATCGGACAAAGCAGCCGACCGTCTGGACGCGGCAAAGGCGGCTATCCCCAAAGAAAAGAAACTTGTACGGGAGCGCACCTTTGATGAAGCCACCGGGAAAGGCAAGACCCGCCTACATTTTTGAGGAACAGGAAAAGCCCATAGGAAAGAATAAGCCCCACAATAACCCGCTATCCCGCCCCGCACAGGAAGCGGGTATTTTCGTCCACAACAAGATACATTCCGTTGAAAAGGACAATTCCGGCGTTGAGGGGGCGCACAAATCCGAAGAACTGGCAGAGCGCGGCGCAAAGTACGGGGCGCGGAAAGTCAAGGAGGGCTACCACAGCCACAAGCTCAAACCCTACCGGACGGCGGCAAAGGCAGAGAAAGCGGCGTTCAAGGCGAATGTGGATTTCCAGTACCATAAAGCCCTGCATGACAATCCGCAGATTGCGGGCAATCCCCTTTCCCGCTTCATGCAGAAGCAGCAAATCAAGCGGCAGTATGCAAAGTCGGCAAGGAAAGGCGGCGCAAAAACGGCGCAGAAAGCCGCAGAGAACACCCGCAAGGCGGCAAAAAAGACCGCCGAGGAAACAAAAAAGGCAATCGCTTTTGTAGGGCGGCACCCGGCGGGCGTATGTATCGCCATTGCCGCGCTGCTCTTATTCATCATGGTATCGGCGGGGCTTTCCTCTTGCGGCTCCATGTTCTCCGGCTTGATGAACGGCATACTTGGGACTTCCTACACGTCGGAGGACAGCGACCTTGTGGCGACGGAAAATAATTATGCCGCAAAGGAAAACGAGCTTCAGCAGCAGATTGACAATATCGAAAGCACCCACCCCGGCTATGACGAATACCGCTATGACCTTGACAGTATCGGGCATAACCCCCATGAGTTAGCGTCCTACCTCACCGCACTTTTACAGACCTATACCCCGCAGAGCGCACAGGCAGAATTAAACCGCGTCTTTGCCATGCAGTACACCTTGACGCTGACGGAAGAAACGGAAATCCGCTACCGCACAGAAACAAGCACAGACCCGGAAACCGGGGAAACGACCACCGAGGAAGTACCCTACGAGTACCATATCCTCAACGTGAAGCTGACGAACAAGCCCATTTCCGAGATTGCGGAGGAACTTCTAACGCCACAGCAGCTTGAAATGTACCGCGTCTATCTGGAAACAAGCGGCAACAAACCGCTGATTTTCGGCGGCGGCTCCCCCGATATGGGCGCGTCCGAGGATTTAAGCGGCGTACAGCTTGTAAACGGCACACGCCCCGGCAACACTGCCGTTGTAGACCTTGCGAAGCGGCAAGTCGGCAACGTGGGCGGGCGACCCTTTTGGAGCTGGTACGGATTTAACAGCCGCGTGGAATGGTGCGCCTGTTTTGTTTCATGGTGCTACAATCAAGCCGGGAAAAGCGAGCCGCGCTTTGCCGGGTGCCAGTCACAGGGCGTACCCTGGTTCCAGTCACGCGGGCAATGGGGCGCGAGGGGCTATGAGAATATCGCCCCCGGCGACGCTATCTTTTTCGACTGGGACGGGGGACGGGAGCGCAGACCATGTAGGGCTTGTTATCGGGACGGACGGGGAGCGCGTCTATACCGTCGAGGGCAATTCCGGCGACGCCTGCAAGATAAAGAGCTACCCCGTCAATTATGGCTGTATCAAGGGCTACGGCTTAATGAATTGGAACTGACAACAAAAAAATGAAAATCTGAAAGGAGAAATTTATTGATGGCTATGAACAAAATTGAACGTATCGACAAGGAGATTGCAAAGACCCGCGAGAAAATCACCGAGTACCAGAATAAATTAAGGGGGCTTGAAGCGCAGAAAACCGAAGCGGAAAACCTGCAAATCGTACAGCTTGTGCGCTCCATGCGCCTTTCCCCGCATGAGCTTTCCGCTATGCTTTCCGGGGGCGGTATTCCGGGCATGGAAGCCGCGCCGGGCTACCCCGCAGAACCCGCAGACCATGACAACGAAGAAATGGAGGACACCGAGAATGAATAAGAAAATCCTTAGAACACTGACCGCACTTTGCGCCGCCCTTGTACTTATGGGCGGCTTTTCCGTCACCGCTTTTGCACAGACCCCGGAGGGAGAGGACGACACCGACGACAGCGGCGTTGTCTACGAGGAACCCCAAAAGGAAGAACCCCTTACCCCGGACGGGAACGCGACCCTTGTAGACGATTTCGGCGGCAACAAGCAGCTTATCACCGTAACGACCAAAAACGGCAATTACTTTTATATCCTCATTGACCGGGACGACGAGGGCGAGAATACTGTACATTTCCTTAATCAAGTAGACGAAGCCGACCTCTTAGCACTTATGGAGGACGGAAGCACCGAAGCAGCCCCGCCCACCGTTTGCAGTTGTACCGATAAATGCAAAGCCGGGAAAGTAAATGTGAGCTGCCCCGTCTGCAAGGACAACATGACCGCTTGCAGCGGCAAGGAAGCGGAGCCGGAAACCGAAGAACCGCCGGAGCAGCCCAAAGAAAAAGGCAATGCGGGCGGGCTTGTGCTTTTCCTTGTCGTGGCACTTCTTGGCGGCGGGGGCGCGTTCTATTATTTTAAGTTTATGAAGCCGAAGCAGAGCGTCAAGGGCGACACCGACCTTGAAGATTTCGATTTTGACGACTACGACGAGGACGAGCCGGAGCCGGACGAGGGGGACGGGCTTTCTGATGAAGAACAGGAGGACGAGGAAGCATGACCCTGTTTACCGACAATCCCTTTGAAAAGATGATGATACAAAGACCGGGCGGGCGGCGTGACAATGCGCCGCCCGTTCCCCATTCCCCGGCTTGCGCTTCCTGCCCGTACAAAGGGCAGCTCCCTTGTGTGGGCTACTGTCTGAAACAGGTACAGGAGAAAAAGGCAAGTGAGCTGGAATGCTGAAAGGAGGATTTTTTCATGGCACTTAGACTTGTAATTGCAGAAAAACCGAGCGTGGCGCAGACTATCGCCGCCGCGCTTGGCGTTAAAGAAAAGAAAGACGGATTTATCGAGGGCGGCGGCTACCTCATTTCATGGTGCGTCGGGCATTTGGTACAGCTTGCGGAAGCTGCCGCCTACGGGGAGCAATATAAAAAATGGAGTTTTGAGAGCTTACCCATTCTGCCGGAGGAATGGCAGTACACCGTTGACCCGGACAAGGGGAAGCAATTCAAAACCCTAAAAGAGCTTATGCACCGCGCCGACGTTTCCGAAGTGGTAAATGCGTGTGACGCGGGGCGCGAGGGAGAATTGATTTTCCGCTTTGTCTACGAAGCGGCGGGCTGCAAGAAGCCCATGCGCCGCTTGTGGATTTCCTCAATGGAGGACGGGGCGATTAAGGCGGGCTTTGCTTCCCTCAAAGACGGGCGGGAATATGACGCGCTCTTTGCGTCTGCCCTCTGCCGCGCAAAGGCTGACTGGCTTATCGGCATTAACGCCACCCGGCTTTTCTCCTGCCTGTATGGAAAGACTTTGAACGTGGGGCGCGTCCAGACCCCGACCTTAAAAATGCTTACCGACCGGAACGCGGCTATCTCCCATTTCCAGAAAGAAAAATATTATCATGTTCGCCTTGATTTATCCGGCGCGGAAGCGGCAAGTGAAAGGATTTCAGACAAGGCAGAAGCCGCCGCGCTGAAAGGGGCTTGCGAAACACAAACGGCGGTATGCGTTTCCCTCACCAGAGAGAAGAAAACCGCAGCCCCGCCGAAGCTCTTTGACCTTACCTCTTTGCAGCGGGAAGCGAACCGCATTTTCGGCTACACCGCGAAGCAGACCCTTGACCTTGCACAATCCCTTTATGAAAAGCGGCTGTTGACTTATCCGAGGACGGACAGCAGCTTTCTTACTGACGACATGGGCGGCACCGCAGCGGGCATTATCAAGCTGCTTTGTGAGAAATTTTCCTTTATGGAGGGCTTGGGCTTCACGCCGGAGGTTGCAAAGGTAACAGACAGTAAAAAAGTATCAGACCACCACGCAATCATTCCCACTATGGAGCTTGCAAAGGCTGACCCGGACGCGCTGCCGGAAAGCGAGAAAAATATCCTTACCCTTGCGGGGGCGCGTCTGCTTTTTGCCACCGCCGAGCCGCATATTTATGAAGCGGTTACGGCGGTTTTCTCATGCGCTGATACGGAGTTTACGGCGCGGGGAAAGACGGTGCTTTCTGACGGGTGGAAAGAGATTGAACACAGATACCGGGCGACGCTGAAAGATAAACCCGACCCAGAGGACGGGGAAAATGAGGGCGTGACGCTGCCGGAGCTTTCCGAGGGACAGGGCTTTCCTAACCCCGCCGCAAAGGTAACGGAGCATACCACAACGCCGCCGAAGCCCCACAGCGAAGCGTCGCTTCTCTCTGCTATGGAGCGAGCCGGGAACGGGGACACCGACCCGGACGCGGAACGCCGGGGAGCTTGGCACTCCCGCCACCCGCGCCGCCGTCATTGAAAAAACTGGTAAAGGGCGGCTTTGCAGAGCGCAAGGGGAAGCAGCTTATCCCCACGCAGAACGGAGCCGCCCTTATATCAGTGCTGCCGGATATGCTGACTTCCCCGCAGCTTACCGCAGAATGGGAAAACAATCTGACGCAGATAGCAAAGGGAGCCGCAGACCCCGGCGAATTTCTGTCCGGCATTGAAGCTATGACGCGGGAGCTTGTGCAGACACACGCCGCAGCACTGGACGGGAAAAAAGGATTTGTTCCGGGAGGAAAAAGCCCTCTGTCGGCAAATGCCCCCGTTGCGGTTCCCCCGTCCATGAGGGGAAGAAAAACTATTATTGCAGCAACAAAGAATGTGCCTTTGTCATGTGGAAGAACGACCGCTTTTTCGAGGAACGCAAGACCGCTTTTTCCGCGAAGATTGCCGCCGCGCTCCTTAAATCCGGCAAGGCGAATGTGAAAAAGCTCTATTCCCCGAAAACAGGCAAGACCTACGACGGAACTATCGTTTTAGCCGATACTGGCGGGAAATACGTCAACTACCGTATCGAAGTGCAGAAGAACTAAAAACTTGAATAGCAAGCATAGGAAGCGGGTACCCACTTCCGTAAATCCCCGTTACGACGCTGACGCGCCGGACGGGGATTTTGCTTGTTGGGAAGTTTCCCAAACCCTCTTTTGCGGAGGGCTTCACCCTCTGAAAATCTTCAAAAAACTTTGGCAGAAATGCGGGTGTGCCGTAGTAGGCTATGCAGCCAAAAAATGCAGCTTATGACGCTGCCCCAGAGAAAGGAGGTTTTTCAACTATGGCAAGTTTACGGGACACCGTAAAGGACTATCAGGACGAGCTTAGGGACGGTATCGCATGGGTGGCGTTCTGGAAACAGGGGCGTTCATGGAACGCGGAATATTTTCATCTTGATATGGACGATACGCTCTACCCGGAGGACAGGAGCCGGTTAGAGGAAATCAAAAGCACCGACCCCGCCGCCGTTATCCTTAACGGCTACTATTGCGGGCATTTAGGCGAGGATATGAGCCTTGACGAGCTGACCGCCGGAGTGCGCTACCACTACGAAAACAGCATGAACGATATTGACGGTTTTATCGGGGCGCATGACGACAGGCTTCCCCCGGAGGTTATCGAGGAAGCGAGGGCAGCCGCCCATGAAGCGGGGCTTCCCTTTTCCGAAAACCCCTACCGGGACGGGAGGATTTTAACCCCTATGTATTTGACGGGAGCATGAGCATTGAGGATTTTGAGCTTATGCACCGCATGATTGAAAAAGAAAGGAGCGAACAAATGGCAGAACCGATTTTAAGCGGCTATCTTTCCAATCTTGGGAAGTACACCGAGGGCAGACCCGCGGGCGAATGGGTGACATTCCCCACGACTGCCGAACATCTGAAAGAAGTCTTTGACCGTATCGGGATTGACTTCAAGCACTATGAGGAATGGCATTTCACAGAATTTCAATCCACTATCCCCGGCTTGACGGAGCATTTAAGCGAGTATTCCCACCCCGACGAGCTGAACTATTTAGGGAAGCTCTTGGAAATGCAGTTTGACGACGACCGGGAGAAATTCATTGCAGCCATTGAATACGGCGACCATGCCGACAGCTTACAGGACATTATCAACCTTGCACAGAACCTTGACTGCTACTGGATTTATCCGTCCGTCCACAATGAAGAAGAATACGGGCGTTATCTGGTTGATGAACTGGAAGAACCGGAACTTCCCGAAGAAGCGAAAAAGTATTTCATGTATGAGGAATATGGGCGCGACGCTTCCATTAACGACGACGGTATGTTTACCGAAAAGGGCTATATCTACAACAACCGCAACACCTTTACAGAATGGTACGACGGGCGCGACGTGCCGGAGGAATACCGGGTAACGCCGCAGCCCCCGCAGCGGTCAATCCCCGACCCGGAAAAGGTAGAAATGGACGCAGCCGCGCCGGGGCAGAGAACCGCGCAGACCGCAGAGCAGCCACAGGAGCCGCGCCCGGTTATCCCTATCGTGCTGACGAGCGAGAAGCCCGCCGAGAAATTAAAAGAGATTACCGACCGTCTGGAACAGGGCATTGCGGAACTCTTTGACAGCGAGCGTTACAAGGAATATCTGAAAGTCATGTCAAAATTCCATAATTACAGCTTCCGAAACACCGTCCTTATCGCCATGCAGAAGCCGGACGCTTCCCTTGTGGCGGGCTTTTCCGCTTGGAAGAACAACTTTGAGCGAAACGTGATGAAAGGGCAAAAGGGAATTAAAATCATTGCCCCGTCGCCCTATAAAATCAAACAGGAAATGCAGAAAATCGACCCGCACACGCAGAAGCCCATAATCGGCAAGGACGGAAAGCCCGTCACCGAGGAAAAGGAAATCACCATACCCGCCTACAAGGTGGTATCCGTCTTTGACGTTTCCCAGACCGAGGGAAAGGAGCTGCCGGACATTGCGGTTGACGAGCTGACAGGCGACGTTGACCGCTACAAGGATTTTTTCGCAGCCCTTGAAAAGACTTCCCCCGTTCCTATCGCTTTTGAGAATATCGAGGGCGGCTCTCATGGCTACTACCACTTGGAGGACAAGCGCATTGCTATCAACGAGGGCATGAGCGAATTACAGACCTTAAAGACCGCTATTCACGAAATCGCCCATGCGAAGCTGCACGACATTGACCTCAACGCGCCAAAGGACGAGCAGCAGCCCCACATTGACCGCCGCACCCGCGAAGTCGAAGCGGAAAGCGTCGCCTATACCGTCTGCCAACATTACGGGCTTGACACGTCGGACTACTCTTTCGGCTACGTCGCCGGGTGGAGCAGCGGGCGGGAGCTGTCCGAACTGAAAAGCTCCCTTGAAACGATACGCAGCGCAGCCGCCGAGATTATCAATTCCATAGACGAAAATCTTGCGGAACTGCAAAAGGCACAGGACAAGGAGCAAACCGCCGGACAGGAGCAGCCCACCAGAGAGGAACAGGCAGCCGCGCCGGAGCAGCCGCAGCCGGAAGCCCCGGAAAAGGCAGATACAGCCGGGAAAGAGAAGCCGGAGCCGGAAGCAGACGCACCGGGGAAATCCGGCGCACAGGAAAAAGCGGACGCAGCCCCGAAAGAAGCCTTTACCCCGGAAACGATTTACAGAGTGCGCCGGAACCCTTACGGCGACAGCCGGGAAAACAGCTACCTCTTGCAAGCCTATGTGACACAGGAGAACGGGCGGGCGAAAATGGGCGACGTTCTTTTCACCGGAACGCCGGAGAAATGCCGCGAGCTTATGGGGCAGCTCAAAAGCGGGGAGCTGACCGAGGGCGACGTAAAGCAGCTCTACGCAAAGGCACAGGAAACGGCAAAGACCGCCGAGCCGGACAAGGACACCTTTTCCATTTACCAGATAAAAGGCGGGGACGAAACAAGGGACTTGCGCTTTGAGCCTTACGACCGCCTGCAGGCGGCGGGGAATGTGGTTGACAGGGCGAACTATGAGCTTGTCTATTCCGCGCCCCTTGCGCCGGGGACTTCCCTTGAAGATATTTATACCCGTTTCAATATCGACCACCCCAAAGACTTTAAGGGACACAGCCTTTCCGTTTCCGACGTGGTAGTGCTTCATCAGGACGGACAGGACGCGGCGCACTATGTTGACAGCGCGGGCTTCCGGCAAGTGCCGGAGTTTTTACAGGAGCAGAAACAGCTTACCCCGGACGACTTGGAAACGGGCGAAACTGTCAAAACACCGAGAGGGACTTTCCATGTAACCGCCATGAGCCGGGAGCAGATAGAAGCCGCCGGATATGGCTTTCATCATCAATCCGACGACGGAAAGTATCTGATTATGGGGAACGGGACGCGGGCGTTTGCCGTTGCCGCAGAGCAGCCGGAAAAGGCAAACCCTTTGAAGCACGTCGAGGACACCGTAGAGCAGAACGACAACAACTTTGACGGTATCATCAACAACACCCCTACCGTTGACGAACTGGAAGCAAAGGTCAAGGCGGGAGAAACGATTTCCCTTGTTGACCTGGCTAATGCGGTCAAAGCCGACAAGGAGCGCGTCAAGGGAGCGAAGCCGGAAAAGAAGCCCTCTATCCGGGCGCAGCTTAGAGCCGACAAGGAAAAGGCGCAGAAGAAAAACGCAAAGCAGAAGTCACAGGACTTGGAAAGGAGCTGACCCATGCCGGAACAGAGCAGATTTGAAAACGTGGATTTGTTCGCTTCCCTTGAAGCGATTATGAAGCAGAATACAGGCTTTTACCAGAGCGACTTGGAGATTGACAAGGAGATTATCGCAAAGGCGGCGGCAAGCCCCCACAGGGAGGACAAGACCCTTTTGTGGTTCTGCCGCCCGTCCGGGACGCATTGCTTTAGGGAGCGCGACGTTTTCCTAAAGGACACCGCGCCCCACAATACATGGCGTTTCTACATGGAGCAGACAAGCGACCGCGTACTTGCCTATGCAATCGAGCTGACGGGAAAGGAGCGCGGGAAAATCAAGGGCAATCTGTATGAGCTTGACTATTCCCGCCATTATGAGCGCGTCAAGGAAAAGGAGCTGCCCGCCGATACGGTGAAGCTGTTTTATGAGCGTGGGGAAAGGGTACAGAAAGCCGGGAGATATTTTGACGGAACCCCCAGACCCGCAGCTTGGGAAGTTTGAACGCTTTGAAGCCGTACCCAACGACCCGGACGCGCTGCAATCGCTCTTACAGGAAGAACGGCGCAGCCGGGAGCAGCTTCCACCGGGAGATTTCAAGGCGCATATCGCCGCATTGCGGGACGGGCTGATTGAAACGGAAGCGCGGCGCATTGTGTGGGAAATGAAGCGGCACGACACGCCGAACAGCCCAAACAAGACCCATTTCATGGTAGAGCTTTCCCCGGCGTTCATGCAGCTTGCGGCTACAAAGGACACTGACCGTCTTTTCTCCATGCTGCCCTACAAGACCCTTTCCTTTTCCAAAATCGAGGGCAGACATGGGACGTATGCGCTGATTGACAAGAGGGAGAACCGGGACAGGGAGATACGGAAGCCCCGCCCCTCTATCCGGGCGCAGCTTAAAACAGACAAGGCAAAGACCGCCCCGAAAAAGGCGGCGGCAAAGAATAAAAATCACGATTTGGAGGTGTGAACATGACAAAACTGACTGTAGAAGAAACAAACCTTTTGAGCATTTACAAGACCGGAAGCCGACAGGGGCTTATCGTCGCCATGAACGCCGCGCTGCCCTTTATGGACGGGGAAATGCGGGGCTTTGCTGCCCGTACCCTCTCCAAAGTGGAAGCCATGACCGAAGCGGAGTTTGCGGGGCTTCCCATTTACGCCGCTGATGAAGTATGAGCGAGGTCAAGCGGCTGACGCCGCCCCAGAGCCGGAAAGTCAACGCCCTTGTGCGCCGGACGTGCTGCAACTGCGATAATGGAAACTGTATCTTACTGGACGACGGGGACGAGTGCGTATGTCCGCAGCTCATTTCCTATTCGCTTCTCTGCAAGTGGTTTAAGGTTGCGGTGCTTCCCGCTGATAAGCTGCTCTATGCGGAGCTTTACCAAACCGGGGACAGGAAGAAATGTACCGAGTGCGGCACGTCCTTTGCGTCAAGCTCTAACAGCGTCAAATACTGCCCCGACTGCCGGAAGCGTATCACCCGCAGACAGGCCGCCGAGCGCATGAGGAAAAGACGCGCCCCTGTTACGCAGTAGGCGCGGAAAATCCCTTGATTTGCAAGGCTTTCCGGGCGGGAAAAATCGGATAGGCGATACTTTATACCTTTTCCCCCGAAAATGGCGTTCTATTGCGTAACATTTACCACAACAGCACCCACAAAAAGACAGGGCGCGGAAGTCATATACTGACTTTCCGCGCCCTGTTCTTTTATTTCTTTGGCAAACATTTGTATGTATTTGTAATCCAATCATCAAATTTTTTGACCCTTTTCAAATTCCATTACATCATACATTTCTGCCGCGATTGTTTTGAACGCTTCCTTGAATAATTGTAAATCTAATTCTTCCATTGATTTTTCACGTTTGATACGTAGAAAAACTTTAGTAAAGTCTTTTGTCTTAAAACCAATATCTTTACGTCCTAAGCGAATAGGATTTCCGCGGTAAGTAATCCCCATAGCTTGTGCTGCTCTAAATGCTTCCTCTTTAACTTTATAAACTTTGTCATGGAGAGCAAGACGAGTAATAACATCTCTTGATTGTTGACAATCATATTGTTTTAGTTCATTCAACGCAGCAAGCCTAATTTTCCATGATGATTTATTGTTTGCGTCTTTGACAAGCTGACTAATATTAGCTGGTGTTCCTTTTGTCATGTACTATCAAATCCTTTCAAAAGTTGTAGATAATTTTATTATACCACATACCGCTTTCTGTTTCTATACGAAAATCATTTTTTGCTTAATCAGTGTTCCATTCCCTTTTCCCGTTCCGGCTGTCTGTCTGCCTGTAAAATGTTGTCAATGTTCTGCTTGATAATGTCATATTCCCGGACTTTCTTTTTCAGCTTCCCATAGTCGGCGTAAAGGGCTTCTTTCTGCGCTTGAAGGGCTTCATACTCCGATTGCAGCGCGGCGAGGTTCGGGAGCTTTGCAATGCCCGTTGCTTTCAATGACCTTGCAGCGGCTTCATGTAAGATAATCGCCTGTTCCTGTCCGGCGCGGTATTTCTCCCTGTTCCTTGCCTTGCGGTATGCGTCATAGACGGGCTTTGTCTTTTGGTAGGTGGAAACATTCTTGATAAGCACCGCCATGTCCGCAAGCCGCTTTTCGGCGTTCTTCAATGCGTCTGCCGCCTGTCCGCTTTCCGCTGCCATTTCCTCAATCCGGCTAACTAAATCCGCGTACTGTTCAATCTTGTTTTCGGTGAGAAAGTTCATAGTCTTTGCCGCCTGTTTCAGATTGTGGATTTTCGCCCACTGTTCATAGCCCCGGCTCTGCGCCGCCTTGATACTGTTCTCAATGTCGATAAGCAGCGATACGCCGCGCTGCTCTCTGGGAGCTTTCGCCGCCTTTGTCCGTCTGCCCGCTATCCGTTCCCTTATGGCTTCCTCTGTATAATCTGCGCCGAGGGTTTTTAGGCGGGTGAAGCGTTCCTGTCCGGGGGCGCGGCATGATACATATTTCCCCGGCTTTATCTCATAGCCCGCCGCCTGTAACCGCGTTAGCAATTCCTCAAAACTGGAAACTTGGGGGATAAGTGCGTCAACGGCGGTTTTCAGCTTGCCTTTCCAACTTGTACCCGTCTTTTCTGCCTGGTACTCCGCATAGCTCTTTCCCTTGCTGCCCTTGCCGGGGACGACGACGGACAAGCCATTTTCCCGGCACAGCTTGTCGCTCATGTTCCGTATGCCGTAATAGCTCCTTTTGTTGGAATTGTATTTGTGGTGGTCTACGAAGTTTACGGCGCAGAAAATGATATGATTGTGGATATGCCCCTTGTCAATATGCGTCGTGAGTACATACTCATGCTGCCCCTTTGTTACCGCGTCGGCAAGCTGCTTTCCGATTTCATGGGCTTTCTGATAATCTACTTCCCCCAGCTCAAAGGATTGTATCAGATGAAAGGCTAAATTGTTCCCCTTTTGGAGTGCTTGGGACAAGGTATATTCAAACTCAATATCTGCCGTTTCATAGGAGCAGCCAAAAGAGGACACAAGCATTTTCCCGTCCGTCTTGTCCGGGTTTTCGATATAGTCAAGGGCTTTGCTTAGAGTGCTTTTAATAGGCTTAATCTTTGTAACCGCCATATCTCTGCAAGCACCCCCTTTATTTCCTCTATGTCCTCTTGGTATGCGTTCCCCGTCGCGTTTACGCGGCGTGCTATCTGGTTGACGTTGACACCGATTTTCTGTATCTCTGCTGTCATTGCCTTTATATCGGCGTGGTCTATCTGAATGATATACCCGTCAATGGCAATCTTCCGCAGATACGCCGCCATGTTCCGGGTGGGTACGAGCTTCATTTTTTCCAGTATTAAATCCCGTTCCGCTTCCGTCACTCTGAATTTGATTTGCACCGTCCTTTTCCGTCCGTCCATGTGTTCACTCCTTTCCTTTCCGTTCCGAGGGTTTGGGACACTTCCCAACAAGCCATTTTCAACCGACGCGCCGCAGCGCGGGAGGGCGAAAATACGGAAGTGGGTACCCGCTTCCTATGCTTGCTACGAATGTTTTTATCCTTTAGGCTCTTATCCCTTACTACGGAGAAAAAGCGATTTTGCCAAACTTCCGCAAAAGAAAAACGCTGCAATCTCAAAAAAGATTACAACGCTCTCTAAATCCTGTTCAGTTTTAAGCCGGACATTCCTATTCGCCCTCTTTTTCGACTTCGGAAATCTCTTTTGCCGTTGCGGTCACAATCCGTATGCCTGTATCGCTCATACCGTCAAGGAGCGCGTCAAGCTGCCGCCGCTTTGTGTCCTTTGCAGCGGGCGTGTCTAACAGGAATTGGTCTACGGATATATGGTAACGCTGTATCAGCTCAAAGAATATCTGTAAACTTGGGTGCTGCCCCTTGTTCTCAATGTTCGCAAGGTAGCGCGGCGAGATAAACATTTCGTCGCCTACTTTCTTGCGGCTTTCCTTGCGTCCTTCACGCGCTGCCTTTATCGCTGCCCCAAAAGCCTTGAAGTCGTATTTTGGTACTGGTCTTTTTGCCATAGTTATTCACCCTCTTACATTTTACTGTTCCCCTTTCTTCTTGGATATGTCTACATAGTTCTATCAGTTAGCCAAAATAATTCATATATATATATGTTGACAACAAGCTGCTTTTGTATATAATATTATATAAAAGGGGGGGAATGTTTATGTTACATAGCATGCGTATTCGATAAGCATTGAAATCAAAAAAGATTTTTCCCATTTTCAATATGGGCTTTTTTGTCATGCTTATTTTGCGTATGCTATACAACAAAACTAACGACGTATAGACATAGTATAAAAACTATGCCTTAATTTTGTTGTAGTATTATATGTATAAATGCAGGTCAATGCTCATGTTGAGAATTGACCTGCATTTTTTTGCGCAAAAGGAGAAATATTATGCTTGAAAAATATTGGATAAAATGTCCAATTTGTAACGGAAAGACGAGGGTTCAAGTATTTTATAATACGGTATTAAGAAATTTTCCTCTTTTCTGCCCTAAATGTAAATTAACGCATATCGTTGATGTTGAAAAACTAGAAATCATAATCAAAAAACTCTGAAAAACAAACTTTTTTAATTTTTGAAAAGGAAGGATATTTAAATGAAACACTTACCTAAAAGTACACCTACGGAAATATTGAATGACCCATACGGATTTACTTACAAAGAAATGTCGGAAGTAATTGGAGAGGATAAAGCAAGAGCCTTATATACGGAATTGTATAAACAGCCATTTCACAAAGAAAATCTATCAATATCAACAAAAAAAGTCTATAAAAGTAGCGATACTGAAAAGTATGTTTATGAATTGAAAGATAACAGGTATATTGAAACGGTTTTTATTAAACGGCGAGATGGTGGGACTGTTTGCGTAAGTACGCAAGTTGGTTGTTCTGTTGGCTGTATTTTTTGTGAGTCCGGACGCAATGGTTTTGTTCGTAATCTAACACCGTCTGAAATTGTGCAGCAGGTTGTATTGATACGTCAAAAAGTAAATCGTATCGTTTTTATGGGAATGGGAGAACCTTTATTCAATTACGACAACTTGATTGCAGCAATCCATAT
Organism: [Clostridium] innocuum; assembly: GCA_012317185.1. Lineage (NCBI taxonomy): Bacteria > Bacillati > Bacillota > Clostridia > Eubacteriales > Clostridiaceae > Clostridium > [Clostridium] innocuum. Next base: position 2,668,116 of record CP048838.1, on the reverse strand, counting down.
TCTTCGAGATAGAAATGGACTTAACTTTCCAACCGACGGCATTACCGTATCAACAGTTGGTCCAGTTAATCAATTAAAAAAATTGCGCGAAGAACATCTAAAAATTCAGTTGACAATATCTTTACATGCAGCAACACAGGCTGCGAGAAACTGTATCATTCCTCATATGCACATGTACGCTATTGAAGATGTTGTTAAGCAAGCATTGTCCTATTCTCAAAGGCATAATCGAAAAGTGGTATTTGCGTATTTGCTTTTACCAGGTATAAATGACCGTTCCTCAGATATAAGGCAACTTGCAAAATGGTTTAAGGGCAAAAATGTTATGATTAACGTGCTGCAATACAACCCGACGAGTAATTCAAAAATTAGAGCACCACAAAAACAAGAAATGGTTGCGTTCAAACATCAATTAGAGCAAACAGGACTTGAAGTTACCATGAGAGTTTCTCATGGTAGAGAGATTAAAGCAGCTTGTGGACAGTTAGCTAATACATATAATAAAGCCAAAAAACAACAGAAATAATTTAATTAAAAGAGCCAGACGCACAGACGCAGAGCCGATAATATGCAGTTTGAAATACTGCTGTTATCGGCTCTTTTTTGATTTTAATTTGTGCCCCTAATAACCATATTGGAGCAAAATCAGAACTGTTGCTTGTCGTTCTTTGATTTCCGCAGCAGCTTTGAAAAATCAAAGCCGCCGTTTCTTTTTATCTTCTAATGAAATGACGCGGTATCACTGTTAAAAGCGGCGGCTAAAGGAGGTAGCCGCCATGAAGCACATACCCTATCGACAAAATCCGACGGTCATTGACATATCAAAAAAAGCCCGACCACCGCCGGGAACCTCTCTACCCTTGACTATGAACTGTCTAATCATCTAAATACTGCTTACAATACCTATACGCCTGTCCGGGCTTTTCGGACAGGCGTATTTTGCTGCTCAAAAAATTTTTTGAAAAAATTTCAAAAAATCTTCGGCGTTTTTCAAAAACGCCGTATTGCCCCGCGAAAAGGGGGAAGCACCACCAACTTTCCAACGAGAAAGGAGGTGAGAATGTGGAACCTAATAGCAGGGAGTTTTACAAACAATGTGCTTTTCAGAAGTTTTGTAATACGGTGCTGCACAATGAAGCGTGTGACGCTCACAGGGAGCTGCACAGGCATAAGGCAAGGGAAGTCACCTTTTCCGATTTGCCCTTAGACGAAGCGCGGCAGCTTCATACCTTTGATGAATATTTCAAACGGGAAACCGCCGAAACCGTCTTTGAGAAAGCCGGGAAGAAAATCACGCCGAAGCTGCTTCTTGAAGCAATCCGTACTTTGCCGGAAGAAAAGCGCAAAGCCGTACTCCTGTACTATTTCGAGGGAATGAACGACACCGAGATTGCGAAGTTGTTCAATACATCGAGAAGCACGATACAGTACAGGCGGACAAGCTCTTTTGAGAAATTAAGAAAATATCTGGAGGAAAATGCTGATGAATGGGACGAATGGTAACGAACCCGGCTACCCGGAAAATGCCCTTGTTCCCTATCCTGTCATTGTGGCAGCGACAAAGGGCGACCCGGACGCCATGAAGATTGTCTTGCAGCATTTTAGCGGCTACATAGCCCGCCTCTCCATGCGGAAGCTGTACGACGAGCGCGGGAACGTCTATTTCGGCGTAGACCACGACATTCGGGAACGGCTGCAAGCAAAACTGATGATGGCTGTCCTCACCTTTAGGACAGAGGAATAACCGCAACGGCGGCGGGACGCTTTCTCTCACCCCCTTTTCCGTTCCGCTGTTGACGCGGGTAGCACAGCCATTTTGAACCTTGAAAAAGAAAGCGGCGCAAGATAACGGCGGCGCAGCATAGGGCAAATCGGATACGTTCCTTTTGCGTCGAGCCATACGGCGGGTGCGCCATGACGCTATCCGGGCGAGGTTATCACCGCCCGGACAGCCGAGCGACCAACACCGCGCCGGAAAGCAAGTGTAGCGGTTTGCGGGCAACGACACGCAGAATATACAATGATACTTCCTTACAGCCACAGTCCGAGCGTTAAGAGCGTCGCAGGCAATGGGTAGGGCTGCATGAGAACCATGCCGGGGTGAAATTCCCATGAGGTTATGCTAATAACCGTCCGATTAAAGCCTTTGTTTTATTGAATAGTGGACTTGCTGCTATTCATAGACTGTATTATATGTTTGCGAAAGAAAGGGGGATTTTCTTTGACGCAAAACCAAACGCCCGTTACCACAACGGAGCATAAAATCGGAAAAGTTACTTACCTTGTATGTTCGTCTGCAAGTGAACGCGCAACGGACACACTGGATAAAAAGATAAAAAAGCTCATTCGCAAAGACATGGAGCTGAACCCCCGTAAACGCCTGAAAATAGGGCGTTTCTTCACATTTTATACATGACACAGGCAGCGGTATGTGGTATAATATAGACAGTACAAATACCATGCTTGTCTGTCGTCGGAAAGGAGGACAAAATGTTACAGACAGACAAGATTACCGCTTTATATTGCAGATTGAGCCAGGAAGATATGCAGGCCGGGGAAAGCGAGAGCATACAGAACCAAAAGCTGATTTTACAAAAGTACGCTGACGAACACCACTTTTTCAATACGCGCTTTTTTGTAGACGACGGATTTTCCGGCGTGAGTTTCGAGCGTGAGGGGCTTCAAGCCATGCTGCATGAGGTTGAAGCCGGGAACGTGGCGACCGTCATAACAAAAGACCTTTCCCGTCTGGGACGCAATTATCTGAAAACCGGCGAACTGATAGAGATTGTTTTCCCCGAATATGAAGTGCGCTACATTGCCATTAACGACGGTGTAGACACAGCGAGGGAAGATAACGAGTTTACCCCTCTGCGGAACTGGTTCAACGAGTTTTACGCCCGCGACACCTCAAAGAAAATCCGGGCTGTTAAACAGGCAAAGGCACAGAAAGGCGAGCGTGTCAACGGCGAAGTGCCGTATGGTTACATAGCCGACCCAAACGACCGCAATCATCTATTGCCCGACCCGGAAACGGCGCACATTGTAAAACAGATTTTCGCTATGTATGTGCGCGGCGACCGTATCTGCGAAATCCAGAACTGGCTACGGGAACATGAGGTACTTACTGTTTCAGAACTGCGCTACCGTCGTTCCGGCAGTTGCCGCCACCCGCGCCCGCACCCGACCTGTATTTATAACTGGCCGGATAAGACACTGTATGATATTCTTGGACGCAAAGAATATTTGGGGCATACCATTACGGGCAAGAGCTATAAGGTATCTTACAAATCGAAAAAAGACGAAAAAAGAACCCGGAGGAAAAGCAATACTTTTTTCCCCCAACACGCACGAACCTTTGATTGACGAAGAAACCTTTGACCTTGCACAGAAACGGATTGCTACCAAACACCGCCCTACAAAGGTTGATGAAATTGACATTTTTTCGGGACTTCTCTTTTGTGGAGATTGCGGCTATAAAATGTATCTGCAACAGGGAGCCGGGACACTGGAACGCAAACACGCCTACACTTGCGGAAAGTACCGAAACAGGATAAGGACTGGCGAGCTTTGCACTACCCATTATATCCGAAAGAGCGTCCTTAAAGAACTTGTCCTTGCTGATTTACAGAGGGTGCTGTCCTATGTGAAAGAGCATGAACAGGAGTTTATCGAAACCGCCAACGAGTGCAGCGCAAAGGCAGTACAAAAGACGCTGACACAGCAGCGGAAAGAGCTTGACAAGGCGCAGAGCCGCATTAGCGAGCTGAACATCTTATTCCGCAAGCTCTACGAGGACAACGCTTTAGGGAAACTTTCTGATGAACAGTTTGCTTTTCTGACTTCCGGCTATGATGAAGAAAAAAAGACGCTGACCCGGAGGATTGCGGAGCTGTCACAGGAAATCGACAACGCCACCGAGCGCAGCGCGGACGTGAAAAAGGTTTGTCGCACTGGTACGCAGATACACCGCCATTACCGAACTGACCTACGAAAACGTCCATGAATTTATTGACCGTATTCTTATTCACGAACTGGATAAGGAAACGAACACCCGCAAAATCGAAATCTTTTATAGCTTTGTCGGCAGAGTTGATACGGGCGACAAGCCTACCGAAAGTATCTCCTATTTCAGACAGATAGGAGCCGACGTAAAGAGTTATGCTATCTAACATACATCAAAAAGAGGTAAGATAACGCCCTCTGCAAAAAAGGTTACGTTATCTTACCTCAACAAAGGTTGTTCCGGAATATCCTTCATCAATATACCATTTTTCAATCGTCCTGTTATCTCTTGCAGCAAGCTCATTGCATACACGTTTTTGTGATTCTATGCTGTAGTTCGATTTACTTTTTTCTGACGAACTTCTTCTGGCATAGCCAAATACTTTCATAGTTTTTTCCTCCTTCGTGTGAGAATATCACACACTTTCTGAGGATGATTTTTATCTCATATGTCAAAGTTCCTTCCTTTGACATATGAAGAGAAAAATTATATTCCATATATCTCCGCCCTTTATTTGCTTTTTAGGACAAAAAAAGCATCCACGTATGAATCTACAAGGATGCTTTGATTGAACTAACCAGTAGGTGTATTCTAAGGAATACATCATCATAATACAAATATTAAGAAAAAATGTCAAGCAAATCATCTTTGAGACAGGGTAAAAATAGTAAATTAGATACTTTTGAAAGTAGATTCTATTTTCAAAAAATATTTGTCCCATTCAAGTGTTGATTTATGTAATTGGTTACCTTTGAATATAAATGACAATATTGTAAATACTAATGCCACCACACCTTTGGTTATTAAAACTTTTATGGAGAACAATTCCTGTTAGTAGTAAATCAGCTTTTAAATTGAGATTAGAACTAAAAGGAGATTTATCTTATGAAACAACAAAAAAAATTAAAAAGCAATTCATTATATTTTAAAAATAGGGTGTGTTATTTGGAAATATTAACTGCTTCATTTTTATATTCAAATCACAAATATTTTTTGACACAATTGCAGGCTCCGTCTGGACTGTGCCATTTTCTCTACTTTTAATCATATCTTCTTAGCCATAAGCTAGATTACCTCTGGTGTTTCAGGAAGACGCTCAATGGTAAGAGAATAAGTCAGTATGGCTGATATACATGATTATGGTAAGCAGAATGACGTTGAGGAGAATTGAGAAAAGAAGAATCTAGGGCTTCAAAATCACATTATATTAAAGAGGTTTTATTATTTTATTGCATCCAAGACAATTAGACTTCATCTACCCTGAAGTTCTGGTAAGCAGTACTAATTCAATATGTTAAGCTTAAGCGTAAGGAGGAATCAACAATGTGTACAGTACTGAGATTTAAACAATTTTTTGGAAGAAATTTAGACTACGAATTTTCCTATGGGGAGAAAATTACCGTTTCGCCCAGAAATTATAATTTTAAGTTTCGCCATACTAATAAACAAGGAAAACATTATGCTATAATAGGTATGGCATATATTGTAGGAGATTATCCATTATACTACGATGCCATAAACGAAAAAGGAGTAGGAATGGCAGGATTAAATTTTGTCGGAAATACATATTTTAATGCTCATGTAGATGGAAGGGATAACATTACATCCTTTGAGTTTATTCCATGGGTATTGTCTCAATGTGCGAATATTAAAGAAGTCAAGGAATTACTTGAACATACTAATGTAGTGAATACCGCCTTCAACAGTAAACTTCCACCTGCACAATTGCATTATATGATTAGCGATGACACAGACAGCATTGTTATAGAATGTATGAAAGATGGTATGCATATATATGATAATCCTACACATGTTTTAACCAACAATCCACCATTTAAAGAACAGATTTCTAGGTTGAATGACTACATGTATTTGACCAATAAGCAACCAGAAAATACATTTTCAAAGGATTTAAATCTTGCCCCGTATTCACGCGGATTTGGTGCATTTGGATTGCCTGGAGATTTATCAAGTCCGTCTCGATTTGTTCGTGTTGCCTTTACTCGATCCAATGCAACAAGCGACGAAAATGATTTGAGTCAGTTCTTTCATATCCTTGGATCAGTAGAGCAGCAAAAGGGACTTTGCGAGGTGAGTGAAGGTGAATATGAATATACCATCTATTCTTCTTGCTGCGACTTGTATAATGGAATATATTATTACACAACGTATAACGGACACCAAATTATAGGTGTGGATATGTTTAAGGAAGATTTAGATTCTGATAAAATCATATCTTATCCAATGATGGAAAAAGAAATAATCAGTTTTCAAAATTAGGTTGTATTCATTGTTTGAAGGTAATGGTTATATGCTATTATACGAGGGATTGTGTATGAAGTGTTTTAAGCAATTTACCAAAAACTCAAGAACGACTAAACAGTGCCCCATGTACTACCATAACTGAATATTTTAATATCTTAGCTCATATATTCTTCATGTTATGTGTGGGTTATTTTCTTGCTCTTTTTTCCGTATTGCCCAAAGGTATAGTCGGAATCTCCGTTTATATATTTCAGCGTTTGCGGAAAGAGAGCGAGATTAAGAACACATCTTCTTTTTAGCATATCATTAGAATACAGTTAATTGCTTTCACTTGTGAAGGTCATGACACAAAGGCTTATTCGTGCTCCTCTTTTTAAGAAAAATTGGAGAGCTCTTATCACACATATATTTCATCATGACACTTCACTTTGTCTATTTGGCCATTACATGGAGTTTTTAGATAGTTGAGGAGAGAATACAATGATAATGGAAACTGAATGTTTAAAGCAAATAACTTAAATAAGATATGAAAAGTGTGCTGAAGCCGAAATTGCTGATGAATTAGCAACCTACGATTACAAGAAAAAAACACGAAAACTGCTTGAATATCTGAGATGCAATGGCGTTATGATTGTGTATAATAAAAAGGAAAGAAATTGAAAAACAGAAATCTGATTTTATATTGCTGATTTACCTTTTTAATCATCTTTTTTATAATGTCTTCTAAAAGTAAATTATTTTCTGATGGAACATTTTGCTTTTTTCTTTTGTTTTTCCTTTGAAAAAACTTTCCTTGTAAACAATATAATATTTATTGACGAAGCACTTTACTTTTATGGTGAGGTGTTTTTTTATTTTTAGTGTTTCATATATTACTACATCAAAAAGGAGGACCAAGAAGTATGGCACAAAGTTATGGATATGTAAGAGTTTCAAGTATAGATCAGAATGAGGAACGACAAATAGTTGAGTTAACACATAGAGACGTAGTTCCTAGTAATATTTTCATAGATAAACAGTCTGGAAAAAGTTTTGAACGTCCGCAATACAAAAGACTTGTTAAAAAATTAAAATACGGCGATTTACTTTATATTCTGAGTATAGACCGTCTAGGCAGAAATTATCTGGATATACAGGAACAATGGAGAATTCTAACTAAAGAGAAAGGAATCGATATATGTGTGCTCGATATGCCCTTACTGGACACACGAAATGGAAAAGATTTGATGGGAACTTTCATTGCTGACCTTGTGTTGCAGATACTATCATTTGTAGCACAGAATGAGCGTGAAAATATAAGGAAAAGACAGGCTCAGGGTATTGCCGTTGCCAAAGAAAAAGGAATAAAATTTGGCAGACCAGAAATAGCATTACCAGAGAATTTTGGAAAACTCGTTTCCGAATGGGAAAAGAAAAAACTTCCGATAGAGGAGGTGTTAAAAGTATGCGGAATAAGTAAAGCAACCTTTTATAGACGCTTAAAAGAATATAGGATGAAAAGCAAAGTGTCATAAAGTAGACCTTTTGACACCTCCTCTCTTCATCTATATTAAAACAAATTTACAAATTTTACCAGTGTTTTTTTATCTTTAAATAAGAATATCGGCATACATAAATAATTTTTTATAACTTATTTCAAAAAGTCTACTTATTGATAAATTTAAGGAGGGAAATTATGCGAAAATTGAAAATGAGTAAACTTTTTAGTATTTTTCTTACATGTATCCTATGCTTATCGTTTTTGCCAACTGATTTAATGGCAATGAACGATGCTGATACAGTTAAAAACGGCTATTATAACGAGTCTAATACTTGGGTTGAGGGTGAATTGGATCAAGCATTACCAGAAGGTATCCATTCCGTTAACAAAACAGCTGTCAAAAGTGAAAACGACGACAACACTTACGATATTACTTTGGAAGTCGTAACAGAACAAAATCTAAGCAAGCTCACGAAGAAATCTGCAACGATCCTCGTGATAGATACATCAGGAAGTATGGGAGATTATCAACGATTGATAAATGCAAAGAACACAGCCAAGGAGTTCGTTAAAAAGTATGCAGGAGATGAGCCGGATAGTGGACGTTATCTCGCTATCGTGAATTTTGCTACTAACACGAATATTATCTTAAATTGGACGGATGTTTCATCTGCAGATGGGAAAGCGTCTGCAGATAATGCTATAAATCAATTATATGCGGATGGCGGAACAAATCTACACGCAGGTATCAAACAGGCTAGCCAACTATTTGATGATACTGCGATTCAGGATATTGAGAGCAAGAATACGATCGTACTGACAGATGGTGCACCAACTTATTATTTGAAGAACTGTACCTCTGATATCAATTGTATCTTTTATACACATGTAACCATCTCCAACACCAGATATCATGTAGGTGGTGACGGAGATAAAGGAAGTGAAACGATCAACGACGCTACTGCTGCTGAAGCAAAAACACTCAAAGGCAAATCAACTGTCTATACGATCTGTTACGGTGCGAGTCGTGAAATGACCTATCAGGGAGGACCAACAGTCTCTGCATATTTAAAAAACAATATTGCCAGTGAAATGAAGAATGCTTATGATGCAGATGATTCTGATGATCTGGTGGATGCGTTTAAGGCGATTACAGAAACGATCACGAGCGGTCTTGACGGTAAAGGATTATCTGTATTCGATGGTTCTGCGCCATTCGTTTCAGTAAGTGGATTACCCGAATCGATCGTACAAGATGAAGAAGGTTTTACATGGAAGCTTGAGAATGCAGAAGAATCCACTGAGGGAAATAAAAAATATTATACGTATCGATTAACTTATAAAGTGACCTTGAATGCAGATGCTATTGATTTCGATGAAGGAAAATGGTATCCACTCAATGGAAAAACATATATCACACTGGCAGATGGGGAAAAAGTTTATTTTCCTATTCCGGCAGGACAAGGTGTCAAAACGCGTTATACTGTAACATATACAGATGGAGTAGAGGATGAAGAAGTGTTTGAAAATCAGATTACGACTGATCTGGTCTATGGAGCTGAAACGCCTTCCTTCAAAGGGACTCCGGAAAGAACCGGATATCTCTTTACCGGATGGACACCTGAAATCAGTGAGACTGTGAGCGCTTCTACGACATATGTAGCAACATGGAAGAAAAGGATGGAGCCATTAAACAAAGTCCCTGAAATCAACGCAGAAGATAAAACACTTATAGTAGGAGACACATTTGATCCAAAGAAGGATGTGGCAGCTACTGACAAGGAAGATGGCGACCTTACAGCTAAGATCGAGATCGTCAAGAATACAGTAGACATGACAAAAGCCGGAACATATGAAGTTACATATAAAGTAACAGACAGTGAAGGAGCGTCCACAACGAAGACGATCACAGTCACTGTCAATCCAAAAATGGAAAAATTGAATGAAGTTCCGACTATTCAGGCAGAAGATAAAACACTTATAGTAGGAGACACATTTGATCCAAAGAAGGATGTGGCAGCTACTGACAAGGAAGATGGCGACCTTACAGCTAAGATCGAGATCGCCAAGAATACAGTAGACATGACAAAAGCCGGAACATATGAAGTTACATATAAAGTAACAGACAGTGAAGGAGCGTCCACAACGAAGACGATCACAGTCACTGTCAATCCAAAAATGGAAAAATTGAATGAAGTTCCGACTATTCAGGCAGAAGATAAAACACTTACAGTAGGAGACACATTTGATCCAAAGAAGGATGTGACAGCTACTGACAAGGAAGATGGCGACCTCACTGCTAAGATCGAGATCGCCAAGAATACAGTAGACATGACAAAAGCCGGAACATATGAAGTTACATATAAAGTAACAGACAGTGAAGGAGCGTCCACAACGAAGACGATAACGATCACCGTAAAGGATAAAGAATTCAAAGCAGATATAAATAAACCGGATACGGATGAGCAGAACAAAGATACAGGTAGTGTAGAAACAGGAGATCGAACCAATATAAGCTTCTATACCTCTCTGTTCGAAATGAGTGTAGTATGTATCGCTATCCTGGCGGTATGGAAGAAAAAGAAAGCATTGAGAGATCGATAGACTATGAAATAAGGAGAGATGCAGCAAGTGATTCTTGCAGAGCAGGAATATTCCTTTTAAATCCATTCAGATTTGATTGAACGTGGTGATTTTCATGAATTTAAATGAAAAGTGATACCCGCTTTATCAATGATCTGAGGTGCTGTAACTAGGAATAGGTGATTGCTGATTCAACAAACGGTCTCGAATCTCAAAAAGGAACCGTAATATTTGGATAAAACAATCCTCGTATTACGGTCTTTTTAGTATAATGATGTTTAATAAATATCGCTTGTTGAAACAGCAATGATCTGTACTGAACTATTAGGAATGTGAAGAATTATGTGTAAGTAAAAATCGACAGGTATAGATAGTAGATGACGAATCTTGTCTAATCATCATTTGTTTATGTATTATCAGTATGCCCAATTCATCAAGGGTTATACTGATTTTTCGTATAATAAAAGCAGGAAGAAAAACAACCTGCTTAATATAGAATTGAATAACCCATATGAAATAGAAAGAATAATTTCTGTAGGAAAGAGAATCAACTATAAATTTGATATTCATGATAGAAAGCCAGGGTGTATAATTATTCCTGGCTTTATCTTTTTGTTGCATACAAACAGAATAAAGTCGATAGAGAAGAAATGACGTGCTTGCTTTATAAACCTTTGAGTTAGTAATAAAAAACATCATTCTTCCTATTCTTGTTTATGAATAAGCTTATATCTAAAACGACGATCGTTTATGATTCAGTCAGTATGTACAACGAAACTATATGGAACAAGATACAGGAAGTAAACTCTATGATATTAGTGAGGAGGAACTAGTGATGGAAGGACCTATAATTAGTATTGATGTATCCAATGGAAACAGTCACTATATTCTTTTTGAGAAGAATAATAAGAAAGTTGGAGGAGTACATAAAATCAACCATGATGTTGAAGGATTCGCTCGTTTAAAAACAGATATTAAAATTCTTTCTGATAAAGTTGGCGAGAAAGTCTGTGTGGTTTATGAAGCTACAGGTGTATACACACATCCACTTCAAAGATTTCTTGAAAAAATGATATCAAACAATATATCATTTCGCCGCTAGAATCTGCCAGAAAACGAAAAGAAGGTATCCATTCTAAAAAAACTCAAGCTTGATTTTTGCGAATGAAACATACCCTGGATGCGATTATGATAATATTGAAGTCAAGATATTACAGGACCTGTTAGAGAAAGTTGAGATGATCAGAAACGATGCGGATAAAACCCTACGGAAAATAATTCAGATAGCGGAAACGATAAATGAATATTATCTTATTTTAAGCATATTTTAAGCATATTTTAAGCATAGATGGAATCGGTCCTAACCTGGCATCTAGAATATTGGCAGAAATAGGTGATATAAAGTGATTTAAGACACGGGAAGCATTGATAGCTTATCTTGGCTTAGATCCAAATATCAGTCAATCAGGACAACTGGATGGTGATCATTTTATCTATCTCAAAGAAGGGAAACAAGCAATTACGATGTCTACTGTATTTAGCGGTCACATGTAATATAAGGTTAAAGAAAGTAAATCCCATCAATCAGTTTTATCAAAAGAAAAGGCAGCAATTGAACCCGTTAAATTCATAAGCCGCCAAGGTTGCATGTACCGCTAAACTAGCTAAAATCATTTACAGTATGTGCAATAACAACACTATCTTTCAAAGATAGCCTATTTATATTATACATATTTTTTAAAAAAATGGAAGATTCCATCTTTTTGTCGTAGACAAGTGATCTACTGATAATGAAGTGATATTTTCTGAAATTTAGGCTTGATTTCTATTATCTAATTTTTATATGCCTTTATCATTACTCATTATGCTTCTACTGCTTCCATAATGGCAAGTTGATTTTGAATCATATCCCAGTTTCGACATCTCTGTGTCCATTTGCTGCTGAGGTTCTGAATAGCCAAGTAAAGCATCTTTCTCAAACTGTCATCATTTGGGAAAACCGTCTTTGTTTTCGTGACTTTTCTGAACTGTCTGTTCAATCCTTCAATCGCATTTGTCGTGTAAATGATTTTGCGGATTTCAACTGGATAATCATAGTATGTGCTTAGTATATCCCAATTCTCTTCCCAGCTACGTACTGCGGTTGGATATTGCTTGCCCCATTTATCCTTGAAAATTGCTAACTGATTCAGTGCCTGTTCCTCTGTATTTGCTTGGTAAACAGTTTTTAAATCTCTCATGAACTCCTTGATATGCTTATAACTCACGAAGCGTGTGCTGTTGCGAATTTGATGGATAATACAACGCTGAATACGTGCCTTTGGATAGACAGCTCCTATAATTTCTCTGAAGCCTGTAAGACTATCTACGCAGAATAAGGAAACATCCTTAACCCCTCTGCTTTTCAACTCATTCAGCACTCCCATCCAGTATTTCGCAGATTCACTGGCTCCTACCCATAATCCTAAAACTTCCTTCATTCCTTCGTTATTGATGCCCAAAACAACGTATGCAACCTTAGTCACGACCTGATGATCTTCTCTGATTTTATAATGGATCGCATCCATAAATATGAATGGATAGAAGGCTTCTAAGGGTCTGTTTTGCCATTCTGTTACTTCGGGCAGAATGCGCTCGCTGATCTTGCTTACCAGTCCTTCTGAAATCTCTACATCGTACAGTCCTTTGATCTGGTCTCTGATATCTCTTGTGGACATTCCAGTAGCATACAAGGAAAGGATGCATTTCTCAATGCCATCGGCATTTCTCTGATATTTTCCAATAATCTGAGGTTCAAATTCACCGTTACGATCACGTGGTACATTCACATCCACTTCACCTAACTGTGTTTTCATTGTGCGTTTTACAGATCCGTTGCGATAGTTTTTCTTGCCTTCACATGTCGTTCTTTCAGCGCGATCATAGCCTAAATGCTGATCAATTTCAGCCTGTAAGGTCTGTTCTAATACATCCGCAAACATGCCTTTCATGCACTCCATAATGTCCTGTGTTGATGTAAACTTTTGTTCATTCACAAGGTCCTTGATCTGCTTTGTCGAAATAAAAGATGTGTTCATAGTATTTTTCCTCCTGTAAGTATGTTTCGTATCTACATTCTTACCCGCTTTTTACTATTTACACATCTTTTGCTATATTCCTGAACTATCAAAAAGTACACCTTTTGCAAAAAGCATAAATACGCAGAATTGTCACCTGTTGCATCACCAACAGCTTTTTTTACTTTACCTTTTACTTTGTCTGTAAATCCTTTGTCTGACATTTGGCTCACTCCTTTTGATTTCTACACCTGTAATTATAACTCGCTGTTTACCGTATACTATATTGCATTTGGCCCGATTATTACATTAAAAACACGTTTTATACAATGCTTGAAACAATATGAATATTGATAACACTATTTTTAGATATTCACATACCTACAGGAATTATTTCTCCATATTGTCTGATTCAAAAGGAAGATCTTCTATCGGTTCCCAGGATTCTCCAAAGTCAACTTCCTTGAATAAAGCAGCCAACCCAGTAATCTGTTTCAAACGTAATATCTCATCTCGATCCATTCCAAGATGTTTTGCGATCCATGTATCTGAGCGTCCGAATTCATGCAGTTCTTTGACGATATTGCTCATTAAATCTACATCATGACTACCTCTTGCACGGTTATGACGGATGGTGCTCGCCATTCTCTGATCTAATGGTTTATCGATCACAGAAACAGGCAATAGACCCTGTTCCCGCTCATAGATATCTGGATATTCTTTCATGATCCGGTATCTATGAAAGCCATCCACTATGATATACTCATCGTTTGGTTTATCATAATAACATACAATCGGCATCGTATAGCCGTCTGCTTTGATACTGTCATAGAGAAGTTTCATTTCCGGTGGTGCTACTGCATTGGGGTTGTAATCATTGGGATGAATCTTTTCAACAGGTACGGCTCGTATGTCATATACGGGACTTTTTGTCATCGTTTAGTTCCTCCACAGTTCTATATTTATCTTTTAAGTAATCTAACTTTTTTTGCTGTTCACGTGTCAAACCAAATCCCATGAAACGGCAGATATGATCGTTTTTTAAAATGCAGAAACACATCCGTTTCCAGCTTGGTATATCCTTTGTAGACTTGATATCATCTGTATGATCTGGAATCTTATCCAGAAAAATAATGCGTGAATTTTTAAATATCGTATAGTTGGATATGCCGTTTCTCTTGATATGGTATCCATGTTCTATCAGCTCTTGAATGGTCTCTTCCTCTAATCCGCCGCCAACAGTATGCCAGAACTTTAGAGATTTATTAAACTTATCGACATAATTTTTCTGCAGGCGTTTCGGCAGCGTTGCCAGCAAAAATTTGGTATAGGATTGCCACGTATGACCCTCGGGAAGCGTGATGTTACGGTATCCCATAGCTCTTGTTTTTGAATAGATAGAAGTAAAATTTGCGCCCTGCACACGCCCGAGCAGCTTTGTCCATATCTGGGGATCGATGACCCGATAAAGATTCAGCGAATCCTTGGCATAGTCTTGAAAAGGGGAGGCTACGCGCATCTGGTAAACCGTCAGGCCGGCCTTGTAAAATAAATCATATAATTCATTATATGGATAATCAAAGCGATAGTAGGCATGCCAGATATCATTGACCGACCAGTCATACAGAGGGGACGCAGTCCAGACATCTTTAAACTGATGGGTGATCCAGCACTGTCCTTTGTAGCCGTATTTCTTATTAAGAAAACCGCTGTAGCGCTGTAAGGATTCATCGGCACGAATTCCCAGAAGACAGATCGTTTTCTTATTGTTATGGGATATGCGATACCATCTGCCAAATTGTCTTGCAAGGTCTTCCTGGTGCATCTTATAGTGATAGGTCGTCATGGGATTATGTGTCAAATTGAACACATAATCATGTTCCGGCATTGGACGTACCCAGCTGTCTGCCTTTTTATCATCCCAAGGGTACCAGTACATTTCATAGCTGCTCAGTGCCGTACGTGTAGCCATAGGAAGGCAGATCCAATACAATTCTACATGAGGGCGTTTTTCCAGCATCTGGAAGGTTTCCTCTACATATCTTGTCGTGGCTGAATACTGGGCTTCAAAATCCTGATGGAATACTCCAATCGTTTTATCCGGATAGTTCCAATCCCGAAAATCAAGCAGAAGATACAGCAGCAGTCCACTGTCTTTTCCACCGGAAAAAGAAATATAAATGGAATCGAATTCCTGGAAAATAAAATGGAATCGTTCCAATAAGGCTTCATATACATTCAAATCCAGATATCTTTTTATCATAATATGTACTGCATGTTCTTTCTGTAAGACAGCAGAATGCAAGCTCACCCCTTCCGTTATAAAAAGTCTTCCTGTTTCCTGATGATGTGTCAAAGAAACTACTATTAGGACTATTCTAAGATACAAAACCAAAATATCCAATATTATGACAGTATTTTTACAAAAAAGGTTGTTTTATACTACTGTTTTAATCAAATATACATAAAAAACATATCATGATATATTTGAAAAGAAATATCGGCAAAACTGCGTTCTTTTTCTTTATAGCGGTACATCAAAATGGATGAAAAGGGCATGTATAAGTATGGTAGGATTCTGTAGATTCTGCATCTCTAAATAAAATATTTGATAAATGTATAAAAGGCCAATTTAATTGTATAATTGATGCGTTTTTAATATTATTTATCAATTAAATGTGTTTTATCGTTTAATTATGCTATTTTATACTTAAGTAAATTTCGTCTTTTTTATTGTGATTTGCGGGATTTGACCTCATATGACAGAAACCGCCAATATAGAGGAGGATTGAGTTTGATGAAACTTACAGGAAAAGAATTGCAGAATATAAAAGCACTCCATGTGACAACGAAAATACCTGTGCATATCTATGATCTTTGTTTCAAGCTGCTCAAAGTGTACAGTTCCGGGAACCGGTATGAGATCCCTTATGATTTCTCCCGTATCCATTCTGAAAACACGGACTGCAGAGATCTTATCTGGTATGAGTATGGCTGGCTGAAAGAAATCTTTATATTTGTCCGGCATAAGGATGTTATTATCACGCTTGGTCCGTTTTTAACAAATCATCTGGAGCCGGAAGAAATCGAGAAACTTGTGGAAGGAGATAAAATGAAATCGCAGCCCTCTGTCACAGGGAAGGAGTGGTTTTCTTACTATGAAAATCTACCGATCTACGCATTAGGGGATATTCGTGATTTCGTCATACTGCTGGGGGCAATCTTAAATATCGACCTGGAAGAAATTTATTCCAGAAGGCTTCATATAGAAGTTTATCGGAATGAATTGGAATTAAAAAGTCAGGCATTAAAGAGACCTTTTTTTCAGGATTTTGAATCCGAGCAATATGCCTTCTATTATGAAAATAAAATACTAGAACTTGTTGCAAAAGGAGACCTGGATACTTTGAAACAGGGGGTTGCCAAAATCGGATGCAGCGTGATCCCCACCTGGCATAATGATTCTGTACGCACAGAAAAAAACTATACCATTGTTATTCTGGAAAAACTGTCTTCCCTTGCTCTTCATATGGGAAAGGATGTACTGGAAACGATCCGGTTACGAGAATTTTACATAAAGAAACTGGAACAGAAAGAAAAACTGGTGGATGTCCTGGCGGTAAGGGATAGTGCGATTATCCATTTCACAAAAGAACTGCACAATCTGGCAAACAGTGCTTATTCACCTTTCATACTGTCTGTGATACAGTATATTAACCTAAAGATTTACGGACCATATAAAACATCTGATGTGGCAAAGCATTTTTTTCTTTCAGAAAGTGCGTTACGGCGGCACTTTAAAAGAGAGGTACATATGAGCATCACAGAATATGCCAATCAACGAAAGATAGCCATTTCAAAGTTTTTTTTAGCCACGGGGATGCCGATTGCAGAATGTTCAAAACGTTTAGGTTTTTTTGACAGTTCGCATTTCTATAGGACCTTTAAAAAATATGAGGGAATTACACCAAAGCAATTCTTGAATAGAACAACCCAAAGAGATTTTGATGAAAATTTTCTTCTGGACAAAGAACTCTATTGACCTTAGCTGATAAAACATACAAAAAGAACTGTGAAAAATGGTGCAGATAAAGCATCACTTTTCACAGTTCTTTTCTTTCATAGCTGGATGGAAGCGTCTTCCGCTTACGAATATCTTTGATTGCCAACAGAGAAGATCGTATGAATACGGAGATTTTAGAAATATAACAAATAAGAATAATGTATAAAAACATCACATCTTTGTATAAAATTATATATGTCTTTTTGACTATCTTTTTATATCTTCTTAAATGTCCGCAAAGCCTTATTTTATAGGCTCTACGGGCATTTTTCTTTTGTGGTAAACCTCACATATCTAGGTCTATCTTCTTATATTTTCGCTATCAAGCGTGGTTAAAATCGTGGTAAATACTTCTTATGCGATTAGACGCTGAACCTCTGATTTTGCGGTATCTATGGACGCATGAGCATACCAGTTCATTGTGATACTGATATTTGAATGCCCCATGATATACTGTAAATCTTTCGGGTTCATGTTCTTGCTTGCCAGCCTTGTGCAGAATGTATGGCGTAGCGTATGCGGTGTGATATGTGGCAAGGGATTGTCCTTGTGGTGCTTGTTGTATTTCTTTATCATACGGACAAATAAGGCGTTGTAATCAATCGCAACTTTGGGCTTGCCTTTATGATTGACAAATAGGAAATTGCTCCGTCCGTCTATCACAAATGGTTCTGCCTTTGGGTGTTTCTTCATAACCCGTTGAAATGCCTGTATTGTTTCTCTGCTTAATGGCACTTGCCTTATTCCGCTCTTTGTCTTAGGCGTTTCAATATAATAACCCTGTTCCTTGCTCTTTAGTAACTGGTGGTCGATAACCACAACCTCATGGATAAAATCAACGTCCATGATTGTCAGTCCGCACAGTTCCGAGATACGAAGTCCTGTCTTTAACAGTATCAGCACATCATCATAATACTTGTGATACACATTGTCCGTCTTGATGAATGAGAGTAGGGCTTGTTCCTGTTCCTCTGTCAATGCGACTTTCTCTTTGGTATCATTTTCTAGGACTTCACTTAACTTGAAATCAAAAGGGTTTTTCCTTACACAATCGTCTTGTATGGCGATATAGAATGACGCTTTTAACGAGCGTTTATGGTTGTTAATGGTGTTATAGGAAAAGCCTTTGTCTTTCATGCGTAATGCCCATTCCTTAGCGTCAGAGGGTTTTATCGTATCAATGCTCCTAGCACCTAACTTGTCCTCTTTCAATAACCGCATGAGCTGTTCCCGTTGTTTCTGTGTGCTTTTCTTCACGTTTGCCCTCTGTGTGTTCTGTTTAGCGTAGAGTTGGCAAAGCGTCATTTTCTTGCCTGTGCTGTCGATACCGTCCTCAATATCCCGTCTTATCTGCTGTTCCAGTTCACGAAGTGAGGGTTTTTCCCGTTTTCCCTTTGGTGTCGGGTCTGTGGGTGTCAATCTCCAAGCATACACATATTTTGTGTTTCCAAATGCGTCCACATATTTATATAAGTATTTTCCGTCTGTTCGTTGGCTCTCTCCAGTATGCAGGATACGTTCTTTGCTATCCCGTCTTTTTTCTTTCATGGTGTCTGCTCCTTTCCTTGTTGGAAAGAGCCTTGATATGACTTGTGTTCATCATAACACATACAAGGCTCATTTGCATTAGATTGCGTCCAATTTGTCAATGACCTTTTCAAATTGTCGGCGTTTAATCTGTATGCGGTTGCCATTCATAATGAGCCAGCCAGCGTCCTTGTTTTCCTCTGCCAATCGTCTTAACTTGTTTTCTCCGATACGGAAATATTTTGACGCTTCTTCAATGGTAAGGGTGTACTTTTCCCATACAGGAATATCGTTGTTATTCATTAGATACCCCCTTTCCCTTGTTTTGTGTCATACTGGATATAGGGGATAAGGTCGGTGCGGTTTATCCTCTGTAAGTGGGCGGTTAGTTTGCTGGAAAGGGAATTACTGTATCTTGCCTTATCAAGCATAGTTCCCACTTTTTCCAGTCCACCTAATGCGTCATGTTCTTCTAAGAAGTAAAAACTTTTGACAGCGGAAATCACGCCACCCTCTGTGAGCCATTGCTGTGTTTCTTCAAGAGAATTATGTAGTTTCGGTACTTGCACTTTCAAGACTTCCACAGCCCCTAAAAAGCGTTCCCAAAACCGACACGTTTTCCATCTGCTCTTATTACTTTCATTTCTGTTTGGCACGACAAAGCGTAGGTTGTTTGCCAATAGCCCGAAAGCCAGTTCCCCAAGTTCCAGCGGTCTGTCTTTGAATGTCATGGCAAAAGCATGAGCCTTATCATCACGCAGTTGCATTTCTGTCCGTTTCCAACTGCCAACTTCATCAAGTGTCTTATTATGTTTTGAACAGACTTCCTTATCTTTATCATAAAAGCGGTAGGACAATCCCGATTTACCAGCACCGATATAAACAGTCTTTGCGGTGTCGAAATCATCAAACTTGCTTTCGTCAAAGTGGTAGCCCTCACTATTAGAAATAAATTCCTCTTTTTCGCATTTCTTCTTTATCTGCTCTATGGTAAAGAATGGCTTTTCGTTCTTATCATCAATGGCAATATCAAGTCTTGTAAAATGGAAGTTATCCAGTCCGTATCTTCGCTCACAACGTCGGAACATATCTCCAAAGGTACAATTCCTACTATCGAGAATACGGAAAATATCATCACAACCTCTGCCAGTCATAACAAGATAACAGCCTAGCCCCTGTGGGTTGTCCTCTGTCTTTCTTGCGTCCCCCGATACATAAATATCTCCAATCTGCCAGCGTGCTTGATAAGTCTTGAATTTTATCGTTGCTGGATAAACATTGAAAATGTCAGTCGGTAAACCTAAAATGTGCATGATTACATCTTCAGCGGTTGCAGTATCAAATACAATGCTGATGTAATCAATCTTAACGGATAAATTTTTGTGTGTAGTTATAGTGCATTACTCCTTTCGTACTTCCCGTTTTTTTGCGGGGTAAAAATCGTGTTTTGTCCTTTATTTATCACAGTTTCTAGGTACTATGACATGTATGCGCAGGGCGGTGTTACATATACGCCCTCTGCGAACGCCTTTAGGCGTTCCTTTTCCAAAAGGAACTGTCTGTCCGAACACGTCTGGGGGACGTGCCCCGTCCAGCCAGCCCCTTTTGGAAACCACTATTTTCGGTCTGATAGTCCATGCTTATTCATGCTATCAAAGTGAAAATGTATCTTCTCTATGCTTACTCAAGCGTGTGATTGACCTTATCGTGCTTAATCACTCTATCTGATACGATAATAACGCCATTAGAATTACTTGTCAAGAAGTTTTTGTTGACTTTTAGATGTAGATTAAGTATGATATGCTTATAAATACCAAGAAAAGCAACGAAAGGAGCGGTTATACTAAGTTATGGAGCATTACGAAAAGAAAATCAGTTTCTTAGGAGAGAACATACAGACCATAAGAAAACACAGAGGAATGAAACAACAGGAACTTGCGGATAAAATCGGTATCAATATGCAGAGCCTTTCCAAGATTGAACGAGGTGTGAATTTTCCTACCTTCGATACATTAGAAAAGATAATGGACGTGCTGGGTGTAATGCCCAATGAATTATTATCGGGAGAATGGAAGTATGTTAATCAATCCGAAAAGGAAGTCTGCCAGTTTTTAAGAATTGAAGAACGATTAAATGCAGAACTAAAACATGGACATTATGACAACTTCTTTGACAGCGAGGAAGAATGGCTGGAATATGAGTTGGAAAAGTTACGGGAATATATTACCGACTACATCAACGGGAAAAGTATTGTAGCGTCCGACCTTTATCCAATCAAAGAATTTATCCAGCATTTGAAGTTTCAAAAACTGTTAGACCGCTATGATGATTTATACAGCATGGATATGTTCGGGGAAAGCATAGAGGGACATAAATATAGGACACCTTATCAAGTCGTAAAAATGATAAACCCCAATTCAAAAGAAGATATGGAATTATTACGGGAAGTATTGAAAAATAACCATTTTGATGATGAGGACGAATAACTTTTTCCCTCTTTGTAGAAGATACAGCAAACAAAAAGCCCAGTAAAGAGTGCAAAGCACCACCAATGGTGGCAAGGCTCTTGACAGGGCTTTTTCTTTTCTGTGGAGGGTAATCAAGAGGAAGAAAAGATAAAATTTGATTTGTGGTAAATCGGATAATATCAATGAAATTGTCACGGTACAAATTTGGGCTATATAAGGAATAGTAACTGGAAGATTGTAGGGTAATCAAAAAGGCGTGTATTTTAAATCAGAGATACACGTCTTTGAAATGAATGAAATTCAATGAATTTTATTCATTGACAATCGTTCATTCACGAGATATAATTTTAGTGAAAGGAGTTGATTACATGAATATTACGAAACAAAAATCACAAAAGACTTTTGATAAGCAAGCTGCCGATTATGATACAAATATTCAGGGGGAACATGCTCGAAAACTCTATAAGCCGATTATAGAAAATTTAAAAAATAAGAATATACATTCTATATTAGATTTAGGTTGTGGAACGGGTGCGTTACTTAAAGAAATAAAAGAATTAAATATAGCAGAACAACTATTTGGAATAGATATATCTCCCAATATGCTTGAAATTGCAAAAAATAAACTAGGAAATGATGCAACACTTATCTTAGGCGACTCTGAGAGATTACCTTTTGAAGATAGTTCTTTTGACGCCATTGTATGTAATGACTCATTTCATCATTATCCACAACCAGATATTGTAGAGAAAGAAGTGTCTAGGTGTTTAAAGCAAAATGGAGTTTTCATTATCGGTGATTGTTGGCAACCAATCGGAGCAAGACAGATAATGAATTACTATATGAAACACAGCAATAGTGGAGATGTAAAGATTTATTCAAAAAAGGAAATGTTGTTATTATTATCAAAAGACTTCCACGAAATTGAATGGAAATCTTTTGGCACAAGATCTTGTTTAATTATAGCATACAATAATTAAACCGCAAGAAAGGAAAGAAAACAATGCGTATTTCAAAAGAACCAGAGGAACGTAAACAAGAAATTTTAGAAACAGCCATTAAATTATTTAGTGTAAATGGGTTTGAAAAAACTTCAATATCAGACATAGCAAAAGAAATTGGAATAGCACAAGGATTATGTTATAGATATTTCCCATCAAAAGATGTACTTTTTCAGTCTGCTATCAATGAATATTCAAATATTTTAGTCGCCAATATGACAAAAAATATAAATATAAAAAAGGATAGTTTAAAAGATATTTTGCGGAAGATGATACTTTTTGCAGAACAAGAAGATGATACATATTATCCAGTTTTTCATAATAACCAAAATAAAAATTTCCATAATTTATTAACATTGAATGTATGTGAAAAACTTTTTCCTATTGTATCTGAAATTATTGAAAGAGCAAATTACACAAATGAAATACAAGTCAATGATGTTGAAATGTATGCCAGTTTTTGCATATATGGACAACTAGGAATTATTTTAAATACCGATATATCAATTAAAGAAAAGAGTTCACGGATAAAGGCATTTTTTAGGGACTTGTTTAGGCTTTAAATCTTCCCCTGCCAAAAGGCAGGGAAT
The DNA here is from genome assembly GCA_012317185.1 of [Clostridium] innocuum. Taxonomy (NCBI): domain Bacteria; kingdom Bacillati; phylum Bacillota; class Clostridia; order Eubacteriales; family Clostridiaceae; genus Clostridium; species [Clostridium] innocuum. Next base: position 2,645,077 of record CP048838.1, on the reverse strand, counting down.
ATTTAAATAAATTAAATGAATAATTTTCATTCAATAGGAGGAATTAAAATGAACAAAAATATTGATTTTGTAAACGGAAACACAAAAAAATGTTTACTTGAAATGACTGTTCCTATGATAATAGCTATGTTTTTAAATATGGCATATAATCTCGTAGACAGTCTTTGGATTGGAAATTTGTTAGGTGAGCAGGCATACGCAGCGTTAACAAACTCGACACCTATTATTTTAATCTTAACTTCAATTGGTATGGGAGCAACAAACGGGTTAGCCATTCTATTATCACAGGTAATTGGTGCGAAAAATGAGCAAAAGAAAAAGAATATTATAGTTACTTCTTTTTTTGTATCTATAATTCTTTCAGTGTTTATGACAATTGTGTTGGAGATTTTTTTAGAGCCTATTTTGATAGTTTTAAATACACCGACTGAAATTTTTGATATGGCAAAAAATTACTTATCTATATATGCTTTGGGATATGTAGCAGTTTATTTGTATTTATACTTTACAGCCATTTTAAGAAGTTTTGGCAATACTATGTTTCAAGCAGTTGCAATGCTTGTGTCTACTTTATTGAATGCTATTTTAGATCCTATTTTCATTAACATAATTGGATTTCACGGAGCGGCAATCGCAACCTTAATATCACAGATTATTTGTTTGGCGTTTATGTGCATTTATATTTATCGTAAAAAATTATTTAACCTTTCACTATCTGATTTTGATACAAAAGAGATTATGCCGTTTGTAAAAAATGCTGTGCCGTCTGTCATTCAACAAAGTATTCCTGCTATTAGTACAACATTTTTAACTGCTATTGTTAGTACTTATAGTATTTCTGCTATTGCTGGCTACGGAGTTGCTGGAAAATTAGAAATGATATTATTTTATCCTGCTATGGCTCTTAATATGGTGTTGACTTCAATCGTAGGGCAATGTATTGGAGCACAACGTATCGACAGAGCAAAGAATTATCTGAAATTGGCGTTAAAATATGGTATTGTTGTTTCAAGTGTATTATCAGCAGTTGTTATTTTCTTCTCTAAACAGTTGGCAAAATTGTTTGTTTCCAACGTAGCTGTAACAAATGTTGTCAGCCATTATTTTTTAATTGTTAGTATCGGTTATGTTCTTTACACTATTACTAGTTGCTACTTAGGTACTTTAAATGGTATAGGAAAACCAACAAAAAGTATGATACTAATGATATTCTACTATATTATTATTCGTATTCCTTTTGCCTATCTATTATCTTGGCTGGCAGAAAATTTAAATGGTGTTTGGATAGCGATTTTAATCAGTCACATAGTCGCCTGCATTATAACTATTTTAACAAGTAATCAAATTATTAAGCGGTTATATGGAAAACTTTATGATAGGACTAAAAAAGCAAGATATAAAAGCATTGAAAGTAACTGCTGTGGAAAGTTTTAGGAATAATCTTATACGATTATGCACTACCTAACAGCATTTTATCAACAACTAAATATTTTACAATATTAAAAGTTCGTACAGACGGTATATTTTGTACGGACTTTTTTCTTGTTCTTCTTTTTGTATTTTCCAAAGATATAGACGGTATCTCCGTTTATATATTTCAGCGTATGCGGAAAGGAGGTGAGATTATGAACCCATCTTCTTTCGAGCATATCGTTAGAATACAGTTTAATGCTTTGATGATGACTGTTATTAAATGCACAGTAAAAAACAGAAACAGACAGTTTGCAAGACGTTCTAAGCGTGAAGTTTTATTCTGTGAATTATCAGATACGAAAAATGTTGAATGTGTAACTAAGGATAACTATTCTTGTGATTACATTTCGTTTGAAGTCTTGAATTTTACAATTCAAATATCAAATGAGAAACTTGCTGTTGCTTTATATAAGTTATCGAATAAAGAGCGTGATGTAATTCTATTACGCTATTTTCAAAGTATGAGCGACCAAGAAATAGCCGAATTATATCATGTATCACGTTCTGCTATTTATCGCAGAAGAAGTAACGGATTGAAGAAACTAAAAACAGTATTGAAAGAAAGGAATTGAACCAATGAAAAAAGAATATGGCTACCCTACATTAAAAGTAATATGTCAAGCGTCTGCTGGAAATGAAACTGCCATAAGAGAGATTTTGAAGTTTTATGACGCTTATATATGTAAATTATGCTTGCGTCCGTTTTACCACTCTGAAAGTGGTAAAATCATTATGCAGGTTGATGAAGAATTAAAAGGTCAAATCCATACAGAAATGATGAAAGCAATCTTGAAATTTGAAATCAGAGTAAAATAATCATACTACATGAATGAAAAACGGGAGATACACAGATATTTGTGCTATCTCCCATGTTGTTTTTGTGTCATATCAAGGCTCATTCAATCGTGGTAAATTCGTGGTAAAATGAATAGTTTTCTATACTTCAAAATGTTTGAAAGTATAGTGTTTATGCGGATAATCAAAAATCAGATATAAAATTTTAATTAAACAATCTTATTTTATTACAGTATAGAATATCAATAGACTTCTATTATAAATGCGTATATTCTGTTTATGAACCAGCAGGATAGTACCCTTATGTGAGAAAGGAAATGGATATTCGGTCATGCGCAAAGATAAGAATGTGACTATATACTGAATTTAATATTTATCAAAAAGCATCATGTGCTGATTTAGGTGGATAATGCATAAATTGCTGTGCCGTTTGCAATTCGTGAATATAAAAGATCTTCGTTATCTAAAAAAGCAGCACTAGTCAAGGTTTCTATGGATGATATTGTTATGCAGTTTCTTGAAAAGGATAAGTCCATATTCTGGTACAGTCATACTATAAACCTGATTTATCCAGAATTAAAAAGGAGGGGGTGATGTATGCATTTAAAAATATCGACCGATTATGCAGTACGAATCGTTCTCTATCTTGCGAAAAAAAGGCAGCTTGTTCAGTCAAAGGAATTATCGGAACAGCTGCATATTCCACAGGGCTATGTTTTAAAAGTTGCCAGTATCTTGAAAGAAGCACAGATCCTGGAAGCAGTTACTGGTATCGATGGCGGTTTTCGACTCGTAAAGCATCCAAGAGACATCCCCATCTATGATGTGATTCGAGCAATGGAGACGACCATGCAGATCAACCGGTGCCTTGAAAAAGACCGCTACTGCAGTCGAGATGCCGGTTCCTTTTGCCAGGTCCGTCATTTTTATGAAAAGATACAGTCGTATCTGGATCACATGCTGCTATCAACAAGCATACAGGAGCTTCTAGAAATGGAATGAAGGGAAATATGAGGGTACCAAACTGGTTCTAATTATTTTAGAAAGAAACGAAAAGAAAGGAGAAATCGTTTATGGAGAAAAATAAGCCGAGTTTTCTTTCCTGTGCAAAAAGACAGCAAAGATGGGCGATACGAAAATTGAGTATTGGCGTGTGCTCTGTATTACTGGGCGTCATGTTGATGGTGCCGTCTTTGGGTACCGTCTATGCACAGGAAAATAGAGGACTGGATACTACAACACATTATACGGCAACCGGAATTGATAACAATGCCAACCTACGTTATAGCTCTACTGTTTTCAATAAAGTTGAGGATGACGACAGTTTATCTATGACATTTACATATTGGTTTAGTGGAAGCGCAGGATGGGGGACAGACCCTGCGAACAAATATGCTGGGAAATATCTTTTGAGTTTTACCAACAATACCTTTTATAAACAGATCGATAAAGTTATTTTAGCTGATATTAGTCTGGAAAAGCATAACGATGGCGCAATGTGGTCTCTGCCAGTTACAAAGCTGCCTAACTATGCTTTGATAGGTTTATCACGTAACCAGCCTGTTAAAATCACGCTGAAAAATGGACAGACATTGGAAAGTCTTAATTTACAAGATACTCCAATTGGATTTAATTCCGTTTTGACGACCAATAAAGGAGCTATAGCCTCGAACAGTATTTCTAATGGTTATATCTTGCTGAATAATAAGAAGAATGAGAATGAAAAGGAATCAGGGTTTACAAAAGGTAAAGCGAATCAAAGAATTAAATTTAATATTGATGATATGACCATTCGTTCTATACACACCTTCAAACCTGATGAGAATTTCCTACAGACAGATTATAGCTGGGTTGTGTATGTGAAAGAACAGATAGCACCAGAGTTGCTTCCATATATTGATACAGATAATATTAAAATATATTGCTCTGATCTGGATGGCGTAAAGATTAACAAAAATCATGAAGAATTCACGGTTCCAATTAACGACCAAGGCTTAGTGGACACAAGCCAGGTTCCAGAACTAAGCATCATCGGCAATGATACAAAGGCGCAGTTAGATGCAGCAAGAAAGAATATCGACCGAATCTTTTTTGGAACGCTTGGACAAAGCCGTAGCTATACGATTTCCTATAAACTAAAAGATAGCGTAACTCTTTCCGATTTTGCAAGAGCAGCTAATGAATATATTAAGAAAAATCAACAATCCTTCTTATTTGATAGCTGGATGGAAGCAGACTATCTGAACACTAAACAAGGTGTATCAACAAATGATAATGGAGATGCTCCAAAGCAGTTGAATAATTCGTATGCAAATGCTTATCTGGATGCGAATGATACGGACAAAGATGGTCTATTTGATTTTGTTGAATGGAAGATTGGTACCGATACTACTAAGGTAGATACAGATGGTGATGGTGTACCTGATGGACAGGAATTTATGATAGATCTGACAGAACCAAACAACGCTGCCGATTATCTAGTATCAAAACCAACTACTACAACGACAACATTCGATTCCACTAAAAAGACAACGATCGAAGGAACTGTTCCAAAGACATTGATTGCTGATCCAGCAGACCCGGCAAGACTGATCCAAATCACAAATGAAAATGCTGGAAATGTAATCGTCAAGCTTCAAGGCTATGATAAAAATACGAAAACATACACCACTGATGAATATGGTACAGTCAAGATTCCATATAAGGATCTGGTAGCCGGAAATTTCTCTTTGGATGTTAACGCAAACGTAGTGCCAGATGGTACAGAGGTTGTTCTGGTTGCATATAGTCCAAATGCAGACAATCCCATTATGGGAGACCCATTTACATTCACTACACCAGATGCGGACAAATACAATGTAAAGGGTGGTACGCTGAACCAGGACTACGGAAAGAAAGCGGAAGAGGCTGCAATTTTGGACAAAGTCACAGTAACAGAAACCAAGGATGGGCAAGAGGCTCCGACACCAGCAGAGAAAGTGAAAACCAAAGTGATCAAAGGTGAGATTCCTACTCCTACTGCAGATGGTGCAGACCAGACCGTGACCGTGGAAGTAACCTACGCAGACGGAACCAAGGAAGATGCTACCGTAACGATCGCTTACGGGGAAGCAAAGGATGCCTATGTTCCGGAAGGACAGAAGGTGGATGTCAATAAAGGCGAAGACCCAAGCGCAGAAGCCGGAATCAAGAACAAAGACGATCTTCCGGAAGGAACAACGTATGATTGGAAGACACCAGTGGACACGGATACACCGGGAGAAACCACAGGAACGATTGTAGTAACCTATCCAGATGGAAGCAAAGAAGAAGTGGAAGTTACAGTCAATGTCGTTGATCCGGCAACAGATGCGGACAAATACAATGCAAAGGGTGGTACGCTGAACCAGGACTACGGAAAGAAAGCGGAAGAGGCTGCAATTTTGGACAAAGTCACAGTAACAGAAACCAAGGATGGGCAAGAGGCTCCGGCACCAGCAGAGAAAGTGAAATCCAAAGCGATCAAAGGTGAGATTCCTACTCCTACTGCAGATGGTGCAGACCAGACCGTGACCGTGGAAGTAACCTACGCAGACGGAACCAAGGAAGATGCTACCGTAACGATCGCTTACGGGGAAGCAAAGGATGCCTATGTTCCGGAAGGACAGAAGGTGGATGTCAATAAAGGCGAAGACCCAAGCGCAGAAGCCGGAATCAAGAACAAAGACGATCTTCCGGAAGGAACAACGTATGATTGGAAGACACCAGTGGACACGGATACACCGGGAGAAACCACAGGAACGATTGTAGTAACCTATCCAGATGGAAGCAAAGAAGAAGTGGAAGTTACAGTCAATGTCGTTGATCCGGCAACAGATGCGGACAAATACAATGCAAAGGGTGGCACGCTGAACCAGGACTACGGAAAGAAAGCGGAAGAGGCTGCCATTCTGGACAAAGTCACAGTAACAGAAACCAAGGATGGGCAAGAGGCTCCGGCACCAGCAGAGAAAGTGAAATCCAAAGCGATCAAAGGTGAGATTCCTACTCCTACTGCAGATGGTGCAGACCAGACCGTGACCGTGGAAGTAACCTACGCAGACGGAACCAAGGAAGATGCTACCGTAACGATCGCTTACGGGGAAGCAAAGGATGCCTATGTTCCGGAAGGACAGAAGGTGGATGTCAATAAAGGCGAAGACCCAAGCGCAGAAGCCGGAATCAAGAACAAAGACGATCTTCCGGAAGGAACAATGTATGATTGGAAGACACCAGTGGACACGGATACACCAGGAGAAACCATAGGAACGATTGTAGTAACCTATCCAGATGGAAGCAAGGAAGAAGTGGAAGTTACAGTCAATGTCGTTGACACGACACCACAGGCTACTGACACAGAACTGTATACGGCGCAGGGGGGAGTTGTAAACAAACCATATGGGCAGACAGCTACGAATGATGAAGTCATAGGTGTCGTAACGACAGATGCACCAGCCGAGAAGATACAGTCAATCGTGGCAGTAGATGCGATTCCAACGACAGGACAGAATCAGCCAGTGAATGTGAAAGTGACTTATGTAGATGGAACCAATGATACAGTCATTGTAACGGTCAACTATGGCTTGGCAACAGATGCATATGATCCGGCAGGGCAGGCAATCACAGTCGACAAAGGAAGTCAGCCAAATGCAGCAGATGGTATTGCCAACAAAGCAGACTTGCCAGCAAATACAACCTATGGATGGGCTGCACCAGTGGATACCAGCACACCAGGAACAACCTCGGGAACAATCGTAGTAACGTATCCAGACGGTTCTACGGATCAGGTAACAGTGGACGTTATTGTAAATGAGAATGCGACCAATACAGAACTGTATACAGCACAGGGGGGAGTTGTAAACAAACCATATGGACAGACAGCTACGAATGATGAAGTCATAGGTGTCGTAACGACAGATGCACCAGCCGAGAAGATACAGTCGATCGTGGCAGTAGATGCGATTCCAACGACAGGACAGAATCAGCCAGTGAATGTGAAAGTGACCTATGCAGATGGATCAAACGATACAGTCATTGTAACGGTCAACTATGGCTTGGCAACAGATGCATATGATCCGGCAGGACAGGCAATCACAGTCGACAAAGGAAGTCAGCCAAATGCAGCAGATGGTATTGCCAACAAAGCAGACTTGCCAGCAAATACAACCTATGGATGGACTGCACCAGTAGATACCAGTACACCGGGTACGACATCGGGAACTGTAGTTGTAACATATCCAGACGGTTCTACGGATCAGGTCACGGTGGATGTTATTGTAAATGACAACCGGACAGATGCAGAAAAATATACTCCAGAGGGACAGGAAGTCAATGTCAATAAGGGAGAAACTCCAAATCCAGAGGATGGAATCAGAAATAAAGATGACCTTCCAGAGGATACGAAGTACGAATGGAAGACACCGGTAAACACCGATAAGCCAGGGGAAACACCGGGCATCATTGTAGTAACTTATCCGGATGGAACAACAGAAGAAGTGGAAGTAAAGGTCAATGTGACAGATCCGCGTACAGATGCGGATAAATACGATCCGGAGACGAAACCGGAAATCATAAAGCCGGGAGAAAACCCTGATTTAACAGATAATGTAACAAATCTTGATGACCTTCCAGAAGGAACCCAAATTAAAGATATCACTCCAGAGGGAACTATTGATCCAAATAAACCTGGAGAATATGAGGGAACATTAGAAATCCAATATCCTGATGGAAGCAAGGAAACGGTAACCGTGAAAGTCACAGTGGAAAAACCTGCAAGTACAGTAACTCCGGTTAACAATCAGCAGAATACGCAGACGAACAAGGTGACGAAGGTCACAACTTCTGGACCAAAGACTGGCGACTTTACAAATCTAGGTGTGCATACAGCAGCAGCGATAGGCTCTATTGCGACCCTTGCCGGACTATTCTTTGCGAGAAAACGCAGAAAAGTTGACGAGGAACAGTAAAAGAAACAACGATTGTATAGCATAACGACTTGATTCAGCACAGTACTCTTCTTAGAGGGTGCTGTGCTGATTTCATTCAAAACTTCATAGCCAAAGAAGATAACGATAGGAAAAACACTTTATAATGTCAAGAGGAGTATTTATGAATAAAAATGAAATTATTAGAGAAATCGCATATAAACAGGGGATTTCTTCAGAAGTTACAAAGGGGATCATAGATCAGTTTATCGAACTCATTGGAGATAAGATGGCACAAAGAGAAAAAATACAGATTGCTGGATTTTGAACTTTTGAGGCGCGATTTGTCAGTGAGAGAAGCAGTCGAAATCCTCAAACAGGAGAAAAAACTATCATACCGGGGCACTTTTCACCTAAATTTAAGCCAGGGAAGGCATTAAAAGAAAAAATAGAACAACAGTAATCCCATAGCGTGTTATTTATGCCGAGATATTTTGTAGGGAAGGTGGAAAATGATTTGAAATAGACAAAAGGATTTTTTACCGAGTTTCGGGAATTCATTTCTCGTGGAAGTATGATTGATTTAGCAGTCGATGTTATCATTGGAGGGGCTTTTACTGCAATCGTGACCTCTCTTGTGAATGACATCGTCATGCCTGCTATCGGCATCCTGTTTGGAGGAATCGATTTTACAAGTTTGCGCTATGTTATCACTCCGGCATCAGGAGATATGGCGGAAGCAGCCATTTATTACGGAAGATTCATCCAGAATATCATCAATTTTCTGCTGATTGCACTGGTGATTTTTACGATCATCCGGATCATCAACAAATTCTGCCGAAAGAAAGAAGAGAGCATTCCAGAACCGGCAGCTGTTGAGCCGTCTGAGGAAGCAGTTCTTTTAAGAGAAATACGCGACCTGATATCGAGAAATGAGAAATGGCATTCTATAAAATAATATTTCGACTTAAAAAACGATACTTGATCTTTTGTCACAAAAATGGTACCAGTCATTTAAGAAATCGAGGATTATTTACAAAGCAACAAGGGAGGTATACAGTTCGTCTGTTAGCTCTCATGTTGTTTTCCATATTATATCAGGTCTCATGCAATGCTTTCACTTCGTATCAAAATAAACAATTCCCTATACAGTTATTTTGATACTGGAAGAAGGTATCGTGTTTCCCTTTCATAATAGATACATGATCTTTGCATGAGGGAATTTCAAAAAGGTACTCGTATCAGCTGATGAAACCTCTCAGTAAAACAGTCAAAGATAGTATCATGCGCCTGTAACAGCTCTATTTTTTAACAGCATGTTTGAAAGAATTTTTGAAATGATTGTGAGAATGAACATCGTAGAAGCAATGAAAAGATTGCAGTAGGAGGGAAGAAAAAACGATGGCAGGTAGGAAAATGGAACTTTTGTCCATGACATGCTTAGGGGATAATGTCATGGAAAAACTGAAACAGTATGCACAGGAAGATGTAGTTTTTATCAAGGAGAATAAGAGTGCAGATGCTGTTCTGGTATATCAGTTCTGCAGAGAATTCATGGACTGGTATTATCAGTGCCTAAAAGAGCGTCAAAAAATAGGAATCCAGAATGCACTAAAGAGGAAACGGGAAGGAAATGGTGTATACGGTAGACCACGTGTACAAATTCCGGAAGATTTTGAAGTAAATATCAGGGCATGTCTGGATAGCAAGCGCCCTCTGGGAGAATATTGTATGAATATTGGAATGGCACTCTCGACATTTTATAAATATTCATATCCGATCCGAAAACAGTGGAAAGATGAGCAGAGACAACAGCAGGATATATATACTGACGAGATAGAAAATAAACAGGCTGGATGAATTGACAGCTGAGATAAAGATTATCATTTTATGAACATTGAAGTGAAGAAGGAAAGATGGGAAACGAATAGGAGGAGCAGTAGATTCTTTTATCGTTTGCCTTTCAATCATTGAATATAAGATGGCTTTAAGCCCGTACAGACACCAGGTTTTGTGCGGGTTTTTTGCATCCAGAAAAAAATTTAAACTTTTCTTATAAAATTGAAATGTGTTGGAAACCATTTTAAGGGCTTTCCTGCCTTGATCGCCTGTCAGCAAAGGCGGGCAGGACTGTCAACGGCAGCACATTTATGCACTGCTCATCTTGTGCTGATTGACTCGACTGACTTTGCTATTACGCATTATATTTGTAACCATATCCAACGATTGTCTTTATATAATCATGATTCGCTGAAAATGCTTTAATCCGTTTTCTTGTTTAAAAAACTGTATTTTTTACTGCATGATAAATACCATTTGCCGAATCATGCCAGACTACTTCATAGATTTGTTTTATCATAAATGCAACATCTAGATTTGAATATGATAAATACAGGACATCAAATTCTTTAGCGGACAAGATTATTTTATGGTTGCATAGCTTTACTTGGTGTTTCCTAATATCTATAAAAAATCGGAAGCAAGCTGTTTTATTCCCCAGTATTTCTGTACGATCAAACAATCTTTTCTGATCTGCTCTATAAGAAAGGATAATTCGTCGGATTTTTGTGGAATCCGGATTTTGGAAAACAACTGTACTTTCATTTTGAGTCCGTATATTTCTTATAATAAATTCAAAATGTGTTTCAAAAGATATTTCTTGACTATCGTCAACTGTTGATCGCGCTCCTATATGCGTGATTCCATAGAGCGTTTTCTCTTTGAGAAAAACCTTTGATATATACACAGCCGGCTCCGGCAAATCCGTGTCCATTTCAACTTTCAGATTTGCCGTTGGCAAACCTATCAGTTTTCCAATTCTCCGCCCATGGACTACAATTCCACTCGTTTCGTAAAACGGAAATACCATTTTTAATTGGCAATAAAATGAGAATATTTCGGAAACAATTCGGAAATCTAACATAAAAACTGCTGGAATTGTTCGCTAGTTTCCTTTTCCAGCAGCATGACCTTTTCTATCTGCTCTGTAATCAACGCTGTCACATCATCAACGGTATGTAATTCCTGTTTCTGCTTCTGTACGGCGTTCTGGGTATTTTAAAACATGGTGTCAATGACAGTTTCCCCCGGCTGTTCGCCGCTGTCTATCTCTTTCTTAATGTCCCGTAGGATAGACATAAACACATTCTTGATTTCTCTCAAACTTCGCTTCATGCCCACCTCCGACTGTATGCCGAAATCAGATGGAATTGTTAAATTTTTTGATATAGTTGCGACACAACTATGGTGGCAATGTTGCCAGTATGAACTGTGCATGTATGTCCCTTCGAAAATGTTATATGACGGTATCCGAATGCCTTCGTCTTAGCATATATAGCAGTAAAATATGCTCCTCTGACACATCCGATGAGCTTGACCTAGATTTCAGGACAGATGACTCTGTAAAGATGAGTGCCTCTTTGGCATAGTCCTGAAACGGTGAAGCGGCTTTGCTGCGTGATCCAGCATCGTTGCTTATAGCTATATTTCTTATTGATGAAACCACTGTATCGCTGCAAGGATTAATCTGCCCTTATCCCCAACCGGCAGATCGTTTTCCTATTTTCATGAGACAACCGGTACCATCTGCAAAATTGCTTAGTAAGACCCCCTGATGCATCTTATAGTGTTAGGATGTCATGATATTTGTTCTAGGTTGATGATATAATCGTGCTGAGGCATTGGACGGATCCAGATATCTTCCTTCTTATTATCCCATGGGTACCAGTACATTTCATAGCTGCTCAAGGCAGAGCGTGTTGCACAGGGAGACAGACCCAGTAAAGTCCGAGATGCGAACGCTTTTCCAGCATCCGAAAGGCCTCTTCTATAATCAGTCGTTGCATTGTGCTGTGCTTCAAAGTCCTGATGAAAACTCCTATTATTTAATACTGGTCTCTAAAATCCAACAGGATATCAATAAAAGACCACTATCTTTTCTCCGGAAAAGGAGATATAGATATTTTCAAATTCCTGAAAGATAAAATGAAGACGTTCTAGCAACGCTTCATAGACATTTTTATCTAGATTGATCTTTTTCATGCTTCGTTCATTCACACCTTTCTGTCAGATTATGTTAATTTTATATAGTATAAGCTCCCAATGATCAGAGAGCACAAAACTATCTTTATATAGGGTGTGATTTTCGCATTTACACATCAGCTATCTTTTATGTTCAAGATAAAAAGACTCCCACCTTATGGCAGGAGTCAATAGTAGGATAATTCATTTACAAGTATTCTCATATTTTACTGATGAAATCGCAAATACACAGTTAAAAGCTAAATGAGGGTGAACGAATAGTTAATAATAAATTAGTTACCAATTAGATCCGCATCGAGCATTCCTCATGCAGCGTACAAATTGACGTGCGCAGCGATTTTCTCTACAGTCACGACGCATTGCAAAACGAGCTACTCGCTCCGCTTCATTCAATGCATTTCTGCCATAGTCATTATAGCAACTATAGCCTCTGTTCCAGTCGAATCTGTCGAAATCATAATCGCTAAAGCCATAAAAGTCATAATCATTACATTCACATCTGTTACACATATATATTTCCTCCTTACGTGTTATTGAGATACATCTGCGCATCTCAATATATGATATGGAGGAATTAGATGCCTATTTAGGCTTATTATAATACTTATTGATAAAAGATTAAACGTTTGATAACGGTTAATTAAAAGACCACCATTAAGGTGGTCAAGTGCCGCGAAATACTGCCTAGGTATCCCTTTCTTTTCAATGAGCGGCAACGTAATCATTATATTGCTTATATGAACATTTGTAAACATATTATGAACATTTTTGTGTCATAAGCAATAAAAAATCCGGTTTTACCCGGACTTTGCCAAATGGCTATGCATTGTACGATACCTAGGCAGTAGCATATCAATGCCTATGCTATTTTATCATATTAATAATATTTTGCAATCATTTTGAAACAACAAATAAAAAGCCGGAATATACCTACCTGACTCTCTGTAGGGATATATTCCGAAAGGAGTAGAGAACAAAAAAAAGTATATTACATATCCATATGTATATAAATTCTAGATTATTAAAAAATGCGTACGTTGTTTGATAGGATGACTACGAGATCATGATGAAGCCATCACTATTCTCTAACGATCCGTACCGTCCGTCAGACCCGACAGGATATCTGCTTCCAGATTTCTCCTATGACCTATCCTGCACCTTCAGATGAACTTCGTCTCGATTTGTAAATCACAATAGATAGGCTTTTGAACTCCCACCAGTGCGGCTCCACGATAAGCAGGCCGACGCCATAATGCTGAAGATCCTTTGTATAAGGGTCAATATCTTAGGAGAAATAAGAGCTATTTCAACATGATTGCTTTTTCCGGAACTGCTTCCGGGTTCTCATATATCTTCTGCAGGTCCTTATTCCAGTCAGAACCAAGGGATGGAAGATCATCGATGACATTCTGTATCCTATGAAATGGTCGGACGAATGCTTTGAACTCTTCCGCAGCAGCTCTGCCTGCTTTATCGTTATCCGATGCAAGTATGACAGTATCGATATTCTGATTCAAGACAGGTCGGGTAAGATAATTTACGCGGAACGTCTCATTCATGACATTACAGCTGTCGCATGCGAGCACATTGAAGTCTATCTTCTCACCGGCTTGCTTCTTGGCCGTGATATAAGACAACCCATCGATATAGGCTTCTGTCAGGACAAGCTTCGTAGCCTTTGGATCCATTTCGATGAAGAATCCGGTAAACTTATTTCCTCCACCGACATCTCCCCGAAAGCCTGAATAGGTCGAACGTACGAAGGCGGAATCTACCTTTCCTTTGTAGTTCTCACATGCGAAGACGCAATTTCCTTTTGCATCCAGATAGATCTTACCGTCATCGACGAATCGCTTGATGAGGTCACGGTCGATCTTTCGCTTGTCACATAGATACTCATAGATCTTCGAGATATTCTGTTGTGAATCCGGAAGCTTGAATTCTATCTGCTCATATTTCGGTGCGATATACTGCTTCTTGTCAGGCGCAAGTCCGTTATGATATTCGATCAGGATATTCATCGCCTCTGGAAACGTCTTGCCTTCTGCCTTTCTCAAATATTCCAATGCGGATCCATTGATATGCTCGGTGTTCCAGAACATAGCGTTGTTCCTCGTATCGATGACGAGAGAACTATGCTGATCACAGCGATAATAATGTTGTCCCTGTCTTTGGAAGCTGAAGCCTGCACGATCCTGTAGGAAATCCATCACGGATATGTTCTTCTTCAGATATTCTACTTCTTCATTCGTGAATCTCTTCCTGCTGTTGTCTTTGTATTCTCCATAGAAGCTTTTGTACAATTCCTTCGGCATGACTCTGATCTTCTCATAGACATCCTCTCCGTTCGGCGTCCGATGATGCTGCGACAGCTGGATCTCTCGATCTGCATAAAAATGCAGGACGTTGTTGTCTATATTGTCGATATCCTCTTGTACGAAGTCCTCACTGATCAATAGTACATGATATTTATAAGCTCCTGCTTCCTTCGGAAGGATGACGCGATGGCTGTACTTCGTACCATTCGCCTGTTTGATCTTCTGTTTGAAGCGTGATTTTGGAATACTGATGTTGATGATTTCTTTCATGTGTCCTTACCTCCTAAAAAAATACCTGGCAACTTGCCAGGTATCATCAGTCAAAATTTAAAACGTATCCTTTATGGATTCCATTCTCGTCATCATAGACGGTACAGGATGCCGTATTTGCCTGGCCTGCGCTTACTGCTGCATTACCGGCTGCCATACATTCCTGATACGTCTGATCGAAGGTCTTGCCTTCTATGAAAGGAAACGATCTGCCCTGTGCCGTAACAGGTATATCTTTTTCTATTGGTGAATCCCCCTGCTCCTGTTGCTGTGGAGTGTCTGGTTGTGGTCCTTCTGTCTTTGGAACGCTCTCTGTCTCATTACTTTTTGGCTTTTCTATATGGATATCCAAGGTCTTCCGTGCTTCGTTCCCATGTGCGTCGCTCACTTTATAAACGATCTGGTCTTCTGTCATTTCGAACGTCGTCTTCCTGCGAAGATCGCCATCGACGATATCGATGACAGAATCTATATATTCCTCCGCCTTCAGCTCGGAACGATCAGACACAGTTATGCTGGATCTGTTCAAGCTGATCACCGGTGATTTGGTGTCCTTCACTTCCACGAGCAGCTTCATATCCTTTTCCTTCTTGCCGTTGCTGATATGGTAGACTGCCCAATAGGTGCCGGGCTTTTTCGTATCGATCTCATCACGATTCGGAAAGGTGATCACTGCTTCGGGATCATAAGAACGGATGTAGGAGGCTGGCTCGAACGGTTCTCCTGCCTCAAGTTGTACGGTCTCACGATCGAAGGACAGGTACAGTTCTTCAAAGTATTTCAGCCATTCATCCTTCGTGACATAGAGCAGAGAAACGATGATCGTGAGGACAGAGCCGATGAGAAGCATCCAGGTGATGTTCCGGAGCCACTTCCTCCTGACCTTTTCATAATGCTCATCATAGAGTCCCATCTCATTTGCTATCTTTTCCAATATCTGTTTGAGCTGTTCTTCCTTGATATCCGGATCTGTCAATCCGGATAAGTCGATACCGGATCTCCTTGCGTCTATGAGTAGCGTCAGCTGTTCGACGCTGAATCTTGGATCTGCGATATCCTTGACTTCGATATCTTCATCGATCGCCTTTTTTATGATGTACCATTGTTGGCTTGTGAAGGCAGTGTTCTGATAGCGTTGGTATCTGTCTTCCATCAGACGGCCGTATTTCCTTTCCTCGATAAGACGCTGCGATTGACAGAGATATTCATGGGGCCGGTCTGGTCCGTATTCACAGCGATGCCGGCATTTTCGAATAGCTGCAGGTTCTTCTGATCGATCTTGATGTCCTCCAGCTTTGCGCCATCGAAGGTATTCTGCGCAAGGATCGCATTCAAAAAATATGGCACCGGTGAGATTACAGCCGGTGAAATCGACTCCGGTGAGGTTACAGGCTGTAAAGTCACAGTTCTTCATGAGGGAACCGGTGAAGTCGATACCGGACAGATTCCGGTTCTTCAGGTTCATCCTGCTGTAATTGCTCTTCGTCCAGTCGATGACAGGCATCTCCTCTGTCTTGCGGCAGATCTGATTCGCCCATGCTTCATGCACGTCGAGATCGTTCAATATCTCCGTTTCCTCACGTTCCCGGATTCCTTCTGATTCCATCGCCTTTCGCGTCATCTGTATATAGGCATTCAGGTCGTGAGCGATCGGATCGAGTGTCATCTGCGCATCACTGTCGAGATGGATCGCATCACGGAGCAGTTTCAGGGAACACTCCAGCATATCGAGGAAGATATCCATTCTGATCGGATCGCCGGTCTGCTTCCTCTCTTCTTCCGATACCTGCGGCTGCAGCAGAGTATCCTCTACTTTGCAGGTCTCATATGCGATATACAACTTTGCATGATCGGCGAGGGAGAAATTCGCCATCCGGAAATCGCAGTCTCCTGCGCTCGTATCTACAAACCTGCAGCGGACGAATGAGGTATGCCTGAGATCACAGGCATTGAAATTACAGTCGATGAACGTACATGCATTCATAGATGCGATGTTTCTACAGTTCGTGAAGGTGCAGCCTTTGAAGATATTTCCCTCCAATATCCTTTGGTTATATCCGGCCGTATCCATTAGCTCCAGGTTCATGAATTCACAGTTCTCGAAATAAGAAGTGAATATCTTACAGGAGCTCTTTCCTTCCAGTTCGATGATCTGGCGCTGCGGAAAGATCAGACTGGTCTTTTGCATACTATATCCGGCTTCTCGCTGCTGTCTTTCCAAGCTTTTGTAAAAATCCATCAATGATATCTCACTATTCGTTTGTACGAATCTCTTTATCTGTTCTTCCTCCATTTTCTTCTCCTTTTCCATTACCTGGCAAGTTGCCAGGTAATATCGTGTTCATGGTCATTACACACATGGCAGATCACCATGTTGTTAGAAAACATCTCCATAATTCGATAATAGAGCCTTCATATCGATCCATCTGACAGCCGGCTTTGGTGATCTCTCTTCGTTTGGATCCATATTCTTGCCTCTATAGAACTTACATCTGTCATAAGGGATCATCCTTGCGATGAAAGGGGATTTCCTCTGTCTGTGGATGACGACTTCACCAAGATTCAATTTTTGTAGACGATCGATGCTTATGACAGGACGCGTCTCATACCAGCTTTTCGATGGCAGCCATATCTGTCTGGAACCACACATCTCACTGAACCTTTTCAGTGTATCCATTTGAGAGCCTAAGATATACACGGTATTGGAGCAGTTGTTCTGGATCGTCGTCGCTACTTTGTCTCCATAGACTTCTCCTAGCTGAGAGAGATCCTGTACGACCAGTGAGAAACGTACACCGCGGGAACGGGATGCGGTCAGCATGCTCTGGATATCCTTTAATGGAGGACAGTTACCGAATTCATCCAATATGACATTCACAGGGATGGGGAGTCTTCCTTTATTCCCTCTGGCTTCGTTGATGATCACCTCATAGAGCTGCTTTAGGAAGATCGTGACGAGTGGATAGTAGGTCTTCTTCTCATCATGCACGATCAGATAGATCACCATCTTCTTCTGTCCGAGAGCCTTCATATCGAAATCAGAATAGGAGGTCATCCGCATGATCTGTTCGTTCATCGTCAGGATATCGATCTTCGTCGCAAGGACCTTCTTGATGCTCTGCCGCGTCTGTTCCGGCGCATTACAATAATCCATCAGATACATATGACTGGTATCGTCCAGCCTTCTTGATTTTTCCAACACTGCGCCCAGGATGTTGTCGGAGCGCACCTGCAGTGCCTTCTGTTGTTCCTTCGTGAGCTTCACATCTGCATAGTTCAATCCCAGCTTGATCGCTTTGAAGTTGATGATCCCATCTGTCATATCTCCGTTCCGGACGGCTTCCTCCATCAGGAAAGCAGCCATCCCGATGATGCAGTCCCTTGCGGAATCGTTCCAGAACGGATCCTTGACATTCGGATCATAGGTGAGACTGTTTGCAAGATCCTTGAGGAATTCGATCGCCTGAGAGTAGTCAGGCTCCGGTATCCTGGCCAGCCACTCTGCTTTCTCGGCAGGTGTGAAGGTAGTCTCTTCTGCTTTCCATTTCTTCAGTGCCTCCTGATGATCCATATAGGCCTTCTTCCATGTATCCCATGCCAGTTCTAAGGGAGCCCAGGCATCGGAAGCCTTCGCATTGACGAGATTCAGCTTGATGATCTCATACCCGGCCTCTTCGAATTGCTTTGCCGTATATTCGTAGAGCTCTCCTTTGGGATCGTTGATGACGGCACATTCACCGGACATACAGACGAGCTCGATCATCTGCAGGATGACAGAGAAGGTCTTACCGGAATTCGTCGTACCGATCAGAATAGAATGATTGTCGTTTGCATCGACGAAGATCGTCTGTTTCCGGAATCTCGGCATATAGATGGGGAGGCCGGCACGCTGTGTGACAGGCTTACCATCTATCTCCCAATGTCTTACGGTATTGAGCTTGTGCCAGTCATCGATCCGGAAGAATGTCAGGAGTGCATTATAAGGAAGCTTCGGATAGTTCAGGATACGATCGGCTTTCGTCAGAAAGGATGTTTCGTTCAATACCCATCGTATATCTTCTTTGGTTGACTTTCCTTTATCTGCTTCATGAAATTGCACTCTGGTCAGACTGCGCTTCGCTTCATGGATAGAGGAGAGATGTGTAAAATTCTTCTTGTCATCGTCCAGCTTCTTCTTGGTACTTTTCGAAAACATCCCCAGAAGGATGAAGACTGCGATGAGTACCGTCAGTATATCGATGACCGCCCTTGTCTGCGGGATCTGATCCAGTAGACTGAGATCGAAGGATGGCTCCAGTCTGTCGAATACGAGCATATTGGTCAGGTTGATGGCCGCAAGGATGAAGAGTATCCTTGCGAGAGCTATTCCGAGCAGAGAGATCATGAGTTTTCGTATCATATATATTCTTTTCCCCTTTCTTCACTCCGGATCTGTTGTTCTTCATATTCTCTTATGAATCTTTCCAGATCTCTTTCTTTTTCCTGCGCGTCCTGATGTAGGATCCGCTTGGAGCCTTTTTTCAGGACTGCACTCAGTTTTTGCTTATAGATCACTTTCGATTTCTTCCTCATCCCCATACGGGCAGGGGGACCTTCTGATCGAGCGTGCAAGGATTTTTGTGGATCAGGAGGTATCTCTTTTGGATCGTCCGTAAGAAGCGGCACAGCGGTCTCATCTGTCCCATCCATGAGCGATATACGGCTATCTTGACCTACAAAGATCTTAGGCTCACCTTCGGATAACGATATGTCCTTCGCATGCATATAGCGGAAGAGGGTGTCTCTATCGATCTGCAATGTATCTGTTTCAGAGATATCTTTCCAGGCATCGAGATTTTTTGCATACCGATGGAGCGTGTAGCTTTTGTCTTGTTCGATCTCGACATGATAAAAGCCCCGTTCATCCAGGAACAGGGCTGCATCGGATGGCAGGTCGATACAAGCAGCACGATCCTGGAGCTTGATACGATATATCTGTTCATCCTGATAACGGATATTCTGTTTTGAGAACCATAGCTCATGTTCTTGTCTATGCTCCGTCTCTTTATATTTCGCATGTCCCAGGATCATATTCCCGATCCTGGTATAGAGCTTGTCCAGCTCTGTTTTTTTGAAGTGGGAGATCTTCTCGTTCGCAAGCGTGTTCTGAAGATCATCCAGCATCTCGACCTTACCGAGCCACTCTTCGTACGCCGGTCGTATCTCTTCATCCTGCAGTAAGGAGCGGATGATCAGGTTGAGCTGTCTTCTGTATGGCTTCATGTTCTTGGAGTTATAGGAGAGTCTTCCTTTCTTCGGAAGCGTCGTGTAGAAGCTATGGAGCAGCTGGTCATGGAATCTCATGTCGATCCCGGAGATCAGCGTTTTACGTAAAGCATCCTTTTCCCTGAAGACATCCTTTGGAGCTCTTTCGTATCTCTTGGTGAATTCCTGACGGAGACCTAATTCCTTCAACCAGGTGCTTTTATATTTGTCCAGGTATTTCTGCGCCAACTTACCACGCGTTCTGGTATGGACCTTTTCCATGAACACGATATGCATATGGGGATTCTTCTTATTGTTGTGATAGTTCATCCACCAGATCATGTTGTCCGGGTCGAGACCGATGCTTTTGAAATATCCGGGCAGGGATTTGGAGACGATCGCAGCATAATCGTTGACATCATACATATTGCTTTGGAAGGAGTCCTGATAGTCCTTGAGAGAGATGACAGTATCCCAACAGATATCGCCGTCTTTATGGAATGCCTTGGCTATCTTCTTCTTGAATCCCGGCATCTTGTCTTTCGTCAGCCAGCCATCGCTGGAGAAGGTACGCGTCGTATCATCCTGGCTCGTATAGCCTAAGAGTCCACCTTCATGCATACTGTGTTCCTTCTTATCGTCCGCTGCTTTTTCTCTGCCGGTATACTCGTACCAATCCAATAGTGATGCAGTAGAGATCGTACCTTTGAATCGAGAGCCTTTCGGTGGAGCTTTCCCACATTCCAGGAAGCGGAATTTGCTGATGACGTGAGCCTTACTCATGTCGGATATCTCCTACCTGGCAAGTTGCCATGTGATCAAAGACCGATATCAGCATGTGAACGCAGCACCTCCAGCTTCTGTTGCATATAAGGCTCCAGAGTCATTGCCAGATCTTCACTTGTGACAGCGTATTCAAATATATGGTTCAAGGAATTGATGAGCTCAGGATCATCATATTCGACTCTGCTTCCTTTCCAGGATCCGTGTCTGTCGTTTATATCATTCACGAATTTGATCGCATATCCACCGGCATCTCTCCAGCATACAAGATTTTGGTTATAGTCATCTATGAGGAAATCATTCTCTTTGACTCTTAGCGGAACATGGTCTGTCTTGTTTTCTCCGTAAGGGACCAGGATCACGTTGTGTGGATCCAGAGAGGGGAAGAGTTCCTGCAATACCTCTCGCTTCTCACGTTCAGCGAAGGGAGAGTCGATATAGTGAGATAGGATATAGATCTGATCAGGGGCTTCTGTCAATAATTCCTGCAGGCAGTGGACAGCGAGACGATGAGGAGGAAGGTTCCTGAAGTAGCCTTCCTCATATAGTGGCTCAAGCGTAGTCAGAGTGTTATCGAACTTGAACAGGACGCCATCCATATCGAAAAAATATCGTTGCTTCGCAAATCGTTCCTCCATATAGGCTTCCATGAGATCATTCAAGAAGTCAGCACTGAATACCTGTTGGCCTTTTTTCTGACACTGTCGTTCGATACGTTCCAACAGGGTGTGATCGAAATGAACTTCGAGGCAATCCATATAAGCTCGTCTGGTGACGTCCAGAGAATTCTCGAGCATGTCATAATTGAAGCCGTTCGGATCGGAACCACGCATCCTTCGATAACAGGAGAATCCCTTTTCCAGCAGATCACTCAATCTATCAAAAGCATCAAGGAGAAGCATAGATCAATCGACCTCCTCGCCAAGCTCTTTCGCAACTTTTTCAAAGATGCTGTCTTCAAAGATACTGTCCAGATTTTGAACGAGATTCTTGGCATCTTCAAAATCCTTTGGACGTTCCTCATCGGAGAGCCTGAAATTTTTGAGCATGGTGACAGCAGCTTCATAAGACATCATGGCATAGCGGAGGATATGATTGAGGGTCATATCTCTTTGGTGGTTTTGTTGTTTCAGAGCATCCTGAATCATCAGATTCATTCTGGTGAGATAGTCTGTCCCGGTATCTTTATCCAGCTTCAAAACATAATACTCTGCAATCGCATCTTCAACTATTGCGGTAATCGATTTAGGCGTAATATTGAATTTTTCTGCTTGCTGTTTTTCTAATTCTTGTAAAGTATCCAGCTTTTGAAATGTATCCAAGCTAAAGCGGAATGATTTTCTTTCTTTCACTTTCTTACCTCCAATTTTATAACCTGGCAAGTTGCCAGGTATCTATTTGATGAAGAAAAAGATCTTATAAAAATGTGTAGGACGATTGTAGGACAACCCTATTTTATCGTAGGACGTATGTCCTACAGTTTTTTCCAAACTCCTTTATTTATCGTGTTTTTACATGTCGGACAATCGTCCTACAAAGTCCGACAAATGTCTGACAGATGTCCTACAATAATTTTACGATTTGAAAATACGAAAATAGCTGATAAATAAAGCATTTTCCCATCTTTTTTGTTTTTAGAAAACGGTCGTTGACCGTTTGTCCCGCCGGATTTTGTCGGACAAAATCCCTTATCCTGCTTCACTAAAAACAGCGTTTTTAGTGAAGTGGCGGCTCCCGGGAGGGAGCCAGCCATCTCTGATACTCCTTCAAGTGTTTTTTACCATGATCGAAGTCTTGATACATATTGTTCTTCCTCATCTTTTTACCCTCCTTATCATCATTTCGATTCCTGTATATCACTTCTTGAATCTATGACCTGGCAACTTGCCAGGTCATAGAGAAGTGTCTTTCTCTTTTTCCCGCCGGCGTAGATCAGACCGGCGCTGCTGCCGCTGGCACTGCCATCGGCAGCTATGGAATCATGAAGAAAGTAAAAAAGCCATCTTTCCGATGACTTCATTTCAAACATATCTTTTCTGTTTTCTTTCTCGCTCTATCATACTGCGATCGTTTTGAATTCTGCGAATTTGTAGAGGAATTCACACAGATGAGAGATGCTATGCACTCTATATGTGCAACTGGTATTCTCGTCCTGTTGCCTGATCTCCAGCGCTCCGCAGTGGTCTGGATCGAGCAAATACAGACCATCAAAAATTCTTGTCACCTCTGCTTTGCTTTGCATGAGTCCTTTCGCAGTCGCCATCCATTCCCGTGCTACCTCTTCAAAGATTCCATATTCATATTCGATAAATAGCATCGTGTTACCTCCCTGCAGGATCTCTCCGGTAATGTCATCTCTATCGATCTCTTCATATGCAGGGCGTAAGATCTTTTCTATTCGATGTCTATCGATATGAGGATTATGGATCGTGATTTTTGCGGCTGTGTCATATCGGGATGAACGGACAGAGACTTTTATATCTTTTTGTGTGTATCCTGCTTCTTTCAGCGATTTTCTTATCTTCATACTCAATTCTTTATTCGTCATGCTTTTATTCCTCCTCGTGGGGTCACCACTCACTTCATGTAAGGTAGCTGCCTTACACTTTCTTCACACCGCTGAAGGCGGAGCAGTCAAGGAGCCATAAGGCAGGGTGGAGATTTTCCGCTAGGAAAATACAACCCGGTCCTTGAGTGAGGAAGCAGAAGCGGTATTCCATACCTACATGGCAACTTGCCATGTAGCCTGCCGGCAGATATGCCGGCTTTGCTTTATGCAGAGAGAACTCATAACCCGGCAGCTTACCGGGTTATATAGAATTCGATTTATCTTTCTCCTGTCGGTATGGATCACATGGGCGCTGCTGCCGCCGGCATTGCCATCGGCAGCTATGGAATAATGAAGAAAGTGAATATGTCAGGAGTCTAACTGATCATGCATACCAGCTCTCATATAATTCGCTTCCGTTATATTTATGGGCATATGCATACTCAGTCATTTTGATAGTTCCGTTTTTCGTGCTTTTCCGGTCTCCATGCAACTGGTCTTTGATGAATGTCGGCTTATGGATTGGCGCAAGCATTCCTCCGTCTGTCCTGAAGGAGACTGTCCGAGAACCCCACGCTGTATCACTTTCTTCTTTGATTTCTGGAGCGACTTCGATGAACCATGCATTATGTGCTGATATCTTCACGACTTGGAAGAAGCTAAGGTTCGTCTGTTCATATCCCCAGGAAGCAACGTATAGGTCTCCGACCTTCACACCGTCAAGATTTTCTTTTTCTGATCCTACATCCGTTGCTTTTGGCCCATCGTCTATTATTGTTCCAGAGGAACCTTCTTTCAGTTCGGCAATGACTTGTAGTGTCGTTTCTGATCTTTTCGCATACCATACTTTTTTGACCCGATGCCAGCGGAAGCCGGCATCCTTCAATGTGGTCAGGATCCTGGTATCCGGTTTCTGTGAGAATGTCAGTTCGACTCCATTCAATTCTTCGTTCATATTGATTTTGAAAGTTTCCATTTGAATTTCCTCCTATGCGGTCTTTCCGCTCTCTCGGTAAGCTCTGTTTACCTTACACTTTCTCCACACCGCAGGAGGTGGAGCAGTCAGGGAGCCGTAAGGCAGGGTGGAGATCTTCCGTCAAGAAGATACGACCCGGTCCTTGACTGAGGAGCCGGATGCGGTATTCTATAGCTACATGGCAACTTGCCATGTAGAAAGCCGGCTCATGTGCCGGCTGCTTTTTATAGAGGATCCGATCACCTGGCAACTTGCCAGGTGATTCGCTCTCTTTTGGAATCACAGTTCTACTGTGTCCATTTCAGATGTTTGATATGAACTCTCAGATTGGTTATCTTATCACTGATGATAGCGAAATCAAGGCTGGAGTATACCAATTCTGAATAGCCGTAACTGTCCGGTCGGCCTTTTAACTTTTTCGCCTCATCATCGCTCAGCCCTTCATATCCGATCATCGTTTTGTTTTTTATGTAATATGCATTTCTCTTCCTCATTTCTGCCTGCTCCTCCAGCAGACTTTCCAATTCGTCATTCAGCTTGTCGATCGTTATCGGCTCATCGCCCTTTGCTTGTCTCATCATTTCCTCATCGTTCCTATGATAGTTCATTCCGTCCTCCTTTGCGGGGTTACCACTTTCTTCTGTAAGCGCAGCTGTCATAGATCATCATGCAGTGCTATATCGTGATCGGATGCATGATATGGTAGGGATACAACGATTATGTTTCTAAAGCTGTTTGTGATCCCTATATCTCCACTTCCTGTAACAGATCGTTCAGTAGATCGACATAGCACTGTAATATGAATCTTCCGACTTCCATATCATGATCACGCTGTCTTTTTCTTTCCTCACAAACTGTCATTTTATATTCCTTGAAATCAAGGACATAAGTATCATCTTCATGTTCTAAGTAAGCAACTATAGAATCTTTTTTATCTAAATGATTATTGTTCATGGTATAGATGGTATAAACTAGGCAAAATGATGATTCACCATAAAGACGGGTGTTGACGATCCACATATCATAAGTACATACCATTTTTTTAAAATAAAGATCACACCGATTCATTAAAGAGTATACAAGATAAAGTAGATCACGTTCCTTACGTGTTTTTAAATAATCGTCTAACTGATTCTTTGAATAACCAGACCATAAGAATCCTTGTTTCATCGTTTCTGAACAGAAACCTTGTTTTAGCTCTTCGATCGAGATCACTTCTTGCTTTTCCATTTACATTTCCTCCTATGCGGTCCTTCCGCTCTCTTGGTAAGCTCTGTCTACCATACACTTTCTTCGCACCGCTGGAGGTGGAACAGTCAGGGAGCCGTAAGGCAGGGTGGAGATCTTCCGTCAGGAAGATACGACCCGATCCTTGACTGAGGAGCCGCAAGCGGTATTCCATAGCTACATGGCAACTTGCCATGTAGAAAGCCAGCCCGCATGCAGGCTGCTTGACGGCTTCAGGCGGATTCTAAAAGATACCTGGCAATCTGCCATGTTATAGAAGATATCCTCAGTGTGCTCTATATCGCATAAGAAAAGCAGAAGCTCGTGCCTCTGCTTTTATCGCTTGTATGCTATGCCTTTTTCAATATCTCTAAGACGTTTGCTCGCAGTTCTTCTTCTACCTTGAGGATATCCATCGCCTCTGTAGCTGTCATATCTGGGAATCTCTCTAACATGGCCTGGACATGCATGATCGTGCTTGTTAGCTTTTCTTCAGCACGTCCTTCGATTCTACCTTCTTCTTTGATACCTTGGCTCAGGTTACACATGATCTCGACCTCCTCTTCGATTTCCTTCGTCATGTTTATGCGGTAATCATTCTTTAATTTCTTCTTTTTCTCTTCTGCCGATAGCTTGGCTATGAACAACAGGTTCAACAATTCCAGGAATCCATGCTCATCATCGTCATAGTCATATTCTTTGGCAGGGTAGACCATGATGGCTTCCAATAGATCATAATCTTCCTTCGGTGCTCTATACTCGTTCATCATGCTGCTTTCCTGCATGCTGTATCGGTTGATCACGTTGTCCATGTCCTTTGGATGATGGAAACACAACCATATCGAGTATACTTTTTTCATATCTCCGAAATTAGAATGCTGGAATCCATCCGCTGCGTTCTTTTGTTTTCCTAAGATCCTGCTGCAGTAATAGATCGCTCTGCTCAATAACGGATATGACAGACGCGCTGTTTCATTCTGTGCCTCGAGATTTATGATGACACCGATCTCTTCTTTCTTCGTGTTTCCTGTATTTGGCAGTGTTGCCTCAAACAGGATGTCATACCGTATGACTGCAGAGGGGATAGACGCGTCTTCTACATTCTTTCCAACGATCCGATCATCCATCACTTCATCGATCCGTGGCTGTTTTTCTATGAAGCTTGGTATCTCATCTAAGGGGATATTTTGAAATTCTTTGATACAGTTCTTCAAGATATATGCTAATATCGACTTATTGCTCAACATATTCTTACAATAACTGTCGTATGCCTGCTGTTTGTTCTTTTCGTTTTGATCCAGCGTATTGGCAAGTGCTGTCTGCTCTTCCATTTCTTTACTCCTCTCTTTATTGTATACCATCTAAGAAAATTATACATTCGTAAGGCGTTTTCCGCAACCCTTTCAAAAGCACTCCTTCCTTTTTGATAACTACCTTACACTTTCTTCACACCGCACAAGGTGGAACAGTCAAGGAGCCATAGGCAGGGTGGAGATCTTCCGTCAGGAAGATACGACCCGCTCCTTGATTGAGTAACCATGTGCGGTATTCCATACCTACATGGCAACTTGCCATGTAGTCGTGTAACAGAAAGAGTGATCTTCCTGCTTGGAGTATCACCCTACAATATGGTGACCTAAACATATCAGGGAAGCTGCTGATAACATCATCATCGGCAGCTATCGATCAGCAAGGATCCTGATATCCGGTTTCTGTGAGTATGACAGCTCTACTCTATTCGCTCTTTCGGTCGTGTTGATTTTGGTAGTTTACATTTCTCTGCCTCCACATACTCCTGTAGATCATTTTCACAAGGCAGATATAGCTTTCCGTTTTCCATACAGCGGAACAGGTCACACTCCTTTTCCGGTGACACAGCATAGAAGTCCTCAGGAGAATAAGGATACTTGCTCTCATAACCATTGCCTGACTTACAAAAGCCGAGTTCTTTATCTCTCCGCTGCCTGCGTGAAATAACAAAGAAATCATCTTCTTCTCTGGTGAACTGCCTTTCCGGAATAAAATGATGACCGCCATATTCAAAAATCTCCTTATTCATCGTCACACCTCCAAGATTTGTTATGTTTGACATCTTGAACTATCACCTGTAGATGATATCCTTATATCCTTCTTTTTGATAGCTTTGCTTCTCTGTCACTGAATATCACTTCGATGTTCAATAGCTCATCATGCAATGCAAAGCAATAGTTGGCCGTGTGTCGTAGATATGCAAATTCAACGAGCATGCTTGCGTTGTATTTCCTACAGATATCTGCGTAATGATCATCTAACTCATAGAATGAGTATCCGGCTTCTCTCTTCATCTGTATCCTTGTTATACCGTACTGCACTTTATCGCAAAGGATCGCATATAGATCTCCGGCTTCATCGTTCAGAAACTCACGTAATGCCAAGGTCTGTAATCTCTTAGTCTGCATATTTGTCGTCTTACCTCGCTGGATGAGATCCTGTAAGAAATAATAGATATCTTCAGCATCGTTCAAAGGAACTGCCGAACAGATGTAGGATTCTTCACCTATTGAGAAGTGAGTCTTTTGTTGAAAATCTTCATCACTCACGATCAATCCTTCCGCAAGATATCTTGTATCTTGACCAAGCTGCTGATGATACGTCATGTAATATAATTTTTTCATTTTCCATCTCCTGTGGGGCTGCCACTTACCTTACACTTTCTTTACACCGCACGAGGTGGAGCAGTCAAGGAGCCGAAGGCAGGGTGGAGATCTTCCGTCAGGAAGATACGACCCGCTCCTTGACTGAGGAATCATGTGCGGTATTCCATACCTACATGGCAACTTGCCATGTAGTTGGCCGGCACCTGAGCCGGCAGAGCTATCCGGCATCTTTTTACTTGATCAACTGCTCGCCAGTATATAAAATACCCTAGAGGAGAGCTCCTCTAGGATATCATATCTTTGACCCTGGTCATGATTTCTCGAAAGACCTGGCTGTCTCTTTTCAGATGTCCTTTTACGTCTATGACCCTCGCGGTATTTATCCATTTGGAATCGTTTATGAATAAGACAGAACGTTTCTTCATCCTACCGACCTTTTCCAGGCGCATCAGATGTTTTTTGCCGTTTAGGGTATCCTTACTATAGGCTTGCGCATAAGCCCGTTCATTACCACTCATCGGCACGACATACGCTTTATTTTTACATAGGCTCAAAATGAGTCCGAAATGCTGGAAGCCTATCTCTTCGATGAATGCATTTCCGAAATCGATATAACAGATATCTCCTACACGGATATCGACACCTTTTTCCGTACAACTATGGTCATTGTGATGATTGTGATGGTTGAGCATTGATATATAGAGTGCTCGGAGATCATCACAGGCTTCAAGTTCTTTCTGCTGTAGTGTCAGTATATCGTCCATCAACTTTTTTCTATCTTCATTTATGGAGATCATATCCTATCTCTCACTTTCTTCAAGATGAAATCCTTGAATTCTTTTTCCGTTCCTACGAACAGCATCCATGACTCCGTATCACGGAAACGGTAACGGATATCACTTGTCCCTATGATCAGGACATAATCGACGACGCTATCTCCCTCAGGCGATAGTAAGAAGCCTGAGCCCTCTGTAGATTCGACCCAGTTCCAACCTTGTGAAAGGGTCTCGATATTCCTGATGTGGGATACCGTGCTGTTTCTGATTATAATGTTGTTGCTTCCGATGATCGTGTTCACTATATTTTTCATATTCTTCTCCTTGCGGGGTCACCGCTTACGATCGTAAGGATGGATACCTTACACTTTCTTCATACCGCTGGAGGTGGAGCAGTCAGGGAGCCGCAAGGCAGGGTGGAGATTTTCCGTTAGGAAAATACGACCCGCTCCTTGACTGAGGAGCCGGATGCGGTATTCCATAGCTACATGGCAAGTTGCCATGTAGAGGCGCAGCCAAAAGGGAAGCGCTGATATTGCAGGATCTGGAGCTATCTCATGGCATCGAGTTTTTTCGTCATTCTCCCTTAGTCGTGATGAGTCATCATACTTATTTTTTATCTTCCAGATGCTTGGTATTCAACCATTGTATCATTTCAATATACATGAGCCGCAGGTTTTTATATAATGTGATTTCCTTCTTGTACCGTTTGATACGCAATAATAAATAGATGATATACAGTATCTGTATCAGAATGAATAATTTCATATTATCTATATCCTTTCTCTCGACTATCTGGTACATGAGAAAACTACCTGGCAAGTTGCCAGGTAGTATAGGCTAATACCTCGTGATGTGATCTGCTATGAATTCATAGGACAGATGTACCTCACCGGATGCATCCTCACTCTCATGGGAGATGATCTGTCCTTTTGCCATCACGCTATCGCCAACCTCCAGAGGGCGGTTATCGAATACGTGCTCATAGGATATCGATATTTCATAGGACGCACCGTCACTGGAAGAGATATGCATATTGAGAAAGCTTCGCTGGGTTGCCGATATCCTTGTCCTGATATCCTTTATCCTTCCACTTATCATAAACAGTTTCATTTCGTGATCCCTCCTAAGTTTTCGATATTCCCACAGATATCGATAACGATATCTTTCGATGTATTTCTCAAATCTCTAAGCTTGGATATTTGTTTTTCAAATATGCTAAGGTCATCGACATGATATAAGATAGGGACTCTAAGGTGAAGCTCATGAAGCTCTAATAGATCACGATGACCTACCTTGATGATCTGATAATAATCGATTTTCAAAATATTTTTAATATAGTTATAGTTTTCAAAACGATCAGTAAGATCTAAGAAAAGATATAGATCCATCAAATTCATATGTTCACGGTAAGACCTTATATCATCGGAAGACATGGATCGTAATATATAGTCGATGATCGATCTTTCATAATCTTCTGTCCGATGACCATTGCAGGAAAAATATGCGATCCCCAGTTTTCTTGCAGCTTTCTCGTTTTCTTTAGAATATCGCATACTACATTCGATACATTCATGCAGTTCATCGTCCGTGATATGTTTGGTCCATGCATGTCCGTTCGTGCGTTCCTGCATTCTTATCAAATCAAAAAATACCTGTGTATCAGATGTATCTATTCCCAAAACTACGATGATATCCCCTGGAAATTCCTTAGCCACTTCCTGTACGGTCATTTCCATTCCTTCAATGATCAGGGTGATATCCGGATTGTTATGACGAAAAGATTTGATATAGCTTTTTATAAACTCTAAAAAAGCTGTGGAATATGTATCCTTCACCTCGGTCTTATTATCCTTTGCATATATATCCTGTATCCCACATGCATAAAACGCATGTCTTACTTCATCCATTGCTAAGATACTAAAAGCACCATATGACAATAATTTTTTAGCAATTGTACTCTTACCAGTCCTTGGCTGTCCTAATATGAATATGTTTTTTATTTTTTTGTTATGTATTCCTTTCAATACGATACTCTCATTCATGCTTGCCTCCCGTAAATGTATTTTTATCTATTATCTTCTTTTATTGCTTTTCCTTGCAGGGTCACCGCTTACGATCGTAAGGATATGTACCTTACACTTTCTTCACACCGCTGGAGGTGGAGCAGTCAAGGAGCCGTAAGGCAGGGTGGAGATTTTCCAAAGGAAAATACGACCCGGTCCTTGACTGAGGAACCGTAAGCGGTATTCCATAGCTACATGGCAACTTGCCATGTAGAGGCGCAGCCATAGTTAATATACTGATTCAAATGCCGGATATCAAAATGAGATAGAAAAATCGAGAGAGGTGTCTCTCCCGATTTCTTTGTTTAGACTAGGTCATCCAATGACAATCCATCATATGTATTTTCTTCCGCTTCTGCTTGAATAGGTGTATCTTTCTGTAAAGCATCATATTCATCCAGTAATGCTTTTACTTTCGGGTCTCTCTGATATTTTTTCAGTTTCTCCATATACTGTATCTCCTTGACTTTGAGTTCCACCTTTTTAAGGATGACATCTGCACTGATTTCCGCTTTCTTCTTTTTCAAATATCCCTCGATATCCATCTTCATGAGATAGGTACTGATTTCGAATGGCATGGAAATCGCCTCAAAATTCGTGAGTTTCCGAGAGATAGAAACAGTAATGAATCCGTGTTCCTTACTATCGATGACCAAAAGGTCAAATTCATTTAGGGCTTTTTCGGATGCTACATAGGCATCCTCATTATTCAAAACTACTAATTGTGACTGTACTTCATAATAATGCATATCTTTCCTCCTGTGCGGTTCTGCCGCTATCGACTGTAAGTGTAGCTACCTTACACTTTCTTCACACCGCTATAGGTGGAGCAGTCAAGGAGCTGCAGGCAGGGTGGAGATCTTCCGTCAGGAAGATACGACCCGGTCCTTGACGGAGGAGCCGGAAGCGGTATTCCATAGCTGCCTGGCAACTTGCCATGTAGAAAGCCGTCACATGTGCCGCTGCACTTTTTATAGAAGATCGCTCACATGGCAACTTGCCATGTAGGGGCGCAGCCGGAGAGGAAAGAGAAAAAGCTGCCATTCCAGCAGCCTGTCTTCGTATGTCGTACCTCGTGTGTATCCGGCCATACCTCTTCGTTACATCGCGTCCGTTCTTATGTATACAGTTGAAGTGATATCCCCATCAAGCCTGATATCTACCATCGGGGATGTCAGAAGCCACAGCGTCCGCCTGGGGATCGTTTCCCATCATACTGTAATATTCTGTAAGTACCTTTTCAAATTCTAAGATTGTCGCTTCCATGTCCTGTGAGACCTTCTTATGTTCGACGCCGGCTCTCCTGCACAGCTCTTCGGCTATCATGAGGCCGATCCCCCAGGTCGTATCCACGCCGTCCATTTCTTCATAGAGTTCGACAGCTAATAATGGCGTTCTCGTCTTTACGTGCTCATGCAGTGCTGCCCGGAACATATCGAGGAATATCGGTAACAGGATGACCATGCCCTCTCTTCCTGCGATCATGTCCTCTTTATACTGCCCTGTGAGCTCCTGCTCATCCTCCAGCCGCTCGATGCTCTTGTCCAGATACGATAGAAAATCACTGCTTGCGGCTTCGAATGACTTCTCGATCTCATCTTCTTTCAATACGATATCAGCTTCCATTCTTTCTCCTTTCGCGGGGTCACCGCTCATCCTTCCTGTTTCTTCCGCTTGATCTCTTTATGATAGAGCTTCTTCAGTTTATAGAAGGTCGATCTCCCTATGTTGAGCTGCGCTGCCGCATCCACTGCCGTGATCGCATGTTGGGATTGCAGGACAGCCAGCTTCAGAAACTTATCACTGCAGGGGATCCCAGGACGCCCTATGCGGACGCCGTTCTTTTGTGCCTCTTTTATCCCCTTCATCATTTTTTTCTTATGATCGGCCTCATGTCGGATGATCGCTTCACACTCTTTCATCAACTGCCAAAACGGTTCCAGCATTTCTTTTTCTACTCCCATATCAGCGAGCTGTGTGCAATTATCCCTGGCCTTCTCCAATGCCTTCGATAATCCTTCCGTTTTCACTCATACCACCTCTTTTACATCACAAGGATAGCTTGGGCTTTTTCATATCCGCTACATATATCTTACACCAAAAGTCCCGTCGCATTCAATAGATATGGTACGGGCATCGTCTTGAATATATGAAGGGGATGGAACAGTGAGGGGCTGTCTCACTGTTCCGGTATATCCATCCCTATCTCATCGAGGAATTTGCGATATCTCACGTGATGATATCTATACATCTTCGCTCTCTTCCAATGTATCGACGGTAGGCGTAGCTGCCTGGCAGCTTGCCAGGTAAGCTTCCTCATCTATGGAACGTATTGACCACCAGATCGTTATCGCTGTAATCCTGATAGCTCTTCCTGCGATTCACGAAGGTCGCCTTCGCATCCTGTCCATCGGTATCCAGCGTCACCTTACTGCCACTTACTTTGCCGGATATGACATCCGTGATACTATCCAGACGATATCTCGATACCGGGATCTCGCTGATCTCATATTCACCGGCAGGGATATCCTTCCGGACGATCGTTTTCTCTATGCCTCCGGACGCTTTCTTGTCAGACGCTGTGAATCGGATGACCTCCGTATATTCCTGTCTCTCTCCGGTGAAGTCTGTGCCTTCGATATGGAAGAGGAAGGTCGGATCTCCCGACGCCGGATACATTTCTTCCCCATAGATCCGCTTCGTGATCCGCAGTTCCGGTATCGGCAGGAATTCTGCCTTTATGACATGGTCTGAAGAGATATCATGGAAGGTATACGAGGTAGGGTATCGCTTCACGTCTACTTCCTTTCCGTCTACACGCAGTCTGCGCAGATAGTACCCCTTATCCGCTGTATACGTGATCGTTCTATCTTCTCCCTTGTCGATGCCGGTCACCTTGGGTGTGATCGTCCCACCGCTCGCACCGGTCTCGATCTTGTAGACACGTTTATATTTCACACTTACCGTATGGTCCTCCTTTATCCCGCTGAAGGTATAGCTCTTCGGATATTTCTTGATATCGACTTCCTTCCCATCGATGGTGACGCTCTCCAATACGTGGTCACTGTCCACAGGGCTGTAGCTGATCGTCCTGCTCGTATTCGGCAGCGGGGAGGCTGTGCTTGCCGTGATCGTCCCGTTCGTCACAGATGTCGTTATCTTGAAATAGAAGCCCACAGTTACTGCATTCGATGTCTTCGTCCCTCGATCTGTCGTTATCGACGCTGTATTGCGGACAGATCCGGAACCGGATGTGCTGAACCAGGCGGACAGGTCATGACCGCTTTTCTTTTTACACTTCAGCGTGACGGTATAGCTTTTTCCATAGAACGAAGTGTCACCGACATTACGAAGGCTCAGCTGTATGGACTGAGCGCTGATGGTACGATCGAATTTCGATGTCACATCGTTACCGGCTGAATCTCGGATGGTGATGCTGCTTGTTCCATTGGCCAGCTGCAGACAGCTTGCCAGGGTATCATTGAGCTTGAAGCTCGTGTAATACGTTGTCGCATTCTCCGGCGGTACTGCAAAGTCTACCGTATAGTTAAAAGCAGTATCATTGTAAATAGATGCCGAAGTGCTGCCATTGATGCGTTTCGTCGGGACCGGTGTATCGAACTTCACGAGGGAATCGTTGGACCATTTCCAGTGATAGAACGTTCGATAATCACTTCCTTTGTCCCATGTCTCGACATCGATATCCAGTCTTCTCGTATACCCCCAGCCGGAAGCTCGAGGCCACTCCTATCAATGTAGCCCAGTTCTGTCGGACATCATCTCCACTCAATTCTGACGGTGCATACACCTGAGAACTGTTATAGCTCAGATTACCGCCACTGCCTCTGCTCATCACATAGACGCCATCGATCCCGCTATAGCCATGACCTAAGATCTCCGTGTTATCGATATCTTTGAAATTCGCATGGAAGGGTACTGATATCGGTGTGTTCGTTCCTCTCCTATAGAAGGTGAACTGCCAAACGAAATTCCTGCTCTGATAGGATTGCTGGTAGATGTCGATACTGTTATCCATGAAGGCGACGCTCGGCATGTTAATATCCGGATGCGTCGTCGTAGTCGCCGTGCGGATCTCTCCGTCCACCAGCATGATCTTTAGATCTACTGCCGATCCGTTATAGTGGCCGATGTTATTGTATCGCACGCCGATCGTGCCACTTCTCACGAGCGCATTGCTCGATAACAGGGCGAGGTGACTGTTCGTTGGCAGTCGTCCACTGGCAGCTCCTTCATTGCGGAACAGCGCACTATCATCATAGCTCCTGCAGCCATAGAATTCCGCCCAGGATACCCCGGGCGTGAACTTCGGTGCGAAGCTATAATAGGAATCGATGATGGTGCTGCTTCCGGATACCTCATGGATGGTCGCTGCTGTGATATGGCCATCCTGGGGAAGGATGATCAGCAGGAACAGCAACAGGATCGATATGAGTAGACTACCGTGCTTCTTCATGATCTTTTCGCCTCCTTCTTACGATGATGATCAGGAAGGAGATGGATGCCAGCGTGCTGGATATGAGCAGTGTCCGCTGTGTCTGATCTCCTGTAGCTACGCTTTCCTGTATCGTCAGTGCAGTGAGCTCGACATCGACAGCAGCTTCCCTGATCGAATATGCATTGTCTGTTTCTTTCGGAAGACGCAGTGTGATCCGGATCGTCGTCATCTCCTGTGATGTATAGCGCCCCATCGCTATACCTCTTTGCGCATCCTGCATAGTTCCTTCATAGAGGCGGTGGCCATCCTGCGTCACCTGCAGCTCCAGTATCTCGGTAAGCTGTCCTTCTCCTGCGCAAAGCTTGAGATAGAGCTCCTGTTCCTCCTTGCTTCGGTTATCCACCCTTAGGGTATAGGTCTGTTCATCTCCCGGAAGCATCCGTGACAGCACGATATCATCTGCCGATGTCTTCTGTATCCCTGCTTCCGTGATCCGGATGTGGATGTCGTACCTGTCTGATCCTTCTGCCTGTATCCTTACAGGGAGGAAGGGCAACAGCAGTATCGTCAGTAACAGCAGTTTTCTACGCATCGGATCTCACCTCATTCCTTGAACGGAGCGTTTGTCGGATCTCGGTATCTCCCCAGCCATCCGAAGAGACCTCAAGATGCTCACTCTGTACGGCCTGGATCGTCGTCTCCAGTACCAGCGTCTGATCTTCTTTCGTGATGATGTCACTGCTCGCGATGACAGCGTCATACAGCTCCAGTATGCCATCCTCTTCCAGAATGCCTGTATGGTAGAGATATCCGTCTTTCTTCCGTTCCCAGCCATCCGCCAGCTCCAGCTCCGCCTCTGTAAGCTCACGGAGCAGTTCTCCACCGGTATAGACGCAGACCTTGAAACGTACCTGACAGGCAGCTCCCAGGTTCTGCACATCCATATCCAGGGGGGGATCCTGCTTCCCGGTACGATCGGTTCACTACGCTGTAGGTCATCGATCAATGTCACCTCCACGGTATCCGTCTGTGCGATGAAACGCTGCTGGAAGGAACGTACTAGGGAAGAGAGGGAATCCCCCCATGATCAGTCCGCAGATGAGCAGGGATACGACAAGAGATAAGATGAGTGATCTTCTTTTCTTCATGCTATTCCATACCTCCTTCATCGTATACCGGCGAAGGCATCCCGTATATCGCGATAGCCCTCCGCCTGTACAGATTCCGCATAGATGATGATGTCGAATGTCTTCCGCTGCTCTATTTCGATGTCCTCGATCGTCACCTTCGTGAACAGACTGGAGGTGACAGCTCCCGGCTCCACGATGCTGTTATGATACCAGTAGCCGTCATCGGCCTGCGTCCAGTCCTTCGTATCGAAGTCCATATGCGCAGGGATGGTCGTATCGGAAAGCGCTGCGTAGACGCGGATATAACAGGGGACACTGCCGGTATTGCGGACCTTCACGTCCTTTTCGTACGTCGTATCCGGCTGCCACTGCTTGGGAGGTGTGAAATCCTCTTCTATCATGACATCGTTCTGTCCAATCGTTATCCGGTTCTCTCTCGTTTCCACATGCGTCAGATAGGCGATACTGAAGGGGACCATCATAAGGATGATCCCTGCCAACAGGAAGACGAGGAACCATTTCTTCCTGTGCTTCATTCATCGTGACCTCCATCATCCACAGCTGCTTCTCCATCTTCTGGCATCTGCGGTGCAGGTTCCTTCGTAACATGTTCCTGGTTGATGAAGCTTCCATAGGCTTCCTCCATTGTTCCGGTCTCCTCCTGCTGGATGGCCATGCTCTTGACGGTGATCGTCTGTTCGCTGTCCTCCAGCCCCTGTTCTTCGATCGCATTGCAGAAGGTTACAGAGGAGAACAACTCTGCTGTCGTCTGCCCCGGATCCAATACAGATTCATAACCAAAGACATAGACCGCTGTCTTCCTGCCATCGGTATCCTCTTCAACGATCTTACTCAGCTGTCGCCAGTGATCCAGGTCCGGCGTGAAGAGGAAGAGCTCTGTATCAGCTTTCGGATTCCGTGAGCCATCCTCTTGCGCGGTGATGATATTTACGATCGGTACTCTGACCTCCAGATAGACCCAGGCAGGGTTCTTGCCGGTATTCTCGATCGTCGGATCTTTTGGGATCGTTTTATTCGGTATGATATCTTCTGCCATATCGGGGATACCGTTATGGTCGGTATCTGCGAGATCGTCCCATCTGTCCTCATGCAGGATGGTCCTCACAGAGCCTACGGTAAAGAGATTGTCCTTCGTATCCGTCGAAGTGAAATATGCGACAGAGGATCCAATGATTGTGATCCCTGCCAATACAGCTATTGAGAGGATGCCTACTTTTTTCTTGTTTCTGATTTCCATAAATTTCTTATCTCCTTTTCCTTTTTCGTATGATCTGCCATGCCAAAAAGGCCGCGCACAGCAGCCAGAGATATCGTCTGATGAATAGGACGATATAGCCGATGTAAGGGATGACCAGGATGACCTTACCGATGATCTGCGTCTTATAGAGCGGTGTAGGATCATCGCTGTCATTGGCGTCTCCCTTTGTGATGAATCTCTGATCATCAATCTGTCTCACGATCCTATGTGTGATGATGGAATCCTGCTTTTGAAAGGTAACGATATCCTCCGTATACAGTACAACATCGGTATCGACCAGTATGAGACTGCCGGTGGATATCGTGGGCTCCATCGAACCACTCAGGATACAATAGATCCGGAAATGACCGCATAAACATAAGGATACCAAAACCAATAGAATGGTCAACGCTATGCTACCTATTCGTTTCGTTCGTATCAGCTCCTTTTTTTGGGGGGGATAAAAAGGTCAACGATTTGATTTTATAAGACCCTTTAAATAAAATACTGTCAGCGCTGTCATGCATATCGTACAGCCGGATACGGTGACGCTTACTGCATAGTCCAGTATTAAGATATCAAAGATTCGTTGTTTGATCCTAAGAAACAGCATTGGAATAGTAACTAGGTTTATGATCAAGCCAGCAACTATTATCACATTTGTCCTATACCGATTTTTCTTTCTTCTTTCCCTTTCCATCTGGATCAAACACTTTTTTTCTTCTTCATCTGCGGCATGTTTGATCTGTTCGATCGCATCGAATGCAGATAAATGAGCGATACCTTTCAGCCATCTTGCCATGTATGTTTCTTCCTTTCTTTTCGCATGAGCTATTGCAGATATCTTCTTACCTCATCCATGATCATTTTTTCTTTCGTCCGTCGATATTGCTTGATGAACGCATGTATCAGGCAGATGAGCCACGGCAGGAGGATCATCGCAGGTACACTGACAGATATGAGCAGGATCGTGCTTCGATATTCCTGATCAGCTATCGTGGGAAGGACAGCAAGCAGCTTCTTCACATAGAAAGACAAAGATATCGTCATCATCAGCCAGATCATCGAAGAAAAGAAGAGTATCCATTTCTTACATATACATCTCGCACTGATCTCTATATAGCTCAGTAGGAATTCATCCTCATTCATGGAGAGGTATCGCAGTTTCTTTTCTTTGAAGCTCGATAACGCCTTTTCATGACGATATCGATAGCTTATTCTTTCGATTGCTTTATGAAGCAGCTTATGTTCTGTATGCTTTTCCATATCAGATTCTCCTTTCCATATCGAAAGCCTTCGATCGACGAGCAAAAAAACGGGAAATCTCCCGCATATTTTGAAAATGTCATATATCATCGATCAAGGTATAGCCTTTCTTCATTCCAATTTTATAAGTTACCTGGCAACTTGCCAGGTAATGCTTTCTAAGATAGGGATACCTCGTTCGTAGATCACCTGCCATCTGCATCCTTTCAATAGAATGACTATGAAATAGATTGGCCTTATCGACTTCAGGCTAAATTTGCCTTTGGCTTATAACGACCGATATCTAGGACCCTTGACATGCCGATATCGGATAGATACACTAGATCCAAATGTATCGAAGCATGTAAATGGTCTTTGAACTGTAATAATCGTTCTTCCAATAGCATCATTTGCTGCTCATAGATCAAAGTATCTGTTATATCTATATTTTGATAAAAGCCGACTTTCCCGTCGAACTTATAAACGATTTTTAGACCCGGATCTTCTGCCAGTATGAAGTCATGACTTTCTTCTCCCATGTGCCATATCTTGTATCGGCTATTTTCGTTTACGAAGGCTTTTACAAGCGCTGTGTGGAGCTCTTCGAATAGATCTATTTCTTCATCCTTACAAGATACCTGATATTCGATGGCATACGGTACGATGACAGGATCTTTTCTATCTCCGTTGTTATCCGGAAGTATGGATTGCGCCTTTAGACAATATGCTGAATATTGGGGAATATAGAGGTCTGTGAACCAATCATTCACTTTTCTGAACTCACGTGTTTTGAATATGAATTCATCTTTTGGATCACATACACATATATCTTCGATGGAACAGATCATCTCGACCTGTTTTTCTGAAAATTTTCTATATTCCTGTTTTCTCATTACTACTGGGATGAACCTGTTCTTATCTGTGATCTGCAATCTCTCCGCACTGTTTTCTAGCTCATATTCAAAACGCCCTTCCTGTTGCGGATAGAGAAATGCAACTCCATATTCTTCCGATTGAAGGTTCCTTACGACCGGCGAACAGGATACCACATGTACTTCATCATGTTTACGATCATATGTTATCATTTTAGGAACGAATGTATCAGGTTCACATATGGGCGCAAAACAGCTCAGATATCCTTTGACTCTGATCCGATCACCTGGTCCTATGACCTTATTTCTGATCTGTTGCTTTATTTCTGAAAGAGGATATTCTTTCACAGTAACTATGCGGATCACATGGAAGATATGTTTGAATAAGTCCATGACCTTACCTCCCATCATTGTCCTATCTTTTGTGAAAAGCTACCTGGCAAGTTGCCAGGTACTGTCTTTTCCTGATGGATCTATCACGCTCGTGGACTACCTGTCATGAAAACTGATGTTTGAATGATAGGGAATAGATCCATGTGCCTAGTCTTCAATTCCTTGGTCATGCCATCTCCTTCAACTCGTTCTCTGTCGCAAGGACATGCAATGGGATATGACGGTCTCCACAGACGAACAATGCATCACCCATACGCAGCTGCTCGATCAGTCCTTTCTCATTCTCATTGACGGTGATGAACTTGCTCAGATCGTTGGTCCCGTCGCGCTCCAGATGCATGATCATCTTATAGACGCTGTTGTTGAAGATCGCTTTTCCATGTACGAGGATGTCTTTCCCCGCAAAGTCCTTCGGCTCCTGCGTCGCGATCGTACAGACATTGTGATACTTTCTGGATCTTCGCGTGTACTGTGCTACTCTTTCCGCACTCATCGGCGTCAGTATCTGCGTATGCGCCTCATCCAGAACGAAAGCAGACTCTACGGACTCATCCAGACACAACGACCAGGCAAATTGGTACATGATGTGATTCAGCGCATTGATCAATGTCAGCGGCTTCTCCAGCAGCGTCTTCGTACCGAACGCGATGATATCCTTCGATAAGTCCTCCTGACCCAGCGATGTATGTCCATTGAAGTAGATCGACCATTCTTTGAGCAGTGGCTTTATCTTCAGCCGCAGATCCCGCAGCAGCTCCAGCTCCTTCGTATCGGCATGCGGCTGCTTCTGACACTCCTCTATGCTCTTCTGCAGACGTACGTCGAGATCGGAGAAGGTCGGATATGCAGAAGCCGGAAGTCCACGGAAATCCGTTTCCGGCGTCAATCCATGATCG
This sequence comes from [Clostridium] innocuum, assembly GCA_012317185.1. Lineage (NCBI taxonomy): Bacteria > Bacillati > Bacillota > Clostridia > Eubacteriales > Clostridiaceae > Clostridium > [Clostridium] innocuum. The sequence goes on along the minus strand of CP048838.1, from coordinate 2,603,732 downwards.
GCATACAGCATGACCATCTGATCTCCTACGATGGAAAGGGTGTCATCACTGATAGAGGGTACGAGATAGCGCAGGATAATCTTGACATCATCGACACAGTTGTATATGGCAAGCTCTGTATCCCATTTGACGCTGGCGTCCTCATCCTCTTCCACGGAGATCGGCTTCAGATCGAAGACATTGATGATATGGCCTCGCCGCCCCCAGTTGATGAACGTACCTCCATAACGCTTCGTCAGGGAGTTGTTCTTGTTCTCCGGGTCTATCCAGATGATCTTTTTGTGTGTACGGATGTAGAAACGGATCAACAGCTTCATCAGTGTAGACTTACCGAATCCGGTACCTCCGACGATGACGAGATTCCCACTCAGGCGATTCAGTGCCCGGGCACTCATCGGGTCATCGAGCCATTGGAATTGATCGAATAGGATCGCTCCTTTATTCATCAGCTCATGTCCCAGCAGGAAGCCGTCACGATCCTTCAGTGTTTCGAATACGAACGGATAGAGACCGGCCAGACCTAGTGAAGGGAGCGGGATACCGATATTCTTTTCCACTTCAGCAGGGAGGAGACTGTCGACGAACAATGGGGAAGCGACCCGCATCAGATTCTCCTGCATGACGGGAGCACTGGTCAGCTTGAAGCCCTCTGCCCGTAAGCGGAGATTGAGATCCTGACATCGTTTGTTCACCTCCTTTTCTGTGTCAGCATAGACGCTGAAGACGATGGTGATGTTCCAGGTCACATCGTGATTATCGATGATCTCCTTGATGTAGGTATTCAATGAGATCAGCTCATTCTCCAGGATCTCTCTCCTCGTCGGGTCGTTCCCGCTCTTCTGATATTCTCTGCTCTTATCATTGTATTCCTTCTTCAGCATACCGGCACAGTCCAGATCCAACGGCTCCGTACGCATGAAGACCTTGATCTCCGGATTCGAAACGTAGGAGCTCAGGAGACCGAGTTCGAATTGTCGGGGGAGCTCGGTGACGAGCAGAGATTTGATATAACGGTCTCCCAGGATGTAGTGGCCTCTTTGGATCTTCAGTCCGATCGGCTGGAACGTACTTTTTTTCTTCAACAGGTCATTATTCCACATGTTCTCCCTCCTTCCGAAGTCTGTAATAATCATCATAATCGAAATCCGGTTCATGATAGTTGTCTTTCGATAGGAAGATATCTTCACTCTCCTCTGCCAGACAGCTGAAGACACCTCGTGAGAAATAATAATCATTGATCAGCGGATTCTCATACATATAAGCGACATAGTCGTAGAGATCGTGCATGTTCAGGTCCTTCGTCCGAAACCCGGCATACTGAAGCTCTGCGACCAGCTCGTCATAGTTCTTCATCAGAGTCGCTTCATCCTCATCGCGCAGCATCAGAAAGAATTCCAGCTCACGATGTGTATCCTGGAACCAAGTGACCTTTTCAAAATCATTTTGGATCATCGCACGGATGCGCGGATCCTCTTCCTGCGTCTCTTCCCGCAACAGCATCGAGATATGATCGTCGATCTGTACCGGCACGAATACGTAGCCCCAATAGATGGGGAAACGGATCTTATTGAAGATGATGCGCAGGTTGTTCACGATACGGGCCTGTACATAACTTGTATCGATGAAGATGTTCCTGGGGGTGACTTTCAAACCGATGATACGCTCTCGTGTGCTGCCGTCTCTTATATGGATCGCGTCTCCGTCGATCATCTCGATATCTGACCATTCCAATGCCGTGCTGCAATATTTCTTTTGTTTCTCTGCCTGCTTCACGACCTTCTTTTCCGCTCTTCTTTCTTTATTCTTCTTTTTCTTCATATTTTACGATACCTCCCCATATATATTCCTTCTGTCGTCTGAGATACAGATACTGTAGGTAGAAGAACACCAGGAAGTTGTGATAGATGGGAGGGAATGGCTGGATGAGCACGATCACGATCCCATAGAGCAGTAAGGTCAACATGAGGAGCGGGACGTTGACCGTATCTCCTGTCATATTGAAAAGGAATGCCGGGATGAAGAGCAGGGTCGCTGTGCCGAACAGCACGATGTCGATCCATCGGAACATGCCTCCCAGATGTCTTCCTTTCTTAAAATTCTTCGGTGAGTAGAATCTCATGATCGTTCAAAGTCCTCCATTTCTCTCATATCCTGCATATCTCTTTTTTCTGCATGCGTGGAAGACAGCTCGTCGATCCGCTTCGGATGGATCAGATCCTGGATACCGGCATGCATGTTCGAAAGATTCTGTGCACGCGTATTCTTCGTTACATAGCGTCCTCCACGGACGATGCTCTTCTGTCCCATCAGTCGATTACCTGCGGCCAGATAAGCCGTTCTTCCTACTTTGGAGACGGTTCTCGCACGGAAGGTGGAGGAATCACCGACACGCCTTGCGGTCGTACCCTCACGACTCAGACGGATGCCTCCTTCATCCTGTGAAGCACCACCTGAGCTGCCGTCATTTCCTTTGGCAGGAGTTCCGATATCGATCCCTTCACCACTATCTATGCCTTCACTGGATGCGCCTATATCTGTGCCATCTTCCATCGCCCTATCATACCTTCCATCTGTAGAGACAGATGTCGGCGTATTTCCGAAACCATAGGTTGGATTGCTCTTATCGATCGTGCCGGATGCGCCACCACCTGCCGGATTCGAACCTCTCCAGTAGCTCTTATCCATGCCTGCTTTTTCCAAAGCCAGGGAAGCGTCTCCTTTACTCATATCACTGATGTCGATTCCATACTTCCTCGCTGCCTGCGCTTGTTTCTCTGTATGTGGTTCGGAAAAAGCTCTTGGCGGGATGTTTCCTGCACCTCCGGATCCTGAACCATTTCCGGGACCGTTTCCCGGATCATATGCTCCTGTCATAGGATTGTTGGAGCCGATACCACCTCCATCCGGATAGTTACCGAGCGAGTTCAGGCCCAGCATCCTGCCGGCTCCATAAGTCCCCAGAGCTGCCGCTCCAGTGGCCATCCCGATTCCTTTTTGTCCGATCGCCTGTGTGACGCCCTTCAATGCGCTCATCGCCTGGAAGCCCTGCATCGTCATGAAGAGTCCCATACCATCCCCGCCGATGAGCTGAGCGACTTGACCGGGACCGACCAAGACAGCCAGCATGCCCCCCAGGAAGAAGATCCCCTGGCCGACGATGCCGAAGTTTTGTACCGTTTTAGAAGATGTGACAGCCATGACGAGCAACAGGATGATATACTGCAGGACATTCGAGATCAGATCAGCACTGATCAGTTTGACCCATAAACCAAAACTGCGATCATCCGGATTTATGATACCGGAAATCGGGTAGGGAGATATCAGGATCTTGACCGCGATGGAGATCATCCTCTGTGATATCTGTATCGCCATAAGCAGAAACATATAAGCTCCACATACCCCTTCTACGATCAGAAAGATCAGCATGGTGGTATCCGGAAAATAGATATAATCACCATCAGCTCCAATCAATGCAGAGGTGATATTGAAGAAGCCTCCTACAATCGGTACGCCGTCGAACCAATGATCCATACCGCCTTCCGTGGCGTTGATATCGATCAGCTGGTAGGGAGGATATTGACCATTGCTTGCGGAACTGATAAAGATCTGGGAAGGCATCCCTTCATATTCCTTGTACAGTTTGTCAACAATCTCCTGTTGAAGCTTGTTGTCTGTTTTTGGCTTCGTAGTCGCGAAATTGTTCTCTACTACGAAGGAATCCGGAACACTATCCATAACGACGCTCGTAAAAGCGGTGAATTCTTTGATCACCAGTGGAGTCATGGCAACGACGAAAACGATTGCGATGATACGGAAGATCATCCGTAATCCGCTCAGCTTCCATACATATTCTTCATCGATAGTCGCTTTCAATAACATCGTGAAGGCTCTGAGCAGGGTGAACATCAGGAGGAACATCATCAGGATGTCCCACCATTGCCACACCGTTGAATTTGAGCCGATATCGAAGGAAAGGATCGGTCGTATGATGTTATATACACTATCGATGAGGAACATACTTCCTTTGACGAGTATCCACAAGACCCAGCGGACACCATCGATTACTAGATCCATACGATACCTCCTTTTTACATATTGTATATTTTATAGATCGTCGGGATCAGCTCGAGGACGACTGCGATTCCCCAGATGATCTTGAGCATCTTTAAGACAGGCTTTTGTTTCTTCTCATCTTCGTCCTTGACCATCCACGATAGACCATGAGCAGCACTTGCAATGACAGCAACGAGAGGTATCGCCCATAGGCAGATATCCGTAAAGGAATCCAACCAAGGCTTTGCCTCATTTTTCACTCCTGCAGTATTCGGTTTTGGCTTCGCCAATATAGGGGTCATCGTCGAATAGAAGGCGATGAGGATACCTGCAGTCGCAGGAGTCGGTTTTAATCTTTTCTTGAACATAGGGTATATCGTTTCCTTTCTTTCTTAATACTAAAAAAGACACATGATGTGTCTTCTTTCGGATATAGAGCCGCTGTATAAACACTCATACAGTGCAAAAAGCTTATACTACATCTTGACTGTTACTTGAGAGTAACAGTTCGTAGGATAAAAAAATCTTCTATTTTATATGTATCGCCTCCTTTCCCGTGATAAAATCTCTCTTATAAAGAAATGAGGAGTTATTTATGGAAGATTTTTTTAAATTTATAGATTCAAGTTTTATTATTGCTGTCCTCTCTGTTTTCTCAGTAGGTCAGATTTTAAATACTTTCATTAAATATCTATTGGACAGAAGACCGATGGTTTCAGAAATAGATAAGAAGATGTTTATGATATATAGTGAAATATACTATGCAGTTATTGAAAATCCAATTTCCAAGGTGAAAAATAAGAATTGTTTAGAAATATTTTTAAAGTTAAAATGAAACAATAGAAAATAATTACCATTTAGTAAATTATTTTGATAATATAACTCTTAAACTCTTACAAGCTTTGAAAGATTCTAAGAACCCCTCTGAAGCAGAGAAAAGAGCTACAACACTATTTTATAGAATCCAAAAACTATATGTTAAATATCAAAAAAGAATGGGGTATAGATTTCCTTTATTAAGAGAAATGATAATCGTTACATTGTATCGTATATGCTTTTTGTTATTTTTAACAATGTCTCTTATCGCTTTACTATACATAATATATTTGTTTTATGATTTAGGCATTTATAATGCTATCACAGATAGTCAATATGCTTTGATTCCTGCAATATTTGTTTATTCTTTTGGACTCACACTTTTTTTTTGCTTGGAAACTACAATAAAACAGCTAAAATAGTTCTTAAACAATTAGAGAATTTCCAACTTAATACACCGCAAAGCACAATATTAAATAGATCACCAAAAAAGAGGACTTCATCAAAATACACTTCATACAAATAATCTATCTTCTCAAGACATAAGGGAATGCGTTGATGTTTTTTCAGCTTTTCCCTTAGCCACAGCAGCCAATTTGGGATATTTCGTTTTATATATTCAACAATATATGTGAATCCAAGAATAAATACTAATGATCCCAAATAAGATATGCCACTTATTATAGCTTTATTTGCTAATTTAGAGGAAGTAATTGCTATATATAGATTACCAAAAACAAGCATTCCATATACTAATGAAGCGGGGATACCTATAACTTTTATCAAACTTAGATTCTGTGCTTTCTTATCTCTATTCATATTTATCATTTTTTACTCACTTTCTTTATGAGGTAAACAAGGGGTAAATCACGCTATATAGGTTTTATAGACTGGTAAGCGGAATCGTGTGTTGGATGTCAATAGTTCGGTTGACTTGATAATAGAAAAAGGGAAGTACTGTTGTTTTGCACTTCCCATACAATTCTCCTACTAACTAATGATATTCTACTGACATCATTTTACTGATCAAATAGCATCTATGATGTCCATTGCCCCGAGCATCATAAATTTTAATTATGACATCCTCTTGTCCGATATATTTTTCCACAAAATCTTTATCATAGCCAGAATCATCAGAAAAGTTCTTTTTGTAAATTTCAAGATACTCTTTATTTTTGATAATGACTTCTCCATTGATTACAACGCAGTTCCAATATATCTTTGTTTCTCTCAGATGTTTTCTGAATATCAATATTATATCACATAACAGAAATATCAAAATGTAAAATATTATCAATTTGACTATGATGATACCTAAAATCTGCATATTTCTCTTCCTTTCCATATACCTTAGACAGGGGATAAGAAGTATGTATCACATCCTTCATGTAAATCTTATTTTGTGGTGAAATTACTATCTGTTAGAATCCAATATTCGGGGATCTTCATAAGCATTCTGATAGGAAATAGCTAGTAGGAAGGATTCCCGGAGCTTTTTTGTAAAAGCCGTCAAGTATGTCTTCGACCATTTCAATACTCCTTCTGACCTTCATATCGATAAGGATCGCTCCATGATGATGTACCTCTTCTTCAAATGAAAGAGGGAAATGCAGGTATCTGCATCTCCCTTGAGAAAAGGCAGACTACTGTTCTGATTTCTTCGTTTTTCTGCGTTTATGAGACACGAAGATGAGTGCTGCACCTGACAGTGTTACGACACTGAGCAGGATCCCAGTCGCTGTCGTATCCCCTGTAACGACCCCACCGGATAACGGTTTATCTGCATAGATGATTGTGCGCAGCTTGTCATCACCATTGACCCATTCGTCATCGATCGTGACCTTCACGACTTCATCGGATAACTGATAACCGGCCGGTGCTTTCGTCTCTTTGATGAAATACGTACCGTAGATCAGATCATCGAACAGTGCGATTCCGCTCTTCGTATCCGTCTTTACACTGCGGATTTTCTTCGTGCATGCTGCGTCACTATACAGCGTAAACTCTGCGGCCTTCAGGATGTCCTTATGATCATAATAATCGACCTTATTGACTTTGATATAGGAGCGGATCATTTTATCTTTCATCGTGACCTTCTGGCCGTCTCCTGCGGTAAAGGTGATCTCTTCTGCGATCTCATATCCATATGGTGCAGAGATTTCTTTCATTACATAGGTTTGACCCTCGCTCAGTCCTGTGATCGTGTGCTGCTCTTCTGTGGATACCCACTGATCTATGATATTGCCATCTTTGTCAATGATCTGCAGTTTAGCACCGGGTAATTCTTTTTCGCCGGTCTCATCGACTTTAGAAAAGTGCATCTCTGTTTGTCTGTTGCTCATGTCGATCGTCTGTACATCGTTCGTATCACGTACGATGAAGATGATATCCTCAGCTTTTGTATAACCGGCAGCTGCTTCCAGTTCCCGCAACGTATATTCCTGTCCGACAACCAGCTTGGTGATATCATGAGGCTTTTCATCTGTGATCCACTCATCAACGGTCTTTCCGTCTTTGTCAATGATGGCCAGTCTGTTGCCTGGTAACTGCTTACCTTCTTCATCCGTCTTGATGATCTGTAACTTCGTTATATCATCCTTCATGACGACCTTCTGGATCTCACCAGTATCTTTGATCGTGAACGGTACATCGGTAGCTGTCGTATAACCTGATGCCGGGATCTTTTCAGATAGTACATAGTCTCCAACAGGCAGCATCTCGATGAGATGTGGTTTATCTGTGGATATCCATTCCTCTATGATCTTTCCGGCCTCGCTCTTTATCTGCAGCGTAGCGCCCGGAAGTTCTTCCTCGTTCGTGATATCCACTTTAGAGATCTCGACCTTTGTCGTTTCATTCTGATACTCTGCTGTGAATTTCAAGACTGCATTGTTTTGATTCGTATACTTTGTATCAAAATAATAACGCACTTCCTGACCACTCGCATAACCTGCAGGAGCTTTCGTTTCCGTTGCATAGAATAGGCTATTGGTGTCACCGATGAGTCTTACATCCTCAATGACTGTTTGACTGAATCCTGGATCTATATCTTCATCTTCGATTTTCTCAATCGGCATTACACCATATTCTGGAGTAAGATCATTAGGCAGGTCTGCAGTAAATGTGGCTCTACCATCTTCGCCGGTTACCACCGTTTCAATTTTTTCACCGGCTTTTACGATCACATCGCCGTCATAGTTGTACACGTCTCTGTTTGCATATAGCGTGATTTCAGCGCCGACTAGCAGCTGTTGGTCATCTGCGTCCTTTTTGACAGCCTGTACTTCAACTTTCTGACGTTCATTTTCATAAGTACCGGCATCTCCGAATACGATCGCTGTATTCTGATCCTCATAGACGAGCTCGACTTCTCTGATATCATCGGAATGCGTGAATCCGTTTGGAGCAGTTTTTTCCCGAAACTTGATATTTACCCAAAGGGAGCAGCTTGGTCTGTGCTTCACCTGCAGCATCGGTCGTTATCGTATCTACCAGATCGCCTTTGTGATATAGGATATCGCCCTGATTATCTGGAGATGAGATATCTTCCGCTGCCTTGACTTCGAACACAGCACCCTTCAATTTCCGCATTTCATATTTGAACTTCGTATTGCCATGATCATCAGTTTCTGCAGAAGTAAGGACCTCTCCCTGTTTTACGACTGCGATACGTCCTTTTACTGAAGTATCCTGTTTAGTGACAGTGATGACCGGTGTAGCACCGTCTGGAAGTGTCTCATATGCTGTATTGCTTGATACTTTAAATTTAACTGGAGCGATATTCAAAACATAACCATTTGGGGCAGTGATTTCTTCTAATTGATAATCACCTGGATCCAATTCTTTTCCAGTCATTACAGTACCGGATCCATCCGTCGTCCAGGTATTGACCTTATGAGGTATAGGGGTCCAATCCCAATATTCTACATACTCGTTTTTATCCAAGTTTTTAATCTTGAAAGTTGTTCCGGCAAGTGTAATTGTTTTACCAGTTTCTTGATCAACCTTTACAGCTTTAACCACAGCACGAAATTTTGCATCATTAAAGATACGCCAAGGCTGAGGATCACGGCTATCTTCAGAAATAGTTACTGTAAAATCAGGAACTTTATAGTGATCATCCGGGACCTTAGTTTCACGCACAACATACGTAGCATAAGGAAGCTCATCAGATACCGCCTGTCCATTTTTATCAGTCACAAGGACTTTTGCTGTCTGTCCCTTTGCATTTTTAGCAATAGGAGCTTTTTCCCAACTTCCGTATGCATCTATATCCTTTTTGGATTTAACGGTAAATTCGACACCGGCCAGCTTATCAGCTTCACCGGCACCATTGTCTGATATCTTGATAATGGAGAATGCCTGAGCCTTGACACGTTCCTTGACCGTTTGTTTCTTTGTAACGATTTCCACACTTTGTCCTGCATAATCGATAGATACATCATACTTTGTAGGATCTAACGTATATCCAGTACTTGGCGTCTTTTCCTGAAGGGTATATTTACCTAAGTAAAGATTACTTACAGACGCTTTTGCATTGGCATCCGTCGTCAGTGAAGTGACTAATGCACCTTTCGCATATTTGACAGATCCGTCGGCAGGATCTAGGATATTTTCTTTTGCCTTCAGCTCATATACCGCACCTTTTAAGGTAGCTTCTCCTTGTGCGGCAGAACCGGTGACGTTGTCTTCTTTTGTGAGCTCTAAGCGGCCGGTCTGTCGTTCATCTTCACCAGTCACTGTGATCTTTTGTTCGTTGCTAGTGATCGTAACAGGGTAGGAAGTCTTGTTTAAGATATATCCTGATGGAGCGATGACCTCACGCACGGTGTATTGCCCGAATCTTAGATAACCCGATTCTACATAGCCTGTGGCAGTTGTCACGAGTCTTTCTAACTCCTGGCCTTTATCATTGTAGATGGCATAGGTAGCACCTGCGACCTGTTTTCCAGATTTAGGGTCGATCTTACGCAGCTGCACCTTACCTTTGACCCAGTTATTACGTGCAGTATAGGTTGTCGTCTGATTAGCTTCGACAGTTACTTCACGGATGGTAGTGTCGAGTACCAGGTGACTAGGGACTGCAGTTTCCTGCACATAATATTTCTGTGGTAACAGGTTATTGACAGTTACAGTACCATCGCCCCCTGTTTTGTAAGTTCCGATAGGAGAGGACATGTCTGCATTTTTAGACACTTTGAAGGAAGTATTCGGAACTACCGCTCCATCTTCGTCCTGCTTTGTGATTTTCAGTGATCCGTACTTATTAACTTTGACATCAATAAAAGTAGACAATGGGTCCTTTACAAAAAACTTAACCATATCCTGAGACCCTGCCTTCTGATATACAAGGCTGGTCCCTACACATTCATCTGGAACTTTATTGTATTTTACTTTAGAATTATCTTTGGATTCTTCCGTCGCAGTAATGGTGAGTTTATTACCATCTTTTTTTACCTTCAATCCATCAGAAGCTATAAAATTAAATTCATTAAATACGCCATTTGTGTCAGTGAGTGTAATACTTTCCCCGACATTTAAAGTGATTTCTTCCCTGTGAAAAGAAGGTCGAATGGAATGACTATCAACAGCTTTCTGAATTTTAGATTTATACCCACTATAGTCGAAACCGGAAGCAGTAACACTCCACCCCATCTTTTCCCAAATCATTAAATTCGTTGTAAATTTATAGTATGTGACATCTGATTTGTTTCTGTTTTTATAATAGCCTTCATATGCTATAACAGAAAGCTCATGTCTAAGGGAGGCATTAAATTCACTTTCAGCATATCCTCCACCTGCGATCACTTCTGCCTGTGGATCTATACAGAAAACCACATCTCCATCCATCTTTAATGTGAAACCCTGTCCCCAAGCTGATTGAGAGCCTTTAGTAACCTGATAGGAAATACCATCTATAAATGTCTTAGTGGCCGTGTGATCTGCGGCATAGATTGGTAACTGCATATTTGTTAATACAGTCAAAACAGTTAAGATACCTATAGCTGCATCTCTTATTCTATTTTTTATTTTTCGTATCATTTGCTTTCCTCACTTTCTGTAAACACGAAAAAAGGCCAGTGACTGGCCTTTTACTATCTTATATTCGTATAGGGCCTTACGGCCCTGAATCTACCAACCTTATAGTAACTCATCTTTTCTCCTTTCTACGCATACTTATAGTAACTCATCTTTTCTCCTTTCTACGCATAAAGGACAGATTTCTAATCTGTCCTTTTCATTTCTCTATTAAATTTTCAAAATAGTGACTATTTTGGTATTTTTGTGTATAATATAGATGAGATATCTTATCTCAGTGAAAATGGAGATAGTTTGAAAGTAATCGCCCCGAGCTCGGTCAAAAGTCAAGGGGCGATTACTTTTTTAGTATCTTGATCGTTTCCTTTATTGTTAGCACAATAAGAAGAATGATATACAAGTCTAAATTCAAGTAATCACCTCCAGTATTGGAACCGAAAGGGTCTACTTCCAATAAATTGAGGTCTATCACTATCTTCGCTTTCAATTATACTATAGTTTATATTTAAAATAAATTTCTTTTTAATAAAAGTCTACTGTCCAAACATCATTACGTTCACCACAATTATCATAAACTGTCCATGCATGATATCCGTCATATCCTTTTTTTCCCCATGGTCCTTCACCATAATTCAATTGTTCATTTGCGTATGCATCTGCTGCAGCTTCAGAATAAAACACTTGTCCGCTATTTCCTATAGCACCAAAATTTCCGTCAGAAACACATGCATTAGGCTGTTCTGCTGGTGTGGAGGTTCCAGAATTTCCTGAAGATGATCCTCCTGATGTTGTACCACTTTGTCCACTGGATCCTGAACTCTGATTGGATTGTGCAGGAGAGGAAGGGGAAACTGCCTGCGTCTGTTGGCCAGTGCTGCTGTTCTGAGAAGTTGCGGCCTCAGAATTTTGTTCTGTCGTTGCTTTCTTCTCAACTTTATTCTTCACAGTGACCTTGAATGTTTTATCTGTAGTATTTCCATTTGCATCGAACGCTTTGACAACTACTTCATAGGTACCTGCTTTCTTCGTATCCAGCTTGCCCTTGTCAATATAGTATCCGGATTTCTTGATTTCCTTGTCACTGTACTTCAAGCTGCCATCGACGGGATCCTTTACAGATTTTACATTGTCCTTCAATGTCAGCTTATCTCCGGCTGTGATCGTGATCTTATCCTTCTTCAGTACGATTTTTGGTTTTTTGGTATCTTTGACAGTTATCTTGATTTCCTTTTCTGTAGATTTATCACCATCTGTAAATGTGACTTTCAGCGTCTGGTCTCCGACTTTCTTTGCATCATATCCGGAAACCTTGTCGACTTTGACATTCTCGTCTGACTCCTTTGCGTCATATAGTTTATCGTTATCCAGCTTATCACCGTACTCTACAGTCAGCTTCTCTGGCGTTTTGACCTGTAGGTCTTTGACACAGCCCGTCAATATCAATGCTGCCACTGCTATCATACTTAATAACTTTTTCATTTTCTAAATCCTCCTCATCACCCATTTAGACTTTTTTATCGATTTATTTTTTCTTTCGTTTTGCAAAATATTTTTTTATGAATTTCCGTTCGAATTTTTCTTCTTTTTCATATGCCTGTTGGAAAGCAGATAGCCTTCTGCTTTTTCCTCCAAGTATTTCTTCAACATGGCAAGTTGCCATGTTGTTTGAAACATAGTCCGTCAAGCCTCTTTCCAAAGCATCTCTACATCTTTACCACTGTGTGTTAATGCGATATGGATGATCTGTCCGCTCAATGTGATATCATAACGATTCATTTCGATCTGTCGTAAAGCTTCCTCACATTTTTCTTTCAACAGTTTCGGATGCTTGTCATATTCTTCTTTCTTTAAATACTTTAATTCGATGATATAGGAAGGAAACTTACTCGTCTTGCTTTGTAGGACGATATCGTATCTGCCTTTTCCAGCCTCCTGATTACTCTTTACCTCATAATCTGCATATAGGCAGGCACACATCCCTAATAGAAGAGTATGGTAACTGTTTTCACTGATCAGATCATGATAACTTGTAGAATTCAATAGGAAGTCTCGGTAGTTTTCTATGAACACATTAGGTTCTTTATCGTATAAGCCTCTCATCATCATAGTGAAAATATCATAGTCTTTATTCAAATAATTTAGAGTAAGTCTCTGAAACTCCTCTGCGACCTCATTGTTTGGAATCTCCAATAAATACGTGCTCGATTTTTCTTGTTTTATTGTCAGATACCCTGCATTTACGAAAAGACCCCATAGACTTACAGCATCTGATTCTTCATAAAAACATTTTTGAAGATCCATTACGGTCTCTACCTGTTTTTTTTCTATCAACTCTTCATACTTGGTTTCGAATCCGGATTTATGTTCACCGTGTGTTTCTGGTTTTTTTCTTATTTCCTCCATTGCTTTTTTTATAAGCTGATTAGAGCTTACGTTCACCCAATAGGGAATCAGCTTATGATTCTTCGCATAATTGAGGATAGACCAGGGATTATAGATTTCTGTTCCACCGATATTATAGCCATCATACATTGCCTTCACTTCATCAGAGCATTCTAAGCCATAATACTTCAATAGGATATCCACTTCTTTCTTCACGAATCCAAAGTGTTGGGAATAGGCTTTATCACTTACAGTCCGTACCTCCGGGTTGTTCAATCCGGAAAAGATATTTTCCTTTGCGACCCGCTGTATCCCGGTAAGCATAGCATTTTGCAAATTCGGATTATCTTTCAGTGCACTGCTGAGCAATCCTGCAAGTGCGGAGTGTATCTCGCTATAAACATTTCCGACATGCGCTTCTATAAACGGTGTGTCATATTCGTCTATGATGAGCATCACTTTCTTTCCGTAATATTGATGACACTTCTCCATGAGATATGCTATCGCCTGGTCGATCGTTTCTAAGCTTCCATCATCTAAGCTTGATAATCCTTTCATGATCAAGTCGAACTTTGGTTTATCGAACATATCCGGATCTTTCAATAGGTGGGCGTTACATCTGTAGGCTGTCAATAGCTGTTCCTTTATACATTTTACGATTCTCATCTGACTGCCTTTCGCATCCGCAAAGCTCAGAAAGATCGTAGGATATTGGTTCATCTCACGAATATATTCCGTATCCATGATCGCAGTATCCTTGAAGATATCCTTTGAATCCTTTGTGATGTCGAAGAATTCTGCCATCATACTCATGTTCAATGTTTTCCCAAAGCGTCGAGGACGGGTCACCAGTGTTACTTCTGCGCCACTATCCAAAAATTCTTTTATCAATAAGGATTTATCGACGATATAATAATCTCCTGTTTTCAATTTTCGATAATCTGAGATACCGATCGGTATCCGTTTCAAACCTGTCGGTCCATGTTCGACTATTTTTTTGTTTTCGTTCATATTTTTTCTCCATGCGGTCTCTCCGCTGTCTACTCCTACATGGCAACTTGCCAGGTAGCTGATCTTGCTTGTTTTTTTACTTTATATCAGGTCACTTTAAAGTGATTCCTGTTTTTTCTTCTACTGATTCCACATACGTATCTACGTCGATATAACCTTTTGAAAGATCCTCTGCTTTGCCCATGACTTGAGAAAGCACATACTCGATATCTTCCTTTGGTACGCCTGCCTCAAATAATACCTCTGCCACGGTTGATGCATAGATCCTGCTGGTCGTTTCTACCAGCTGCTGTTCCCGCATCTGTTGCAGTTGCACATCTCTTCTACTCATCGCATCTTCCTTCTTTCTGGCTACCGCTGTGCTCTTCTATACCCGGCTGCCTGTGCCTCTTCTTCACTGTTGAATATGATCAGATTTTTTGAGTCCTCCATATCATCATAGGATCGTTGGCCGGGACAGTGATAGATCTTCGAATCCTTGTTTCCGCGTATCTCCACATCGGTATCGTTTTGCTCTTTTTCTACTCCTTTTTCCAAATGACTCTCTCCGGTGATATAGTCGATCGTAATACCGGGCTGTACATTGTATACGAAGACATTGAACCGGATACCTTCTCCATGGTCTTCCACCGACTGCGCTTCCATCTGTACACCGGATGCTACGAGGTCATCACCTTCAAATATCGGAGTGACCCGATACAGTACGTGGTTATTCGTTTCCTGGATATGATCAGCAACCATATCTTCAAATGGCAGCATACCTTCCATGTTCATATACCGAGTACCGGTTATCAGATTCTTCTCGTTGGCATTTTCACCGGTCAGCTGGAATCCGATCAGATGGCACCGGTTATAGAGATATTTCCCATCTATCAGGTCATCATACCTGACGGTATGCCAGCCGGAAGGCTTTATCATTCCGATGGAGCCTCGTTCTTCTGTAGGCATCAGATCTTTTCCGATGTTTGCCATCGCAGCTCCGCACCGGCCTAGCTCATCCAGCTCACTGTAGTTCTCATACGATTTCGTAGACAGCTCATCTTCCATGAAAGCCGGTATATTGCCGTCGATTTCCACATACGGTGTACCGGAGTAAGCTGGAATTTCGGAGATATCGATATATGATATATCTTGTTCGTTCTTCGTGCTATGCGGTGAACAGCCTGTCGATGAAAGGACGAGCAAGGAAGACAATAGTAATTTGATGATCGTTTTCATGATCTTTTCCCTCATTTCTGTACCTGGCAACTTGCCAGGTCAGGTTCAGACACTCTTTTCCAACTAAATTCTACTATAGTAGAAGTTCAAAGACAAGTGTTTACCCGCTCTGCCTATCTACGATTTCTTTCATTTTCTTTCTTTGTTTTGCTTTTCTCATCCTTCGATATAGCAGGAACGTTATGGCAAGGACGATGATCAGTAGGAGGAATAGAGTCGCAAGTCGTATACTATCGTACAGGAACTGCAGTGTGATAATCGTGAGAAGGATGAGTACGATGACACCCACGGTTATCCATAAGAGATGACATAATACTTTTTTTGTATACGACGCTCCGTGAAAGCCGGAGATTCGTGCATGGTCCTTCCTCATGAACTTCTCTAGTCTATCAGGATCCATAGGATAACACCTTCTCTTTCTCCAGTTCTGTAATGAGCATCTGCTCTAGCTGTATGTCCGCTTCCTCCTGCATCCATCGCATGTCCTCCGTGTTCAAAGCAGGGCGGAAAGGGAGAGTAGGGTCCAGTGCTGCTCGTTTGTCCCATAGCTCCAGTGTTAGATCGTCTTTATCGATGATTCCCTCCAAACTGTTTTCATCCAGGTCTTGTGAAGCTAACCACTCATCACAGCGATCCTTCAGTATCTCGCTGATCTGTCCTTTTTGGACATATTCGTGATAGCGGGATAGGACAGGTTCCATATCTTCCTTCGTGTATACGTTCAGATCAGAAACTGTGACACCTTCGATTCCTATCATCTTCAAGAGCTCAGTGCCGCTTCCTTTTGCTATCGGAAGACCATCATATAAGAGGACCTGAAGATGGGTGCCATCTTCCTGGATCTCTTCTGTCAGCGTGTAACCTTTATGTGCACGTACGTACGCTTCCAATAGTCCTTCCTGTACTTTCTTTGGCATCTCCTTATGCTGGAGAATGTTGACCAGATCCGTTGCGATCTTTCGTGCCTGCGCAAGGGAATAGACAAGTCCCGGCAGCAACTTATGCCCGAGCAGTTGAAGTGCGTCGTCCTTTTCGTCATAGAGATCCATAGCTTCGTCCTGAAGCCGGACTGTTATGCTTTTCATTTCCTTTGGATCCTGTATTCTATATTCGACCAGATTCTTATGCCAACCCTTACGCTGTATATCCGGTTCATCATCGATCAACAGCATCACTTTTAGCCCTTCACTCTTAGTGAGATCATATGCTTCTCTGAGATCTGATAAAGATAGAAAGCAAACACCATCTAAAGATTCTTTTCGCAGTCTGTCTATGACCTCGTCACTGACGCAGCGTAGATAATAGTCTTTGACTCCCGGATACTTACGTTCACAGTTCGTATTGATATATCCTTTTCTGCTTTTTAAGTCATTCATTGCTTTCAAGCACCTCCTTTTCTATCTACCTGGCAATTTGCCAGGTAGATACAAGATCCTTTGTCATTCTAAAGATTTATGGTCATCTTCATACGTCATCTCATGATCTCTGCTCATGGTTTTATATCCGAACATTCTGTCAGCTTCATCACTCGCTCTGCAAAGAGCATAGGACAATATGATGAAGAGGGAAACGATCATCCCTATAAAAAGTATCGATATCATGCTTCTCCCTCCTGTGTTACATAGCAGTTTGCTAAGTAATTCATTGTTATTGAGACTTTATGACAATCTTTGATGAACACTTTTCTCATAGTCGTCCAGCAGTTCTTCTGTTGACTTTAGAATATCTGATTGCCATGCAGCTAAATTTATCAGACGATTTTTCTGAAGCTTTCTGCCATAAAGTCATACAGTCCAATTTCATCAAGGTCTATCGTTTGCATGTCGGATGCATGGACATTGCTTATGACTGTTAATATTTCGTCATATATATCTGGAGCAGCTGTCTTATCAAGGTAGGGAATCAAAATCTCCTGTAGTTTATTTTCTACATCGAGCAGATATTTCAAATCACAGTACATTGCAGTTCTCCATGTTTCCAGATAAAAATAGAATTTCATTTTTCGTGCAGAGTTTTTGAATACAAAGGGCAGATGCGACATTATTTTGCAGATCGTATCAGGTTCATACATTTTCATATAAGCCAGAAATTTATTCGTCAGAACAGAATATTCCTGATGTATAGAGGAGAGATTTGTAAAATCAATATGCACATGTTCGCTGGCCTCTTTTTCCTCGCGCATATCTGCTGCAATTTTGCCTAATTCATTGAAATAGGTTGCAATAAGCTTTTTTGATGCATACATTTCATCACGTATCGATTGAAATAATGTCCATCTCATTTCAATCGTAGATTGTTTTTTGTAGAGCACTGTGGATGTAATCCAGGTAAGTACTGCTCCCAAAAGCGCCGAAACCATGATCGTTATAATTTCCATGGAAGATACCTCTTTTCTTTTTGAAAGAAGTATATCACAAATGATTATCCATGTGATCAGTAGTTGTATATTTACAAAAGTGAATTTTTTCATACTTTTTTTTGAATGACTCCATGTTTTTTTCACACCTTCTGTTCTTCCTTATGGTTTGGATCGATCATCTGGCAACTTGCCAGGTGATGTCTTACTTTATCACGATCTGCCATTTTGCATGATACAGCGCTTGGATATGCCTAGGCAGACCATAGAACCAAGTCTTGTCGACGGTTACGATATTCCCGTTCTCCTTGTTTCTCAGTACCAGATATTTCTTTTTCTTCATTCGATTTCCAAGATCACAGTGGAGCGTCAGAGTTCTTATAGTGCCGGCTTCGCATTTCTTCCACACTCAACAGAGCATTACGTTTCACTGTGACCCTGACCTCCTTTCCGATCGTCTTCATGGTCCATCCCGTCTTTCTTCCCGTATGTCTGCCAGAGTAGTTCCAGCTCCTGTCGTTCAAGTTTCTTCTCTTTGAGCAGTCTCTGTGCGATCAGGGCTACCAGATCCCAGTGCGCATACAGGACCTGTGTACAGTGCTTCCGGCAGTCTTCATACAGCGTATAGCGCTCCTGTCGCGGCATCTGCTGCAGGAGTTCGAAACACCGGTTATGGTCGTCAACTGAGGATAGCTCGGAATAGACCATCTTCTGTGCAAGCATCCCATATCTTCTCGCTGCGATATCTCCAGCGAGTAACTTGCACAGTATCATGCACAGAGGCAATTCTTGTTTCTCATAGCGGCAATATCCTCCCACCGGACCATCCTTCCCTCATCGCAAACGCAAAAGAGTGCATGTAGTATGAGAAACACCAGATACAGCAGGGAACGTAGGATATCCGCGCCCTGATAGAGGAGGTCGGAAAAGATGGTCACATTCATATAGAAGAGGAGGAACGGGAAGCTCACCTCTTTCTGAAACAAGTAGCGTACCAGCACGATGAACAACAGGACCATCCGACACGGCAACAGGATCTCCTTCTCATCAGGGAGCGCTTTGCGTAAGCCGCAAAGCGTATAGACGCATGCGAATGTCAGGGACATCGTCAATACCACTTCGGTCAGTATGGAAAAGGAGGTCTTCAGGATACAGACCAGATGATGCGGCGT
The DNA here is from genome assembly GCA_012317185.1 of [Clostridium] innocuum. NCBI lineage: Bacteria > Bacillati > Bacillota > Clostridia > Eubacteriales > Clostridiaceae > Clostridium > [Clostridium] innocuum. The sequence continues at coordinate 2,584,685 of CP048838.1, read as the reverse complement.
CATATGCCGGATATAGGTCCCCGCCTCATTCTTCCATAGAAGGAATCCGATGAGGAGGAAGTACGTGATCGTGACGACCACGTACGTCATTCGCTGATGACCTCCAGGATCACTGTTCTCGATCTGGAAGGCTTCGAGCGATTTTGACTGATCGACCCATCTTCATTGATAGGATCATCATCCTTTACGATGACCCTGACCTCTTTTCCGATCTTCTCCCTGCAATAGTCTGCGATCGCTTTTTTCCCGAAACGCACATATGCCGCATAAGCGATGATGGTATTGTTGTAATTCTGTAAAGTAAGTAATTGTATCTGTGGTAAGTAATCTTCTAAGGTCATGTTTTATCGCTCCCTTGCTTTTTGTCCCATCTTGTATGCGCAGACACCTAAAGAGAAGCCGGCTGCGATGAGGCAGGGGATACTGATGTAGTTCAGCTCTCCCTGCAGCATGACGATCAGTAACAGCTCCGATATACCGGCAACATAGATCCAGAAAGTGTTGTACAGACAGTCCTCTTCCGTATCTGCAGTCAGTTTCGCTTTTAAATATTTATTCTTCTTCATGTCCATCTTCTCTCTTTCTCCGATTTTCTTTTCCCAGCAGATAACAGAGGAATGCCGAGATGTTGATGATCAGGAATACGATCAGCTTCCTTATATCTTCCATCCCTCGTCCTCCTGATATCTCCTTTTCGTTCTGCATGAAATGGCAACTCCTATATCCATTCTCGTCGCTTCCATTGCTGTCACCATTTTTTTATCATGCAGATACGTCAGCTTCAGAAAGTCTTCTCTGCAGGGGGTGACTGGTCGCCCTATGATCCCGTCTCTTCGTGCTTTCCGTACCTCTCGTAACTGACGATCTCTGCGTATCTGTTCCTCTTGAAGGACAGCTTCACATGCTCGTATCAGGCATGCGAATGGTTCCGGCGTCTGTTGATCGATTCCTTCCTCCGGCAGCTGCACGTATCTCGTCTTTAGCGCCTGCAATGCTTCTGATAATCCTGTATATGTTTCATTCTTCATATGATCCCTCCTCACGATGGTCTTATCTGAAAAAACGGATATATGTATGACTTCATCCGATGATACCTTGGAGCGCTCGACAAGCTTCATGCATGACAGCTGCTTTCCAGGATCTCACGCAGCATCGCCTCCAGACGATAGATATCGCTTGCCATCTTTATCCGCACGTAGTCGCTGCCTTCCCCTTGTCTTGGTAATCGCTGAAAACATTCTTTCAAGTGATACTGTAACTCCTGTTGATGCTCTTTTGAATAACTGCGCAGGCGAGCTTCCACCTCATCCCATGTGATCTTATCGGACTCATGAACGAGCTTCAGATCATCACAGCTGTTTCCATATGTATCATCGAAGTCGATATCGCCATCTTCATCGATAGAAAAGTATACACGTTTATGGTCCTGATCTTCCATGATCACTCCATCATCTTTCATCGTTGCTTTTATCCAGTCGAAGTAAAGGGGAGTATACCGGAATGCCTCCTGTATACAGTGCTTCTGTATATCTGTCTCTGCCAGCTTCAGAGATTCGCTCTCTGTCAACGGGGTCGCATGATGCGGATAGAGTGCTTCATTGCGCCGCTGATACCACTGATGGGCCAATTCTGTCTCATCATCACCTCCGCGATGCTCATCAGATGCGACTAGATCATATACAAAGGATTCCAGCAGCTCGGAAACCTTCTGATCGTGCTGTGCTGCAGCCTTTACGAGCTGCTCTGCTTCTGTTTCTGTAAGTCTTAGCTTGATTTCATATTCTTCCATTTCTATATCCTCCTTCATCCTCTTTCCCTATGTATCGATATGTCCCTTATATCCAGCCGGAAGAATCATCTACGACCTCAGACCATACGAAGCTATAGCCGGTCGCATTCCTTCTCGTCTTTCCATTACAGCTGTCCAGGATTGTCTGGTAGCTGCAGTATTCCTTTGCCGCTGCTTCTCTGGAGCTTTTATAAAATGCGAGAATGTTCCTGTTCTCTGGATCTACCTTATAGATTCCTCTTCGTCGGCTGCGGCTTGCGAACATGCTTCCTGCCTCCTGTTTCGACAAAAGAGTCAGATTCATCAGCCTGTCATCTGTCTTCAGGCCCGTGTGGATCAAACTGTAGCGCTTCGTATCATAATTCCCATGAAAAGCTCTCCATACGAGCTGCGCGACCTTGACTTCTTTCTTGTTTATCTTGATGAAGTAGGGAGGGACGCCTTTACGCAGATACGGCTTCAGCATCCGCTCTCTTTTGTTTTTATAGATACGCTTGACTCTTCCCATATTGGAGATATAAAGATTTTTCGTCGTATCGACCAGTTCCCACACCTCCACATCGATCTCTTTCTGCGTGATCATCCGTATCGTTTCCTTCATTAAAATGGCAGATCGTCATCGGAGATATCCAATGCTGCAGTGCTTGTGAACTCACTGGAGAAGGACGGAGTGCTGTTGCTCATAGTGGTGATGCTCTGTGTGCTTTCCTGTCCGGGTACGTAAGCATGATCCGTACCTCCTGCTTTCCGGCTGTCCAGAAAGCGCACATTATCCGCGACCACCTCTGTTACATATACACGCTTGCAATCCTTGTCATCATAGCTGCGCGTCTGGATACGGCCCTCTACACCTACCAGAGAGCCCTTGTGCGTATACTTCTCTACACTGTCTGCGGTCTTGTTCCAGACGACAGTGTTGATGAAGTCAGCTTCCGGCTGTCCCTCCTGTTTGAAAAGCCGGTTGCATGCGACCGTAAAAGACACGACCGATGCGCCATTCGTCGTCTTCCGTAATACAGGGTCCTTCGTCAATCTTCCCACTAATACAACTCTATTGATCATGATAGTTCCTCCCGTCTACACATTCATATGGTATATATCCCAAGTATTCTCCTATGCTTTTATCTCCGGCCGTCACCGGTCTGAGGGCGTTCAGATCCGCCTTGCAGATATGGCATCGTATTTCGCGACTGGATAGTCTTTTATCTTCTTCGATCATACCTGGTATGTTTCTTCTCCGCAATAAACTCTTGGACCGGCATCGTCCAGGTCTCTTCGAAGTGTTCCTCTATGAAATCGAAGACCTCGGTAAGTCTTTTGTTATGGATCCATCTCATCATTTGGACGTGCTGCCGGAGACCATCACATCCACGGAACAGGTATCTCAGCATGATGACGTTTTTGTATATATTCCACTTATGATATCTCTTCATTTTGACATTCCTTTTTTGTGAATACGAGCCAATGGGTATCACCACGTCTGTTTCCGAATAAAGGCGTCGTATCCATGAGCTTCAAGACCTCATTGACTCTGATCTGACATTCGTTCCATTTGAAAATCAAGAAGCCTCCTGATTTCAACACTCTCATACATTCTTTGAACCCTTGAGCGATATCCTGCGACCATGTCTCACTGAGCTGACCATACTGAGCCTTCATGATAGAATTCGGCCCGGCCCAGCGAAGATGTGGAGGACCGAATACGACCATATCGAATCGTCCATCATCATATGGGATATTTCGAAAGTCTCCGATCACATCAGGATCGACATGGACATGCTTTCCATGGATATCTCCATGTTCTTGCCTGATATCCATATAAACGACATCGGGATGGTGTTTTTGAAACCAAAATAATTTTGATCCACAACAAACATCAAGTATTCTCTTTGCCAAGTTCATCACCGCCTAGATAGGATCTCATGTTCTCCAGCCATGCTTGGTATGCTTCTTCTCCGTAATAAGCTTTTGGATCGACTTTGAATCGCATACATTCGCTGACATAAGGATCATAGACCGCTGTATCGCCGGTATCCAGAAAGATCGTTTCCTCCCGATAATGACCGGTCTCATTGTAATACGCTTCCCATATACGGATCTGTTTTTTGATTCGTTTCAGTAGTGTGTCATCGTTATATATTTTCTTCATATCATTCAGCTCCCTTCGTTTAGCGGATATCTGCCCTCGATCTGACGTTTGTAGAAGACTTGAAGCCCATGTAAGTAAAACGCAACGATTGGGTTCAGGCGCATCCCGCATTCTGTCCGCAGCCATCGTTCCTCCCGGTCATAACGGTAGGGCAGTTCCTCATCCAGCTCGATCCTCAGGAGGAATTCTTCATGGCATGAGGACTCTTGTGCATACTGCAGATATCGCTCATATTCTATCAGGGAGATCGGTCCCTCCTTATCTGCCTTCCGGTATCGCTGTCGGTAACGTTCTATGATGTCATCATATGCAGCACTTCCAAGCCATATATGACTTTTGAAATCCCCAATAGATAGGGCATCAGCAAACTGAGAAGTCTCCATCTTGGTCCAAACATCCTTCCAGCTCACTCTCTGAGGGAAGGTGAAGACGGCATTCCCCAATGCACTGCATACGAAGATCTGATGCCTCCAAAAGAGGTATTCTGCTTTCTTTTTCGGGATCTCCGAATCTATCCAGACCAACCGCCACATATCCGTGCTGAGCTCTGTAAGAGTGAAACCTTTTCCCGATATAGGGACACTTTTCTGATATCTCCTCCAGACACTGCGGATCACATCGTGGAGTCTTCCGGCAATCTCCCCATGTCGATGTGCTACTTCCTCATCCGTGATACAACGCTTTCCATTTTCTAATACACATTCAAATTCTGCTTCAAAGTTATAGAACAGGGTATCTTCCTCGACCGGAAGCCCCATGTCTGCCGATCTATTAAAATATTCCATCATGATCTTCTGCAGGGACCCATCTGCGATCTGCTCATAAAACTCTTCCTTGTTTTTGAAATGAACCGTCAACATAGTTTCTGTCCTCCTTATATTTTCCTTCTATCGTGAAGCTACGTACCTTACACTTTCTACGAACCGCGATGAACCGGAGCAGTCAAGGAACGGAACGTAGGGTGGAGATTTTCCGATAGGAAAATACGACCCGGTCATTGACGGTGTAGGCGCATGCGGTATTCCATAGCTACATGGCAAGTTGCCATGTAGCCGCCGGCGCTCATGCCGGCAGAGTCTTTTGATTCAGCTTTTTGTATTTGTTGGGCCAGCTAAAGGTCGTTTTTGTCCTTTTCCCAGTAAAGATCAAGCTGAGAGAGGAAAATAAAACACCGCATGAGAAGCAGTGTTAAGGTATATCTATTCGTTTGTTTTATTGTAGAATACGGAAAGGTCATCACAGCGGATCTGTTCGAATCGTTTTTCCAGTTCTTTCAGCCATCCTGTAGGATATGCTACATCCGCTGCAACATCTCTGCAGTATTTGAACAGCAGATAGTGACAGATATCCTCGTCCGTTCCGAATACCCGGATCCCACGCGGATCCTCAAGGACTCTGTATCGCTCGTTTTGTTTTAGGACATATTCCCTGTCATCATCTCCATGGCCGATACAGTATTCATGGTCTTCCTCGCTGATCTCGATGATGATCCTTTGTGAAGTGGATGCCAGGTCATTCCGTAGTAAAAATAATAGTTTCGCTTGTTTCATGTATTCTTTCCTCATCTTCTTACAATGCCTGTATATCAGTAAAGAACTGATCCAGCAGGCATTGGATACTGCGATCTAATTCATAGACGTTCTGGTGATAATAGTCCAGCTGATGTTCATTCCCTGTCTCATCATGGAAGACTCCGTTACGAAACCTGGTCCTGTATTTGTGAAAGATCGACAAGACCTGTTTATAAGCCCGGCTATGCTCTGTCCGTCCGCCTTTCGCTTCATTGTAGTGTGTGAATACGATATCCTCTGCGCAAAACTTCTTCAATAGATAATTCGTCGTATATTCGATGGTCTGTTTTGCGAAATTCAATGCAGCGATGCGTCTGCGTACATAGCGATGATACTCCGGCTTGCATTCCGTCTTATGGAGCCGTTTTCCTTTCTTGACATGATCCGTCTTACCACACACTCGCAATACTGTGTCCAGGAACTTTTGACGCAGCTTCCAAATGAATTCATCCCACAGATTACGGCCACTCTGCATGTCTTTCCCGTAAACGAAGTTCTGCAGGGAATTGCTGAAGATGGCCTTCGATGGGATACGGTTACCATCCTTATCCAGTCGATAGTCACCGGCTCTATATTTCAACACCTTGTATCTTTCCGGACAATCCGCACTTGCGAATCTTCCGGTCCTGCTGTCGAACCAGCCATCCTTCTTGTAAACCATCCATTGTGTCCTGGCGATATAGATCCTGTCTATCATGGTTATTCTAGCATAAGTGCCGCATCCCATGGTGATATTTTCAACGAAATAAGGGATCGGCTGTTTCAGACCACACAGCTGCAGGACGTACTGACGTATGAAGCGTTCCCGTTCCTCAATGGTCTGGAGCTTCTTCGGATACAGGACTGTGATGGAGACCGCATAACGGGTATTGCGTTTCTTCGTGCAGGCATGATCCATGAAATCCAGGTAGGCATCAAGAAAGGTGTCTTTCTGCATGGGAAGCTCCATGTCGAAGAAAAAAGGAGTATCCTCTATATACTTCAGAAAAGCATCCCTGTTCAAAGGGGAGAAGTGGATATAAACACCCTTGGAATATCCATCTACGAAGAGTTCGTCTGATACGAAGTCGAAACGATAGTTCTTCGACTTATAGCATTTGATGAGATCATCGAATATCATCTGGTCGAGTTCCATTTTATGATTCCTTTCTTTATTTTTTTATGTCTGAAGATAGCACTGATAGATTGCCATACGCTATCAGAGCAGCGCTCTCTTATCTATACACAAGCTCGTACGCGACTTGTTTATATAGACTTTTATTCATAGTTTAATTCTAATTTCAAACTTTATTTCAAAGCTTCAGAGCATCGTTTTGTCATGATATATATAAATCTTTATCTAAAAATGAGAAAAGCCTTCTACAAGGCTTTTCCGGTCGTTGTAGCGAGTATTTTCGTTTGAGACACTTTTTCTTCGAGGGTGGAATTTATGAAGTGATGAAAATACTAAAAACTTTATTCTCAGTTCTAAGATAAAGTATAGTCGTTTTACATCATTACTTGAAAAAAGAAAATCAAACCTATGATATAGATTAGAATACTAAACACTATATACAAAAGCCAAACTACAACGATCAAAATATAGAAAAAACGTATGAATGAATAGATATATGTGATCGGACATCTCGTTTCGTATTCTATTTTAAAAGATAGATTGTTTATTCGGGGACCGAGGTCGAGATCCCACTCTGGCTGATCATCAAAGAGAAGGCAAAGCCATATACCGTTATTTAATATAAATATCATTACGATATTCTCATAGATATACTCACAGATCTTGATAAACAACTGAACCACCTCCTGTCACTCTATATATTGATATTCATCAAAATGTCATATTCAATATAGACCATCAGACAAAGCGCTGTCTTCATATATGTTCGTGATGATATATCGTTTATCTTTTTTCGTAACCTCCATACGGCACAGATATCGTTCTTGATCGCTGAAATCTCCTCGTGTGACGCGCTGTGTATAGATCACAGAGACTTCGTAGCTTCCTTCTTTCTTCCATCGATAACTGTATCGTGTATCTGTGATCTTCGTTTTCGTGATAGAATCCTTATCTACCTTTGCAGCCTGTTCTTTTTCGGCTTGTATTTCCTCCTTGCTCATCTCAGGGGACAACGTCTCATACATGCTGTCACTCAGTATATCCTTTACTTTATCCAGACGCTCGTAATAGATATCTGTTGAGCTTCCGCTCTTCATCACCTTGATATATCGTACTGCCGGTTCTGTATAACGCTCAGGAGCTTCCTTCTGCTCTGCATCTACTAGCTTTGTCTTTTCTTCACTATCATCCTTCGTAGAGTTCCTCTGCTTTTGGACCTCTGAAACTGCAGGCTCCTGTTCTTTTTCTTCCATAAGCATACTTTTCGTACCAAACCCTATTCCTGCACCCAGACAGATGCATACGGCTGATAGGATGACATCCTTCTTCTTTATCAATTCGGATCACCTTCCATTTCCTCATCGTTTTTTAAAGTTCATGATCTTCTCAGGATCGACGAGTCCATCCTTCGTTGCGATATGCGCAGTCCCTTTGTGGATCTCGATATGTAGATGCGATGCCGTGCTGTTACCGCTATGTCCCTGTTCGCCGATCTTTTGGCCTTTCTTTACTTTCTGTCCCTTGCTGACTAGGGTCCTTTTCATATAGCATAAGAAGATATAATAATCTTCTTTCTTGTTGGTGACCTTCAGCATGACGTAATTTCCACCACCGATATAGCCTCCGCTATAGGGACAGGAATTCCCCAAATAACCATCGCTTGGCGGACAATCGTTAGATACCTCATAGACGATCCCTGCGGCAGGTGCATAGATATTTGCGCCATAGCCTCCATCGATATCCGTTCCATAGTGATAATCTCCGAGACTTCGTTGTCCTACACTGCTCGTCAGTGTATAACTCTTCATCGGTACTAAAAAAGCATCTTTTCCTTCGATCCCGATAGCAGCTGTTTCGTAATATTCCATGACCTTATCGACATAGTTCGGATCGCCATAAACAGACCATCCCATTTTGGCTGCCATCATTGCAGAAAATTCTTTCGCATTCTCTAATGTCCATTTTCCACCTTTGTTCGCATCGACCCATTCGATATAGCCACTTCCAAAATTATATCCGGCCAAAGCCACCTTTATCCTTTCCTTATCTTCTCCGGATTTCACTCCTGCTTTCTTCAATACGGAGCGCAGCTCCTGTATCCCGCAATCTATGGAATATTCAGGATCACGGATGCCATTGGGTACCTTTGGATATTTCTTGTTAAAAGGACCCTCTGCAGCCTGCATCGGGTCCATACCTTCACCATGAGATTCCACTTCCATCACACAGAGGATCAATTCGACATGATCCGCCATGTCATAGACCTCTGCTCTTTTCGTCACATAGGGACGATATCTTTCGACTGCTTCACTCAATAGGGAAGTCGAAAGATCGATATCATCTTCGGTACTGCCACCTCCGATACCGACCGCCGCAAACATCATGATCACGAGAAAGAAGGCTACTCCTATGAGCATCACCTTCTTCGCTGATCCGGAGATCATGCAGCGTCATCCTTTCGGATACAATCTTCAAAATGTAAGATAGGTACACCCAATACCTTACACATCCGTATCAGAGTAGGAAGCTGGATACTCCTCCTACCTTTCAATACCTCTAGGATATAAGGTAATGGTTCATCCAGCTTTCTGGCAAATTCTTCTTTCGATATCTTCTTCTCCCGCAGGATCCGTTTCAGCTTATCGGCCAGTCTTTCATTCGTTATCCCTTTTTGTGGGCTTGGTCCTTTTTTCTTCTTTCTTTTCTTTTTGGATGTCATTCTCTTCCTCCTTCTATAAGTATAAGATATCTTTGTTCGTTATAAGGTTTCGATCCCCAGCAGCTCGAGGACGCGCGCAAGATCGAGATCATCCTTTATCTTGATACTGATCTGCTTGTCCGTGATCTTCACTGGAAGTCTGAGCACATCATGCATCGAATTCTGTATATCTTCGTATTTTAAAGATCGCGATTCTTTTTTCTCCTTATTTGGATGCTCCTCCAATAGATTGAGATAGTCCTGAACGGAACGTGCACTGAATCCGGTATCCATTGCGATCCACTCTCTTTTGAGTGTTCCGGTAGGTATGAGCCCTTCCTCTTTCGTTTGTTGGTAGTCCAGCAGCGATTCTTTTACGATCTGCAATTTCAGCTCTTTTGGTAAGGTTTCCCGGTTTGCATTCCCTCTGCGGACGAATCTGCGGATCTCACGCATCGTAAGCTCCTGCATTTTGACGATGGCCGGGATCTCTTCCCAGCGTTCATCACCTTTTTCATAATTTAGCAGCATCGCGCGATACCGTCGTTCTCCGCTCAGGATCATATAGCGCCCATCTGCCTTGCGATATAGGGTGATAGGGTGGAGCAGTCCGCATTCGCTTATGTTCTGTGCGAGCTGTTCGATCTCCTGCATCGGATACATATTATACTCACAGGGGTCGATGTCGTAGATAAAGATCCGCTTATAACGCATATCCTTCGAGGTATCGTTCAGCATTTCTCCGATGACATCAGTCATGTAACATCACCTCCAGTTCATCAAGAAAGTTTCGGTAGTCATCTGCGATGGAGGACGATGGGAGATCCAGTACGGTCTTTCTTTCTCTGACTGCTTTTTCTACCGGCTTGCTTTGATCACGGATCATCGTCTGAAATACCTTATCTCCGAAAGCAGAGCGTATCTCTGCGATATTCTCACGATATTCGATATTATCCTTCCGTTTGACGATCAAGATCCTGTAATCGATATCCAAGTCTTCATACAGATCCTTCAAAGCGTTGATTTCATTGAGCGTCAATGCCAGACCTTGCATGGAGTCATCTGCAGGACTGACTGGGATGATGACCAAAGGCTCCGTATATAGGACATTGACCGATACGAGGGATTTGACAGGGGAGCAGTCGAAGATCATATAGTCATAATCGTTCTTGATGAAATTCGTAGCTCTCTTCAACTTATTCTCTCTGGTACCATCACTGAGACGGAGCTTCGTATCAGCCAAATAGAGCGTCAGATCACTGGGGATGATATCCAGATTCGCATAGGATGTATGTTGGATACAAGAGCTAACTGCTTTCGGACTTTCGAAGATCGTAGAGATCGTTGCGCCATGATCCTGATTCATATAACGATGGATGAAGGCTGCTTCTTTATCTCCATCGAGACTGCTTTCATAATACGCAGGGTCTCGTTTTAATTTTTTGTCGATGAAAGACTTTGAACAGTTGGCTTGGCCGTCAGCATCAGCAAGTAATATACGGATACCTTTTTTGGACAGTCCGACAGCCAGATGTTTTGCGGTGGTCGTTTTTCCATCTCCACCTTTGATGTTATAGATTGCGATCGTTTTCATAATAGTTTTTCCTCCATGCGGTTTCTTCCGCTATACACGATAGATCTTCAAAAATAAGTAATGGCTCACAGCGATGAATGATCTGCGATAGAAGTAAAATCCTTCACATATTTTACTCGACGGGCTGATCTTCCTTTTTCTGTTTCCAATTCTTCATAGGTGACTCTTTGACCTCTGTAAAGTCTCTTGAAGCCTGGTTCTTTTATATCTGTGTAATGAACCATACTGGAAACACCATCATCAGATAATAGGAAACCATAACCTTTTTCATCGCTGAACCAAATACAGGTACCATGGACGCAACGATCTTCATCCTTAGATAGCATGAACACACCTCCTTCCATTGTCGTATCCACGAAGTCGAAAAGACTTATTGGTACAAGAAAACTGCCGAAAACAAAAAAGTCTCAGCAGTTCTATGTAACAACGAGTCAAAGACCCGTTTATAAAACTATAATCATCAAAACACCGATATCTTTCGCATCCCTCGGCCGGGCAGCACTAAACAGCTATCGCTAGCATTCATTGGATTCACACCAACTCCTCCACGGAGCATTTTATTTATAAGTATCATTATACGAAGGTCCTGGCGAACCGGCTTTCGAGACCGCTTTTTCTGCCTGATATGGATCGCTCTTGTATTCTTGATTTCTTTCTGAATTCAAAAATACCGTCTTGGCGTATCATCAGATGTCGCTCACTTCTTGTTTTAGTGCTCGCTATTTTATTTTCAAAGATCATGGATCATGGACCATGGTGGAGGAAAAAGAAAAAGGGATGTATAAGGAGAAATATTCCTTACACATCCCGTGTACATATCGTACGAACTCGCTTCCGATTTTTCGTAAAATTTAACAAAAATGCCCAGAGCCATAGGCTCTGAGCACAAATCTTACTCATAATGGAGCGGGTGATGAGAATCGAACTCACGTAGTCAGCTTGGAAGGCTGAAGTTCTACCATTGAACTACACCCGCATCTCTTGATTGCTCTAATAATATACACTATTTTTTTAGATTATGCAACACTTTTTTTAGTTTTTTTCGTTTTTTTTACCGATAGGCTCCTATTCCTCTGTGAGAGCCTGTAAAAATACAAGAGATATCTTGGGGATTGATTTGTTATAGACTGATACTCACTCACGTTATGGTTTTCTGAGTTTCTCCAAACGTCAAGGTGAATATTGACCAAGGCACTACTTTTACCGGAAGGAAACCTCGTTACGATAGCTCTAATATACGCATATCCCTTTCAAATCTGTAAAAGCTGTTTATCTTGCTGTTTCCATCGTTTATTCTGCAAGAGATTTGGATATCAACCACGGCCTGATAAAAACACCTTCTCATACACTTTTATGCAGCATATGAGAAGGTGTTTGGTTAATTTTTAGGCACCAGAGAAATTACACGGTCTGCCAAAACACTGAATGGCATTGTCTGCAGCCAGATTTTGCCGGGACCGCTTAACGTCGCAAGGAACATCCCTTCACCACTGAAAAACTTGTTTTTCAATCCCTTTACCGTTGTGATATCAAAGTGTACAGATTCCTCGAATCCGGCGATATACCCCTGATCCACCTGCAAGGTTTCACCGGGAGCCAGTGTTTTTTCGATGATATCTCCATCTATCTCAAGGAAGGCTGTACCGTTTCCTGTCAGCTTCTGTAAGACAAAGCCCTCACCGCCGAAAAATCCGGTACCCAGTTTTTTGCGGAAATGTGCCTGTAGATTCACACCGTCCTCTGCAGCAAGAAAGGCGTTTTTCTGAACAATGAGCGTCTTTCCATCATGCAGGGTAACCGGCAGAATCTTACCTGGAAAGCTGGAGCCGAAGGCGATTTCCGCATGGTCGTGACTGCTGGTATACGTGGTTAGAAAAATAGACTCGCCGGACATGGCACGTCCCAGTCCCTTCAGCAGCCCTCCACGGGTATTGGAATCCATAGAGAACCCTTCTTCCATCCAGCACATTCCACCGGATTCAGTAAACATTTTTTCCCCGCGATCCAGCTTGCAGACAACGGCCGGCAGCTGTCCGCCGATAATTTCATATTTCATTGAATCTCCTCCTGTCGTATGATATCTTTATTCTATCATATTTGGAAAATATTTACCTTTTCTATTGTACAAAAGTGCGATAAAATTAGAGCAGAAAGTGAGGACATACGATGATACATGTAGGAATTATGGGTCTGGGACAGATTGCGCATCGAGTAGCTAAGGGAATCTGCTATGCAGAAAACGCAGAGCTGTATGCGGTTGGCTCACGCTCCTTAGAAAAAGCAAGGGAATTTCAGAGACTATATGGAGCTCAAAAAATTTATGACAGCTATGAAAGACTCCTGCAGGATCCGCAGGTGGAGATGGTATATATATGCACACCAAATCATTTGCATTTCGAGCATATTCAAAACGCTTTGCGCCATGGAAAGCATGTTTTATGTGAAAAGCCGCTGGTGGCGAATGCTGAGCAGCTAAAGGAGTGCTTTCAGCTGGCACGCAGCAGCAATCTGTTTCTGATGGAAGCAGAAAAGACATTATTTACGCCGCTGAACAGAAAACTCAAGCAGCTGGTGAAGGAAGGAGTGATTGGACAGCTTCGGTATGTGGAGGGCAGCTATTCCTATCCAATCGATCTTTCAGAAATGAAGGAGGATCACTGGTGCTTCTCTAAAGAAGCAGGCGGCAGCGTCTATGATGTCGGTGTGTATCCGATCTGTTATGCGAACTGGTTTTCCGATGGATGTATCTCTGACATTCAGGCGGTCAAGGATTGTGCAGCAGGGGGCTATGATATGTTCACACAGGCGTTGCTCACCTACGATAACGGCGTAATTGCCAGTGTGCGCAGCGGCTGGAAGCAGTGGATGGATAATCGCGGGGTGTTGTATGGCAGTAAGGGAAGCATTGAGACAGAAAACTTCTGGAAGAATACCCGAGCGATTCTAAAAAGGGATGGTATCTGTACCCCCATCGAGGTTGACATGAAATCCGACTTTACCGGAGAGGTGGAGCATGCGGCGGCATGCATACAGCAGGGGCTGCTGGAGAGTCCGATTCTGGGAGAGCGGCAGAGCATGGAAATTATGAAAGTTCTGGAATATGTGAAATCTCTTTAAAATTTCTGAAAGTTTTTCATTACGGATTGAATAATTTTCATAAAAATAGTAAAATAATACGCAGTGAAAGGTGAGGTAATTGTAATGAAAATTGAATCGAAATGTCTGCATGCAGGCTATGAACCGAAAAACGGAGAACCTCGTGTTCTGCCGATTTACCAGAGTACGACCTATAAATATGACTCTACAGACTTTGTCGGACAGCTGTTTGACCTGACAGCGGAGGGACACATGTATTCCCGTATCTCCAATCCGACGGTGGATGCGGTAGAGAAAAAAATCGCAGCACTGGAGGGTGGTGTCGGAGCACTTTGTACAACATCCGGACAGTCCGCAACCTTCCTTGCTTTAATGAATGTGCTGGAAAGCGGAGACCATCTGGTTGCTTCCTCTACCATTTACGGAGGTTCAGTCAATCTGTTGTCTATCACCTTCCGAAAATTCGGCATCGAAGTGTCCTATGTGGATCCGGATGCGGCTGCAGAGGAAATCGAAAAGCTGATTCGCCCGAATACGAAAGCGGTATTTGGAGAGATTATGGCAAACCCTGCCATGAATGTACTGGATATTGAGAAATTTGCCAGTGTCGCACATGCACATGATATTCCGCTGTTTGTCGATAATACCTTTGCAACGCCTGTCCTGTGTCAGCCGTTTCGTTTCGGTGCGGACATCGTCATTCACAGCACAACAAAATATATGGATGGACATGCCCTGCAGGTTGGCGGTGTTATCGTTGATGGGGGATCCTTCAACTGGGCAAACGGCAAATTCCCGGGTCTGAGCACACCGGATGCCTCCTATCATGGTATCGTGTATACGGATACCTTCAAGGAAGCAGCTTATATCACCAAGGCCAGAGTTCAGCTGATGCGTGATCTGGGCTGTTATCCGGCTGCGCATTCTGCATTCCTGTTGAATCTGGGGCTGGAAACGCTGGCAGTCCGTATGGAACGTCATTGTGCGAATGCACAAAGAACGGCTGAATTTCTGGAATCACAGGACGCGGTGGAATTTGTAAACTATCCGGGTCTCAAGCAGAATAAATATCACGCCCTGGCACAGAAATATCTGCCGAAGGGATGCTGTGGCGTTATTTCCTTCTCCATCAAGGGAGGAAGAGAGCGCGCAGCTGCTTTCATCGATCATTTGAAGATGGTTTCTCTGGAAGTCCATGTTGCGGATATTCGCACCTGTATTCTGCATCCGGCAAGCTCTACACACCGGCAGCTTACGGATGAACAGCTGGTAAACTGCGGTATCACACCGGGATTGATTCGACTGTCCTGCGGAATAGAGCATATTGATGATATCCTGGAAGATTTAACACAGGCGTTCGCACAGATATAGGAGATGAAACAGCATGCCGATCAATATACCGAATGGCCTGCCAGCCAAGCAGATACTGGAAAGTGAAAAAATCTTTGCACTGGAAGAGGATGTAGCAAGAAAGCAGGATATCCGCCCGCTGAGAATTGTTATCCTCAATCTGATGCCCAAAAAAATTGAAACGGAAACACAGATTCTGCGTCTGATATCCAAATCCCCATTACAGGTGGATATCGATTTTATGATGGTCAGCAATCATGTTTCCAAAAACACGAGTGCAGATCATCTGTTGAAGTTCTATGATGATTTTTCGACGCTGAAAAAGAACCGTTATGACTGTTTGATCATAACCGGTGCACCGGTGGAGCATCTGGAATTTGAGGATGTCGACTACTGGGACGAGCTATGTGAAATCATGGAATGGAGCAAAACTCATGTGTACTCCACGCTGCATATCTGCTGGGGTGCACAGGCAGGATTGTATTATCATTATCATATTCAGAAGCATTTGATGAAGCAGAAGGTATTTGGTATTTATCCGCAAACGTTATGTGATGAATACAATTTTCTGACAAATGGCTTTGATGAAATACATTACACTCCGCATTCCCGCCATACTGCCATTGATGAACATGCACTGGCTAAGCAGGAAGCCCTTGAAATTTTATCCCGCTCGGATGTAACCGGCAGCAATATTGTTGCGACCGGAGATTTCCGGGAAATTTATATCCTGGGGCATCTGGAATATGGCAAGGAAACACTGGCGCAGGAATATTTCCGCGATCTTTCGCAGGGTAAGGAAATTCAGCTTCCCTTTAATTATTTCCCTGAGGATGATCCACAGCAGGAGCCTGTTTTAACATGGCGTTCTCATGCAAATCTGTTGTATCGCAACTGGCTGAATTACGTATATCAGATGACACCGTATGACCTGCAGGAATTAAGTGCTTATAAACAAGAACATAACGTGGCTGCAGCGTCTGTATGAATAGAAATAATATCCTGATATGATACAGGGTATACATGCCATGGAGATCCAGTGCCTTGTGTGTTGTAACAGGCTTAAGGTGCAGGCCGTTTTCACAGAGAACTGCGTTTCTTGAAAAATACAGGAAGTCAATGAACGATGAGTTTAAACAGCCTGTTAATCGAAACATCTATCTGCAGTCACCGAGCGAATGGGTAGAAATCAAGCTTTGATTGGATGATTTCTATCCTTTTTTATTTCTCAGATACTCGTTATGAGATCACAGCATTGACAAATCAGACCCCATAGGCAGCATAGCAAGCAAGGGATGTGCCTCAGTTATTTTGATGATTTGCAGCTTTCATTGTTCAAATAGGATAGTTTGCAAAGGATACAATAGCTTTCTCTGAAATGTACCCTGCATTTTGAAACGGCATTGTGAATGTCGGACAGCTTTTTGTAAGATATTTTTGCCTGCTCTGTTTCCTTTTTTTTTCCTCTGCGTTTATAATATAGGTATTATAAGATGCTGGTTAAAGGAGGAGTTTGAAGTATGGAATACAGAGAGCTGAATGAGGAGTATCAGCCATCCCTGCTGGGATTTGGATGTATGCGTTTCCCGCTGGATGCACAGGGGAAGATTGATGAGGCGGAAGCTGAACGGATGCTGGATACCGCAATCGCACATGGTGTGAAGTATATCGATACAGCGTTTCCGTATCATCATGGAGATAGTGAACCGTTTGTAGGCCGTGTGCTGAAAAAATACGATAGAAGCAGCTACTATCTGACAACAAAGCTGCCGCTTTGGGATTTGAATACGCTGGAGGATGCGAAAGCGATGTTTGAAAATCAGCTGAAGCGCCTTGATGTAACGTATGTGGATTTTTATCTGCTCCATGCGGTAGATAAGGCGAAATGGGAAAAAGCAAAGCAGCTGGGCATTCTTGCATATTGTGAAGAATTAAAAGCGCAGGGAAAAATACGGAATTTCGGCTTTTCCTTTCATGATGAATACGACGTATTTGAAGAGATACTGACTTATCGCAAATGGGATTTTTGCCAGATACAGTATAATTATGTGGATACACAAGAGCAGGCCGGAGATCGCGGCTATGCCCTGGCTGAGAAACTGGGAATTCCGATGGTCATCATGGAGCCGGTGAAGGGCGGTTCGCTTTCCAAGCTGCCACAGGATCTTGCTTCACGCTTAAAGGAGGCTGCACCCAATAGCAGCATCTCCTCCTGGGCGCTTCGCTGGGTAGCCAGTAAGCCAAATGTTAAGGTGGTACTCAGTGGCATGTCCACCATGGAGCAGGTGCTCGATAACCTGTCAACCTTTGAAGATTTTAAACCGCTGAGCGTAGCGGAGCAGGGGTTGATTAAGGAAATCGCAGAAGAAATCAAGGCGAGAACGATGAACGGCTGTACAGGCTGTGCGTACTGTATGCCGTGTCCATTTGGTCTGGATATTCCAAAGAATTTCCGCATCTGGAATGAGCATGCAAAATATGGAAATACGGAAGTGGCAAGAAAACGTTATTTTGAAGAAATGAAGGAGGAAGAAAGAAGCAGCCAGTGTAAGAAATGCGGGAAATGTGAAGCACTGTGTCCACAGCATATCGCTATACGTGAGGATCTGGCACATATGAGCAGCGATATGGAGCTTCTTAAGAGCAAAGCTGGGTAAGCATGAAAAGCAACTCATAAATACAGACAGGAGTGTTCGCGTGATATCATGGCGGCATTCCTTTTTTAGTGAACCTTTCTATGCAGTCTTCAATTTACATTGCAGAAATTACAGCTATGTGGCACTGACAGCAAGCTGAGCAAAAGAGCCTCTTATGCTGTCAGCTTTTATTGCATATGTGCTGAGATGACTCTATCATTTTTTAAGTATTTGCACAGGTCTCCTGTAAGCAGCATACCTGAGAAACTCCACTTTTTGACACTGCTGCTTCTGCTTGCTTACGGAAAGGGAGATGGTGGTTGTAGGCATTTGTGGAGGCGCATTTGCCCGCAGGTTGATAGTATAGGTGCAGGAGGGTAGAAATGAACTGTTTAAAAGATGCTGTTCTCAACGAAGAGGTTTTTGTGGTAGATATCGAGCATACAGCTTTGATGAAACGCAGGCTGATGGATCTTGGGTTCGTACCGGGCACTGGAGTGACACCGGTTTTGGAAAGTCCCAGCAGGGATATGCGTGCCTATCTGATCAAGGGCTGTAAAATCGCTTTACGCAGTGAAGACAGTGAGCGGATTCTGGTAAAAGGGAAGGAGGCTGCATATGCTGTTTGAAAAGCTCGTTCAGGCGAACGACAATATCAATGAAATGTACTTGAAGCAGCGCAAGGGATATACCATTGCTTTGCTTGGAAATCCCAATGTCGGTAAAAGCACGGTATTCAATGAGCTTACCGGCATGAATCAGCATACCGGTAACTGGCCGGGGAAAACGGTGGAGCTTGCGAAGGGACACTATACACATAGGTATCGCCAGAATCAGATGATAGATCTTCCTGGAACCTACTCCCTGCTTGCACACTCCAGTGAGGAGGAGGTTACACGAAATTATGTGTGCTTTGAGCCATGCGATGTGTGCCTGGTTATCTGTGATGCCACTGTTCTGGAACGTAACCTGAACCTGGTTCTGCAAACGATGGAAATCACAGATCATGTCGTACTTGTTTTAAATCTTATGGATGAAGCTAAAAAGAAGAACATTACGATAGATACGGAAAAGCTTGCCAAGCTTTTGAAGGTTCGTGTCGTAGAAATGAGCGCACGCAATCATGAGGGCTTTGAGGATGTCAAGGAAGCCATTGAAGAGGTGGGAAACCGTGTAAGCGATACGCAAGGGGCTGCAGTCCGTTATGCCAAAGATCTGGAGCAGGCCATTGCTGCGGTAGCTGATGTTATGAAAACACGGCGGCTCAATACACGCTTTACGGCCTTGAAGCTGTTGGATCCGGAGGTTGACAGCACGCTGTTTTATGAGGATATTGAGAACCAGGAGGAAACAAGGGCAGAGGTGGAAAAACAGATTGCTCGCTTAAAGGATAAGGATTTGTATGAACGCTTTGAAGATATCGTAGTACACGCCCTGCATGAAAGAGCAAGGGAAATCAGTGAAGAATGTATTATATTTAACAATGCATCCTACCAGAACCGGGATATGCGTATTGATCATGTTGTTACCAGCAAAGGCTGGGGACTGGTATGGATGGTCGTATTGTTATCTGTAATATTTTGGATTACCATTTCCGGAGCCAATGTTCCAAGCGAAATGCTTTCAGGAATGTTCGAGGATCTGCAGGTATGGCTGCATCAGCTATTTGCCTCCTGGAGTATGAATCCATATATCACCAGCTTTATTGTGGATGGAGTCGTGAAAACCTGCGGCTGGGTAATTTCCGTTATGCTGCCGCCGATGGCAATCTTCTTTCCGATGTTCACACTGCTGGAGGACTTTGGTTATCTGCCGCGAATCGCTTTTAATCTGGACGGCTTCTTTCAAAAGGCCTGCACCTGCGGGAAACAGGCGCTGACGATGTGTATGGGATTTGGCTGCAATGCCGTCGGGGTCAGTGGAGCCCGTATTATCGACAGTCCGCGGGAGCGTCTGATTGCAATTATCACCAATACCTTTGTACCCTGCAATGGCCGCTTTCCTACGCTGATCAGTATTATTACGATGTTCTTTGCAGGGGTGGTGGCGGCACCGTGGAATGGTCTTCTGTCAACACTGCTGTTGACGGGCGTTATTGTATTTGGTGTCATCCTGACCTTTCTCACCTCACGCTTTTTGTCGAAAACGCTGCTGAAGGGAGTGCCGTCGAGCTTTACACTGGAGCTTCCTCCGTATCGGCGGCCGCAGTTTGGCAAGGTGATCGTGCGTTCCATCTTTGACCGTACGCTGTTCGTGCTGGGCAGGGCAGTGAGTGTTGCCATACCTGCCGGAGCAATTATCTGGCTGCTGGCCAATATTCAGGTTCAGGATGCAAGCCTGCTGCAGCATATATCGCTGTTTCTGGATCCCTTTGCTCATCTGATGGGGCTGGACGGTGTCATTCTGCTGGCCTTCCTTCTGGGCTTCCCGGCAAATGAAATCGTTGTACCGATCATGATCATGGCGTATCTGGCAAATGGATCGATGATGGATATCGGTGATCTTGCCGTATTAAAGGAGCTGTTCGTCAACAACGGCTGGACATGGGTAACCGCCATCTGCACCCTTATGTTCTCTCTGGTACACTTTCCATGTGCTACCACACTGCTCACCATACGCAAGGAAACACAAAGCTGGAAATGGACTGCCGTCAGCTTTCTGTTGCCAACCGTACTTGGTATCCTGCTGTGTATGGGAATCAATCTGCTTGCGCATATCTTTCTGCTGGTATAACTATGTCTGCCGATTCTTGATGTTTTGAAATGAACACGTGTGTATGCTATAGAAAGATAAATTCAAATAAACGGGTACAAAAAAAGAGGAGCCGTGTGTGAGTTCCTCTTTTCTTATATATTATGGGCGCTTTACGATAACAGCGGTACCCTGTCCACCACCGATGCACAGAGATGCAAGACCAGATTTCGCATCACGCTTGATCATTTCGTGAATCAGTGTAACCAGAATACGGTTTCCGGACGCACCAACCGGGTGACCCAGAGCGATTGCTCCACCGTTTACATTCGTTCTTTCCAGGAATGCTTCACGATCGATTCCGTGCTCCTCTACCAGCTCGTGTACAACACCTAAAGACTGAGCGGCAAATGCTTCATTCAGCTCTACCAGTTCAACCTCATCCAGCTTCATGTCTGCATATTTCAATGCATTACGGATTGCCGGAGTAGGTCCCAGACCCATTGTTAACGGATCCACACCACCCTGACCGATGCCGACTACCTCGCACAGCGGAGTCAGGTTGTATTTTTCGACAGCTTCTTCACTTGCCAGCAGAACGAAGGAAGCACCATCGTTGATGCCGGATGCGTTTGCAGCCGTTACACTACCGTCCTTAACGAATGCCGGACGCAGCTTTGCCATCTTTTCAGGAGTGGATTTGCGGTTTGGATGCTCGTCTGTATCAAATACGATTGTTTCTTTTCTCAGCTTCACTTCAACAGGAACGATTTCGTCCTTGAAACGTCCGGAATCAACAGCAGCGATAGCCTTTTGCTGAGAAGCATAACCGAATGCATCCTGCATTTCACGTGTGATATTGTATTTCTTGGCAATGTTCTCTGCCGTAACACCCATGTGGATACCGTTCATAGCATCTGTTAGGGCATCGTAGATCATATGGTCTACACACTTGAAATCTCCCATTTTGTTTCCTGTACGTGTATTTGCAGGAATCAGGTAAGGAGCACCGGACATGGATTCCACACCACCGGCAACGACAATGTCATTAAATCCTGTCTGAATGGACATAACACCCTCCATAACGGTACGAAGTCCGGAACCACATACCATGTTCACGGAGTGTGAGCATACACTTTCCGGAATTCCTGCAGCAAGGGCAACCTGACGTCCGATGTTCTGTCCCAGACCAGCGCTCAGCACGTTCCCGCACAGCAGCTCGTCTACCTGCTCAGGAGCAACCTTTCCATCTTCCAGCAGTGCCTTTACTACTGTAGCCCCTAAATCAACTGGTTTTACGGTAGTTAAAGATCCTAAGAAACTACCGATTGCACTACGTTTAGCGCTAACAACATAAGTTTTTCTCATTTTTCTCTACCTGTCTTTCTTTCAATTTAACGTGTCGCATACGACACTCAATACATCAACATAGTAACGAAAATTCATGCATTTGTCAATAACTTGTGAAAAAATTCATAAGTGAATGCATCTGTCGGATTTCTCTTTTTACGATTTTGAAACACAAAAGCAGGAAAAACAAGCCCTTGTGAGCTTGTTCTTTTGTTTATACGCGTTTGATGATGACTGCAGCACCCTGTCCGCCGCCGATGCACAGGGAAGCCAGTCCGATTTTCAAATCGCGCTTCTGCATTTCATGAAGCAGACTCACCAGAATTCGGTTTCCGGATGCACCGACCGGATGTCCCAGTGCGATTGCTCCGCCATTGACGTTGGTTTTTTCCATAAAGGCGTTACGATCCATGCCGGTTGCTTCCTCCAGTTCATGAATGACACCCAGAGACTGTGCAGCAAACGCTTCATTCAGCTCTACGAGCTCCATGTCCTCGATGCACAGGTCAGCATACTTCAGCGCATGCAGAATCGCAGGCGTAGGACCAAGACCCATGACGCGTGGATCTACACCGCCCTGACCGATGCCGATGACTTCCGCAAGCGGTGTCAGATTATATTTCTTAACGGCATCCTCACTGGCGATGATTGTAAAGCTGGCACCGTCATTGATACCGGAAGCATTTCCGGCAGTAACGGTACCGTCCTTTGTGAAAGCGGGACGCAGCTTTGCCAGCTTTTCCGGCGTGGAGGCACGGTTCGGGTGCTCATCGGTGTCAAATACCGTCACACTGCCCTTACGGCCGGGTACTTCTACCGGCACGATTTCATCCTGAAAGCGCCCGGAATCGATGGCAGCGATTGCCTTCTGCTGGGATGCATAGGCAAAGGCGTCCTGATCCTCACGGGAAATGGAATACTTTTTCGCTATATTATCTGCGGTAACACCCATGTGTATCCCATACATACCATCTGTTAATCCATCATGCAGCATGGAATCCACCATCTTCATGTCACCCATCTTCACACCGTTTCGCACCTTACTAGGCACCAGATACGGTGCATTGGTCATAGATTCCACACCACCGGCTACAAAGATATCGCCGAATCCGCACTGGATGCGCATGGTAGCTTCCATAACCGCCTTTAATCCGGAACCGCACAGCATATTCAGGGACTGTGCACATACCTCAACAGGGACACCGGCCTTGATGCTGACCTGACGTCCGATGTTTTGACCAAGACCTGCCGCAATCACGTTTCCGACAATCACCTCGTCGATATTGGCAGGATCAATGCCTGCCTCCTCGATGGTTCTGCTTAAAACAGCAGCTCCCAGATCTACCAGGGGCATGTTGGTAAGCCCGCCCATGAAGCTTCCGATGGCGCTTCGCTTTGCTGCTACAACATATGCTTTTCTCATGTAATAACCTCCGCTTTCTATGTTGGTCTTCCTTGGGGAAGGGGAAGAGGACCCTTTGTCAAGGCTATGGTAACGGAAGAAAAAACGTTTGTCAAGAAACTTGTTAATAAATTAACAAACGAGAATGTAGGAATATATTCTGAACAAATGTCAACTTGTTAATTTTGTAACAAAAACTTGTTAAAACTTTAACAAACATATTGACGTGAACAAAAAAGAGGTCTAAAATGTAGATGGATTATGTATTCTCGACAACGCGATGAATACGCTGCTTATACTATATTTATATAGGCGCATGCAAGCAATCCTAAGTTCAAGTAAATCAAGGAGAGGAGAACACTTATGGACTTCATGTTAACAGAACAACAACAGATGATGAAGAAACTTTTCGCTGAGTTTGCTGAAAAAGAAGTAAAACCTCTTGCAGCAGAAGTAGACGAAGATGAACGTTTCCCTAGAGAAAACGTCGAAAAAATGAAAGCCTGCAAAATGATGGGGATTCCGTTCAGCAGAGAATACGGCGGAGCAGGTGCTGACTACCTGAGCTATATTCTGGCAGTCGAGGAGCTGAGCAAGAAATGCGGTACAACAGGTGTTGTATTGTCTGCTCACACATCTCTTGGAACATGGCCAATCGAACACTTCGGAACAGAAGAACAGAAAAACAAATATCTGCCTGACTTATGTACAGGCAAGAAGCTGGCTGCATTCGGCTTAACAGAGCCAAATGCCGGTACAGATGCTGCCGGACAGCAGACAACGGCTGTAAAAGACGGTGACGATTACATCCTGAACGGTACAAAAATCTTCATTACCAACGCTGGGGAAGCAGATGTTTATGTAATCTTTGCAATGACTGACAAGACAAAGGGAACTCATGGTATCTCTGCATTTATCGTAGAGAAGGGAATGCCGGGATTCACTGTTGGTCAGCATGAAAAGAAGCTGGGTATCCGCGGTAGTGCAACCAGTGAGCTGATCTTCAACAACGTGCGTTTAAGCAAGGACCACCTGCTCGGACAGGAAGGCAAAGGCTTCAAGATTGCCATGATGACACTGGATGGCGGACGTATCGGTATCGCTGCGCAGGCACTTGGTATTGCACAGGGTGCAATTGATGAAACCGTTCCTTATGTAAAAGCTCGTAAGCAGTTCGGACGTTCCATTGCAAAATTCCAGAACACACAGTTCCAGCTGGCTGATATGCAGGTGAAAACAGATGCAGCCAGATGGCTGGTATACGATGCAGCAATGAAGAAAGAAAAAGGTCTTCCTTACTCTGTCGAAGCTGCTAAGGCGAAACTGTTCGCAGCAGAGGTTGCAATGGAAGTTACAACCAAGGCAATTCAGCTGATGGGTGGATACGGTTATACTCGTGACTATCCGGTTGAAAGAATGTTCCGTGATGCGAAGATCACTGAAATCTATGAGGGTACTTCTGAAGTACAGCGCATGGTTATCAGTGGCGCAATGCTGAAGTAATACAGAGAGAAAAGAAAGGATACGAAGATTATGAAAATTATCGTTCTTGTAAAACAGGTACCGGATTCTACTGAAATCCGTGTTGACAAAGTTACTGGTACATTGATTCGTGCCGGAGTTCCTAGTATCATCAATCCAGATGATCTGGCTGGTGTGGAAGCTGCACTGCAGCTGAAAGAAAAATACGGGGCAACTGTTACTATCATTTCCATGGGACCTCCTCAGGCTACGGGAATGCTGAAAGAATTATACGCTCGTGGAGTTGACGAATGTATCCTGATCACAGACCGCAAATTTGCTGGTGCTGATACATGTGCAACTTCCAGCACACTGGCTGCTGCATTGAACAAAACAGGCTACGACCTGATCATTGCAGGACGTCAGGCTATCGATGGGGATACTGCACAGGTTGGTCCGCAGACTGCTGAACGTCTGGGAATCCCTCAGGTTACCTACGTAGACGACATTATTGAACTTAGCGATACTGCTGTTACTGTTAGAAAATCACTGGAAGACAGTGAAGAGATCATTGAGGCGAAGCTGCCTTGTGTTCTGACAACCTTAAGTGGAATGAACGAGCCACGTTACATGAACTGTAACGATATCGTTGACTCCTTCTCTAAAGAAGTGAACGTTATGACATTTGATGATCTGGGAATCGATGAGAGCATCGTTGGTCTTGCAGGTTCTCCGACTAAGGTTCACGCTACATTCACCAAAGAAGTATCTGCTGAAACAGAAACATTCGATCTGCCAGCTGCAGAAGCTGCCAAACTGATTGCAAAGACACTGAAAGACAAGCAGATTATTACGAAATAGGAGGAGAAGGAACAATGGCTAAATTTGAAGGATATAAAGACATTTACGTATTCGTAGAACAGAAAAACGGCGAAGTTGCCAACGTTGGATACGAACTGATTTCCGAAGCTAGAAAACTGGTTGCATCCATTCCTCAGATGAACTTCCAGGTTGTCGGTGTACTGCTTGGACACAACATCAAAGACAAGGCGAATGACGTAATTGCACATGGTGCCGACAAGGTAATCGTTGTGGATGACGCGCTGCTGGAAGGATATTCCACACAGTTCTATGCGGATGCCCTGACACAGGTCATCAACAGCTTCAAGCCGGACAGCTTCCTGACAGGAGCTACGGTACTTGGTCGTGACCTTGCACCACGTGTTGCTGCACGTTTGAATGCCGGTCTGACTGCAGATGCTACCAAAATCGAAATCGATCAGGAAAAGGCAAAAGACGGAGAAGCGCTGCTGCTGGTTACCCGTCCTACATTCGGCGGTAACCTGTTTGGTACGATCGTATGCCCGGATACTCGTCCGCAGATGGCAACAATTCGTCCAAACGTATTCTCAATGGACGATGTTGATGCTTCCAGAACCGGAGAGGTTGTAGAATTTACTCCAGAATGGACAGATACAGATCCAAAAGTAATCGTTAAAGAAGTGATTGCTAAAGTAGTAGAAGGCGTTGACATCACAAAGGCTGACATCCTGGTAGGTGCAGGTCGTGGTGCTGAAGACTGTCTGGATATGGTACAGGCAGTTGCTGAAGAACTGGGCGGAGAGCTGTGTGCTTCCCGTGCCGTAGTTGACGATGGATTTGCTGACAAGGCAATTCAGGTTGGACAGACCGGTAAGACCGTTCGTCCTAGTCTGTACATCGCATGTGGTATTTCCGGAGCATGCCAGCATGTTGCCGGTATGGAAAAATCCGATATGATCATCGCGATCAACCGTGACCCGCAGGCTGAAATCTTCAGCATTGCAAACATGGGCTTCATCGGTGATGTAAAAGAAATCCTTCCTCTGCTTAAGGATGAAATCATCGCTGCGAAAAAGGGGTAATAAATACGTTTATACAAGAGGGTGGGAAACTACCCCTCTTGGTATACAAAAATAGTAAAGGAGATAATAAACATGAAAAAAGTTGGTGTAATTGGTGCCGGAACAATGGGCCAGGGTATTGCAAATGCATTTGCTTCCAATGGGTACGATGTAACCGTATGTGACATTAAGATTGAATGGGCACAGGGCGGAATCGACAAAATCGCTAAAAAACTGGACAAACTGGTTTCCAGAGAAAAAATGACGGCTGACAAGGCTGCAGAAGTAAAAGGCAATCTGAAGGCTGGAGAATACAAGGATCTGGCTGACTGCGATCTGATCGTGGAAGCTGTTCTTGAAAAAATGGAAGTTAAGAAAGAACTGTTCACAACACTGGATGAAATCTGTAAAGATTCCTGTATCTTTGGTTCTAACACATCTTCTTTATCCATTACCGAAATCGCTACCGGAATCAAACACAATGTCATCGGTATGCACTTCTTCAACCCTGCTGACCGTATGAAACTGGTTGAGGTTATTTCCGGAATCAACACGCCTGTTGAAACAAAGGAAGCTATTATTGAAATCTCTAGATCCTTAGGAAAAACTCCTGTTGAAGTTGCAGAAGGTCCTGGATTTGTTGTAAACCGTATCCTGGTTCCGATGATCAACGAAGCTGCCTTCATTCTGCAGGAAGGAATTGCATCTGTTGAAGATATCGATACAGCTATGAAACTGGGTGCCAACCATCCGATGGGACCTCTGGCACTGGGTGATCTGATTGGTCTGGATATCGTGGAAGCTATCATGGATGTTCTTTACAATGAAACAAAAGACTCTAAATATCGCTGCTGTACGCTGATCCGCAAAATGGTTCGCGGAGGTAAGCTCGGTCAGAAATCCGGTATCGGGTTCTACGACTACTCTAAATAATTCACGCATACAACACATGACGAGTGAATCTGTAATTTCACATGAAACCCATTGAAATTGTGGATTCACTTTTTTAAAAATGGAAAGGAAGATGAATACAATGGAAACAATTTTAGTAAACTATGAAGGACATGTAGCAACCATCACAATCAACCGTCCAAAAGCACTGAACGCATTAAGCACACAGGTTTTAACAGAGCTGAATCAGGCACTGGATGAAGTTGCGGCAAACAACGATGTATATGCACTGGTACTTACCGGAGCAGGAGAGAAATCCTTTGTTGCAGGTGCAGATATCGCTGAAATGAAGGATAAGAGCGTGGAAGA
The DNA here is from genome assembly GCA_012317185.1 of [Clostridium] innocuum. Taxonomy (NCBI): domain Bacteria; kingdom Bacillati; phylum Bacillota; class Clostridia; order Eubacteriales; family Clostridiaceae; genus Clostridium; species [Clostridium] innocuum. The sequence continues at coordinate 2,556,641 of CP048838.1, read as the reverse complement.
GGCTGCTGCTTATGGAAAATTCGGTAACGAGGTATTCCGTAAGATTGAAACCTTCCGCTGCCCTGTTATCGCTGCTGTTAACGGTTTTGCATTAGGTGGTGGCTGTGAGCTGGCAATGAGCTGCGACATTCGTGTGGCAAGTGAAAATGCAGTCTTCGGACAGCCGGAAGTTGGCTTGGGAATCACTCCGGGCTTTGGTGGAACACAGCGTCTGGCACGTCTTGTCGGTACCGGCATTGCGAAGGAAATGATTTATACAGCAAGAAACATCAAAGCAGAGCGTGCATACGCCATCGCTCTGGTAAATAACGTTGTCCCTGCCGAAGAACTGATGGCTGTTGTTATGAAGATGGCAAACGGTATCGCAAAGAATGCGCCAATCGCTGTTGCATACAGTAAAAAAGCAATCAACAACGGGCTGCAGACAGATATCGAAGGTGGAATTGCAATCGAAGTGGAAGAATTCTCCAATTGTTTTGCGACAGAAGATCAGACCTATGGTATGACCTGCTTCCTGGAAAAAACGAAGGATAAAAAATTCTCTAACAAATAAGCAAGTAAATTCTTGAGCTTATTATTTCCGTAAACGCTTTCAGTTGTGGTACACTGGAAATAGGAGATAATACAAAGGAGGTAATCGATTTGAGTAAAGTAATAAGTATTGAACAGGCAGTTTCCATGATTCCGGATGGCGCTGCTATCGGAATTGGCGGTTTTATCGGATCCGGACATCCTCAGGAATTTTCTGTAGGCATCGAGGAATCCTTTCTCAAGAGCGGACATCCGAAGGATTTGACTATCATGTTTTCTGCCGGTATTGGTGATGGAACGGACCGTCTGGGTCTGAACAAGCTGGGACATGAGGGATTGCTGAAGCGTATCATTGGTGGTCACTGGGGGTTAATTCCAAAACTGCAGAAGCTGGTTTTTGAAAACAAGGTAGAAGGCTACAACCTTCCCCTTGGTACCATTTCTTTGATGTTCCGTGATATTGCCGGACATCGTCCGGGTACGATTACAAAGGTCGGTCTGAAAACGTTCGTCGATCCTCGTATCGAAGGAGCGAAGATGAATGAACGCTCCAAGGAAGATCTTGTTGAGCTGATGCATATCGATGGGGAAGAGTGGCTGCGCTATAAATCCTTCCCGTTAAATGTGGCGCTGATTCGTGCCACGTATTGTGATGAGGACGGCAATGCTACCATGGAAAAGGAAGCAGCTACTCTGGACTCTCTTTCCATAGCCCAGGCTGCGAAGAATTCCGGTGGTATCGTGTTGCTGCAGGTGGAAAAGGTGGTACAGAACGGTACACTGGATCCAAGAAAAGTGAAAATACCCGGAATTTATGTGGATGGTATCGTTGTTGCACGCCCGGAAAATCACTGGCAGACATATGCGAACCCGTATGATCCTGCATTGAGCGGAGAAGTGAAGGTTCCAGTAAATTCCATTGCACCGATGAAGCTGAATGAGCGCAAGGTCATCTGCCGTCGTGCGGCTATGGAGCTGGATCCTGCAGCTATTATCAATCTTGGTATCGGTATGCCGGAGGGAATTGCCAATGTTGCAAATGAAGAGGGACTTCCAGGCTTGAAGCTGACGGTGGAAGCTGGAGGAATCGGCGGTGTACCGAATGCAGGAACTGCTTTTGGTACCTGTACAAATCCGGATGCCATCATCGATCAGCCGTATCAGTTTGACTTCTATGACGGAGGCGGACTGGATCAGGCATTCCTGGGACTTGCGGAATGCGACTGCTCCGGTAACATCAATGTCAGCCGTTTCGGACCGAAAATTGCAGGCTGCGGCGGGTTTATCAATATTACACAGACTTCACCGGTCGTTGTGTACTGCGGTACCTTTACTGCAGGCGGACTCAAGGTTGAGGTCAAGGACGGTAAGCTGCACATTCTGCAGGAGGGAAGAATCAAGAAGTTCAAACAGGAAGTGGAACAGATTACCTTCTCTGCAGATTTCGCAACCGAAACAGGACAGAAGGTTCTGTACGTTACGGAGCGTGCGGTATTCGAGCTGCTGGACGGTAAGCTGACATTAACGGAAATCGCACCTGGCGTTGATCTGGAAAAGGATGTTCTGGGACAGATGGAATTCAAGCCTGCTGTCGCTGATAACCTGAAAACTATGGATGAGCGTCTGTTCCGTGATGAATTGATCGGATTAAAGGCATAAATCGAATAAAGAAAAGGGATGCAATTCCCTTTTTTTCCATTTTTCTGCTAAAAATTCCAAAACACTTTACATTATTGCTGTATTTTATATAATGAAGGTGGTTAAAGATTATCACACTTGATGAAAGTGATGATATAGAGCTCATGCTGGTGAGGCAGTGGAGACCATTGGTCAAGGAGATTGCTTCTCAGGCTGACTCAGCCATTGTATTGTCTGGCATAGCATTGTGTTGGAATGATAAGGTAGCTTGTAGTGAGTAGCATTAGCATGTAGAAGTCTCAATGGTAGTAGAAATAATCACAGACAATACAGGGCAAACGATGGGCGGTACGGACGATGAGATTCCGGCCGCCTTTTCGTTTCCTTTTCTTTCAGCCTGTATTATAATGATAGAGTGAAAAAGAAATGAGGAATGCATATGTATAGTTTTCGTAATGATTATAGTGAGGGGGCCCATCCTGTTATCATGGAGCGCCTGCTGGAACTGAATCAATGCCAGAATGTCGGGTATGGTGAGGATGCGCTTTGCGAACGGGCGAAGCGGCAGCTGAAGGCGAAGCTGCACTGTGAGGATTGTGATATACATTTTTTAGTCGGCGGAACCCAGGCCAATCTGACGGTGATTGCGGGTGCTCTTCGTCCGTATGAGGCAGTGATTGCTGTGGACAGCGGACATATCAATGTTCACGAAACAGGTGCTGTGGAAGCGACCGGTCACAAGGTGCTGATTGCTGAAGGTGTCGATGGTAAAATCACACCGCAGGGAATCCGTAAAGCGGTACTTAGCCATGAGGATGAGCATATGGTAAAGCCGGCAATGGTCTATATTTCGAACGCAACGGAAATCGGTACCATCTATCACAAAGAGGAATTGAAGCAGATTGCGGAAGTTTGCAGAGAATTCGGTCTGTATCTGTTTATGGACGGTGCCCGCATGGGAGCTGCTCTGGCAGCAAAGGACAATGATGTATCCTTTAACGATTTATGTACATACTGTGACGTTTTCTATCTTGGCGGGACTAAGAACGGTGCTCTCTTCGGAGAGGCGGTTATCATTGTAAATGATAAATTGAAAAAAGACTTCCGCTATATGATCAAACAGCGAGGCGGCATGCTTGCCAAGGGGTGGCTGCTGGGTGTACAGTTTGCGGCATTGTTTGAAGGAAACCGCTATATTGAAACCGCAGCACATGCAAACCGGATGGCTCAGAAGCTGCAGGATGCCATGGAGGCATCTGGGCTGCCGTTTCTTATAAAGACAACGACAAATCAAATATTTCCAGTCCTGCCCAACCTGCTGATTGAAGAGCTGCAGAAGGAATATGCGTTTCAGGTCTGGGAAACAATGGATGAAGAACATACGGCAATGCGCTTTGTGACATCCTGGGCAACTGAGGAAAAGGAAGTGGATCGATTTATTGAATATCTAAACAGTCTTCTTCAACGGATGCGGGAAAGCGGACAGGAATCTGAGAGATAGAAATGTGTTTTTAAAAGCAATCGGAAGGAAAAAACAGAAATAAGAAGTAATCACAAAACACCTTGATTAAGGTACTAGAAAAATGGGATGGCTGCATGATTATGCGGTAGGAAAATAAACAGTGGAAGCGAGATACCTGCATGATGCCGGAGAATTGATAAAGCTGTAACATAGAAAAAAAGAAATACAAATCCTGAATTTTATTAGGAACTGTATTTCTTTTTTTATGATTTTTATAAATCTGTAAGCGAAGAAAAGCAAAATGAAATCCTTTTGATCTTATTTTTAAGATTTGAAGACTGCGGTATGCTTTATTTATTTGCCTGTTCGCTTGATGTTTCTCTTCATAGCATAGCATTGCACTGCAGCTGCCGATTCAGCTTTCCAAAGCTAATGCATCTGCTGGAATCCACCCCATCAGACCCTGCTTTTTCACTAATACAGCATTCCTTGTTTGAGAAACAATTTTTACGAGATCTCCGCATCTTGCCGGTATCTGGTAATTGGTGAAGTCACAGGCGTGCAGCTCCTTACCTTTGTAAAATAAAAATTCCTTTGCGATGTGCATTACTTTGCCGCTGGCTTCATGCCGGCAAAGGCAGCATGCACCTTCATCGTGCAGCATATGTACCTGTCCTTCATGCCAGGTGATAAAAAAGGGCGTCCTGTTAACAGGGAGAATATCTCTTGTTATCCGTGCTTTTTTCAGATCATCACTGCATGCGAATTGAAATCTGCCCTGCTCATAGATCAATGCATTCAGTTGTCCAGCTGACTTCACTTCATTTCCTCCGTCGATGGATATGATATGGCGGCGTGTGTCAATGATGGGATTGAAGCAGCAGATATCCTTCCGATATTCGCTAACCGGAAGGTGCCCGACAACAATGTATTTATGAAAGCTGCCGGCCTCCTTCATAAACAGATCCTGTACCATAATATCACGCATATCACGGCCATAGGTTTTCTCATCCCGTATGCCTGCGTGGGCAAAGATAAAGCGTTCGGTTTCAATCACATGGGGAAGCCTGTCGATAAAGGTCAATTCCCTGAGAAATACTTTTCGCAGCTCCCTGCTGAGAGCAGCCATATCTGTCTCTTTGTCTATGCGCTGACCGACGCGCTGTGCCATTTCATGCAGAATGCTGTTTGGACGATTCAACAGGATGTTCTGCAGAAATTCCAGACGGGTATCATAGAGCACATTGCGGCATACCACATCACAGTTTCCAATCATGGGATGTACGTGCGGGTGTCTGGAAAGCTCCATGATATAATACAGTGTTTCCAGATTATAGGGTCCCTTCTCCAATAGATCGCCAACGAGAAACAGCGCATCCTTTTCCGGATCAAAGGCGATTTTACGTAACAGCTTTTTAAATACCGGAAGATTGCCATGAATATCACTAATGGCGATGATTCTTCTGCTATCAGACAGAACAGAATACGAATGAATGGAACGATCAAACATAGGCAGCCTCCTTTATCTCTGGCTCAATTATAGAGAATTTCCTTGTATCATGCAAGAAAAACGTTGTAAACTTCTACATTCTGCGCTATCCTATAACCAGGAAAGACAGAAGTCTAGGATATGTTGCTTTGTGAATAAACAGCCGAATAGCATGCTTTTTAAAATATGTCATATTTCTGATTGCTGTAAAGAAGAGGCAAGCGCATAGCATCCTTTTGTAAGTATTGAATGAGGGATATACTCCATGTATAGGAGTACTGGGACAGTACCTGCAGGAAACATGAAGAAGGTAGTGATGTTCCAGGATAAACTCAGGGACTGAAGGCAGATAGGATGTGATTTCCCATTGTTATGGATACCGCAATTAAGGAGGTAAAGCAGGCTGCTGTTTTCTGTGAAGTGAAAAAACTGGAATGTGTTACAATATTTTGCATGGATATGAGGTGATTCTATGGATTTACGAGGCTTCCTAGTGCGCTGTCATCGGCTGCAGAGGAATTATTCTCAGGAGGGTCTGTGTCGTGGCATTTGTGCAGTTTCTTATCTCAGTAAGCTGGAGCAGGGGAAGGTACAGGCTGCGGATGAAATTTATCAGGCGTTGTTTCACAGGCTGGGAATCGTGTTTCAGGAAAATGAAGAATGGCTTGCTGTTTGGAAGGAAAAGCTTCAGGAGCTGGCGTCAGCTTGGTTTTATGGAGAACAACGCGAAGCGTATGAGCTGGAAAAGCAGATGGAGAACCTTTTGAACTCTCCCCTCTGTGTTGATGCGCTACTCATCAAAGCACTGTATACGAAGGAGCATGCGGATAAGCCGCTGGCCTCTGCGTCTGTTTTTCTTCCATATATGCAGGATGCACAGCGGTTCTTATATCATTTTCTATGTGCGGGACAGGCACTTCAAAGCAGGGAGGAACAAACTCTTTCAGCGATACTTGCCCAGCTGCAGGAAGCACAAAAATATGGAGGGTGGAGTATTTTATATCAGATGAAGGGAGATGTGTATGCGCTTATGGGGGACTATTCTCAGGCGCTGCATCACCATCTGAAGGCCTATGACCTTGCATGTGAGCAAGGCTTTCTGCCCTGTATGATCGATGCGTCCATGCATATTGCAAACTGCTATTCCGCTATGCATGCAGAAGGTGTCATGCTGATGTATTACGAACGCTGTGAGCATCTTTGCCGCAGCAGCAAAAACAAGCAGATGCAGGCCCATGTGTGGTATAATATCGGATCCACATATCAGCAGTGGGGTGATTTTCAAAAGGCGCTGCCACTGCTTTTAAAGGCCTATCAGATACTGGATGACACCTTTCTATGCTGTCATAAGCTGGCGCTTTTATATGAACAGCTGAATCAGAAAAAGGAGGGACTTCGCTATGTACAGGAGATGGAGAGGCAGCTGGATTCACATGAGGCTGACGGTCGCAGGGAAATCGTGCAGTTTGTAAGATACCGCTATGGAACTGCCGTGGATGCAGAGGTCTATATCGACTGCCTGTATACGCTCTGTGACACTTCCCGTTATTTCCATGGCTTCTGTCAGTTTCATCTGTCCTACCTCATTGCTGCGTTAAAGAAGAAGCGCAGGTACAAGGAGGTCATGAAGCTGATGGAGGAAACGAAATTTTCCTGAGCAAGCTAATTTATGATGGCTTAACCCTGATATTTGGACACTATTTTCCCAAATATAGGGTATTTTTTATATTCGTATCATACGGTATACTAAACGCAGGAGATGATACCTATGAAAAAGACCCTATGGTCACATGATTTTATAATTATAACACTGGGGACACTGATCAGTGCAATCGGTTCTACCGCTATGAGCTTTGCACTGTCGCTTGTGGTATTCGACCATACCTCATCAACCCTTATGACCGGAATTTTCACTGCGATATCCCTGATGCCGACGGTTCTGATTCCCATTCTGGCAGCACCGCTGGTCGATGGCTGCTGCAGAAAGCGCTTGATTGCTATGCTGGATAGTGGAAATGGCATTCTGTATCTGCTGTTTGCCGCCTTTCTGCTTATGCAGGAATTTTCTTATGCGGGCTATCTGATATTTTCCCTGCTTACCGCATCCTTTGGAGCCATTTATTCTCTGGCATATTCCTCCCTGTATCCTGATCTGATTCCCAAGGGCTTTGCGCAGAAGGGCTATTCCGTATCCTCCTTGATTTATCCCAGTGTGACAGCGTTATTCACACCGGTTGCATCCCTGCTGTATGTACATCTGGGGATTGCCTGGATCTGTGCGATGGAGGGAATTCTGCTGCTGACAGCAGCTCTGTTTGAAGCGCGCATACGCTATCAGGAAACAATCGGAAAGCGGGTGTTTACCTTGCAGAAATATAAAGCAGATTTGATGGATGGCTTTCGTTATTTGAAAAAAGAAAAGGGTATCCGTTCCATTTACGGCTACATGGCGGTAACCAATGCTTCGGCAGAGGGGATCAATCTGGTAACCATGGCGATGTTTCAATCATCTCCCATTCTCACAACGACGATGTATGCGTTTCTGACAACAGCGGATACCATTGGACGCATGGCTGGCGGTCTGATGCATTATGTCCTGCATATTCCGGCGAAGAAACGCTACCGGGTTGCTGTCAGTGTCTATGCGGTTTATGAATCCCTGGATATGGTTTTCCTGTTTCTTCCTTATCCGCTTATGGTTGTCAATCGGTTTACCTGCGGCTTTCTGGGTATCAATTCCCTGAATATACGGGAGGCCAGTACACAAAACTATTTGCCCTCTCACATGCGGGCAAGGGTGAATGCGTTGTTTCAGGTGCTGGTTGCCCTCATTATGATGGCTTCCAGATTCAGCGCAGGTGTAATTGCACAATACGTATCCTACCCGTTGACGGCACTGCTGTTTGCTTCGTTTTCGATGCTTGCTATCTTCCTGCTGATTATCCGCAACAGGAAGCAGGTTTCAAAAATCTATAATCAGGAGCTATGAGATGTGCATGTGCAGTGCTATAATGGATACGAGGAGGGATCTTTATGCTGAAGGATCTGTTATTGAAAAACCGAAGCTATCGGGGATATGTTGAAACAAGAGCGGTTACCAGGGAGGAGCTGATCGATCTGGTAGAGCATGCCAGACTAACACCGTCAAGCGTTAATAAACAGGCGCTGAAATACTATCTGGCATGTGAGAGGGAAAAGACGAATCAGATTCAGCCCTTAACCGCGTGGGCAAAAGCCCTAAAGAAAGAGGTGCCGTATGAGGGACATTGTCCCAGAGCCTTTATTGTAATCTGTCAGGATACTGCCATTTCAACTGCACTGGAGGCTTATCAGAAGGATGTCGGTATTGTCGCTCAGACGATGCTGCTGCGTGCTGCTGAGTTGGGGCTTGGCGGCTGTATGATCGGCAGCTTTCAAAAGAATGCCCTGCATGAGGTGCTGAAGCTGAGCGAAAATCTCGTGCCGCTGCTGGTTGTGGCTATTGGAAAACCGGACGAAACGATTGTACTTGAGGATGTAAATGTACAGGGAGATACGACATATTACCGGGATGCACAGGATGTGCATCATGTTCCCAAGCGAACAACCAGGGAGCTGATCATCAATGGAGAATAGCGATGCTGCGGGATTATCAAGTGAATGATCTGTCACAGATGTGTCGCATATGGAATGCTGTAGTCGCCCAGGGAAATGCTTTTCCTCAGCTGGAGCAGCTGGATGAGCAAAGCGGCGATGTCTTTTTTTCCTCGCAGAGCAAAACGCGTGTCTGCATCGATGAGGATACTGTGGTGGGGCTGTATATCCTGCATCCGAATAATGTCGGCCGGTGCGGACATATATGCAATGCCAGCTTTGCTGTGGATCAGAAGCAAAGAGGAAAGCATATCGGCAAAGCGCTGGTGCTGGACTGTATGAAGACCGCAAGAAGTTTAGGCTTTCGCATTCTGCAATTTAACGCAGTCGTAGAGAGCAATACTTCCGCACGGCATTTGTATGAGAGTCTGGGATTTCATTCTCTGGGCACGATTCCGGGCGGCTTTTTGCAGAGCGATGGAGCATATGTGAATATCGTACCCTATTATATTTCCCTGACGGAGTAGTATGCGGACAACCTTTCCCAAAACTCATCTGATTATTCCAGAAGTATGTACATCCGCATATCCTATGGTATGATATAGATAGAGAAAGGAGGGGACGGCAATGTCAGGACGTAAGAAAATCGTGATGACAAAGGCTGTCAGAGAGCGGCTGCAGAAGGATATCGCATACGGAAATGATATGCAGGCATATTGGAACCGGTATCGCAGAGATTTTCTGATTCTGCTGGCTGTGCTCCTCTTGATTATGCTCGTTTTGGTGATTGCGAATATTCTGCTGTGAATACAGAAAAAGCGGATTTCAAATGTCCGCTTTTTTATTCGGTAAACAGCCATGTCAGGACGGTATCCAGTTCCTGTTCCCAGCTTTCCTCATTATGCCGTCCCTTGAAAACGAGGTTGGGATATACCTTTGCCTCCTTCTCCTCAAGACAGCGCATCAGCTCGAGTATTCTGCCACTGGCAAGCGCCAGCTGCTGCTTGCTGCGAAATTCATCACTCCCCCATGAGATATAAATTTTATGGGAACGCAGCTTGGGACAGGCCCAAATTTCAGTTAGAAGCTCATCCTTTAAACGATAAATGAAAGGGGAGAGGACTGCCGCCTTACTGTAAATATCACAGTGATGGACAACCGCATACAGTGCCATCAAACCACCCATAGAGCTTCCACCGATGGCTGTGTGGTGTTTTCCTGGCAATGTTCGATAGGCATGATCGATCCACCGCTTGAGGTCGCTGCTCATCCACTCCATCAGCTCTTTCCCCTGTCCGTGAATAAAGCCAACCGTCGCATCACTGAAATCATAGGGAGAAAATTCCTCCAGCCGGCGATTTCCCTCGTGGTTGCATTCCACACCGACAACGATGAGAGGCATCGTATGCTCATCCAGCCATCGCTTTAACCCCCAGCTTCTGCCAAATGTCGCATCCTCATCATAAAACAGGTTGTGCCCGTCAAACATATACAGGACAGGGTAATGTCTTGTTTCCTTCTCATAATCCTCCGGCAGATAGATATGCAGCATTCTCATATCCTGAAAGCAGGGGATATAAATATCTCGTTTCTCAATCATACCATCACCTCATGGTCAGTATTATAGCACAAAAATGATGTCAGATGATGTTGGGTTTGTTATAATTGGGATAGAAAGGGGAGCGAGGCTATGATCAAAATTGCATGTCTGCTGTTTCTTTTCGTTGTTGTGTATTATATTTTTAAGGAGCATTCCTCCGCATTTACATCCCTGTGCTGGAAAAGTGCTTCCTCCTTCTGTTTTCTGCTCGTCGGCTTCTGCGCATTTGCAGCATGTGTTGACAGGCGCTATGGTGAATGGATGCTGATAGGACTTGTATCGGGAGCGATTGGGGATGTTTTGCTGGCTCTGCCGTTTTGCTATCCAAAAAGGAAGAACCTCTTCTTTCTGGGTGGATTGCTTTTTTTCCTGTTCGGGCATCTCGCGTATGTAGCTGCACTTTTTGTCATGCCGGTGAAAGCGGGGATTCTGGTCGCAATATGTTCAATTCTGCTGGCATTGCTCGTGATTGCAGTTCTGAAGAAAAAACAGGTAGATTTCCAGGAGATGCGTCTTCCGAGTACGGTGTATGCTGCTGTTATTTTATTTATGGAAGCGTGCGCTCTGTGGCATTTGCAGGATGGCATGCTGTATGGTGGCATCCTGAATATTGCATCCCTGTGCTTTGTATTGAGCGATTTGATTCTGGCATTTATGCTGTTTGGCAATCGCAACACAACGCGCATGACACGATGGAATCTGAGTCTGTACTACACTGCACAGCTTTTGCTGGCGCTGACAATGCTGCTGTAGGCATATTTCTGTGGTTTTTGGGCATGCTGTGCTATAGTAATATAAAGGAGATGATGTTCATGAAGCATGTACGTATGATGTATTTGAAGGGATGTCCGCATTGCAAAGCGGCATTCGCAATGGTAAAGGAATTGCAGGACAGCTATCCTGAGCTGCGGGGTGTAAACATAGAGGCGATTGAGGAACAGGAACAGAAGAAGCTTGCGGATTCTCTGGATTACTGGTATGTTCCAACCTATTTCGTGGATGGTGTTAAGCTGCTGGAGGGTGTACCGACAAAGGAAAAGGTGGAGGCTGTGCTGCGTGCCGCATTATAGGACTACAGGCCTTTGAGATAATAAAAGAACACTGTGTCATCCAGATTATGTATGGATAATAGAAAAAGAGGTTTCAAAAATGAAGCTCATCATTTAAGAAATCTCTTTTTATGACCTTTTTCATAAAAGGGGTATCCTGCTTTATCGGTTTTTTATTCCTGTACATAGCGGAAGAAATCAAGGATTTCCTCCTCGGTTTTAAAGCGTGCCACAATCACCTCATCCCCCATAGCAGTGGCAAGGGCCGCAGGAAGACGGCGAATCATCAGAATACTATCGCGATAGGTGTCCTGAATATCCTGCGTTGTATGTGCATAGTGCAGGCGGTCTCTTCTTCCGATGAAGCCGGAGGAATACTTGCGCACCTGCTGGTAATGGATCGTGTCATGAACGATCATGTCTGCCCACAGCTGATAGACATTGCTGTCATTGGCATAGTTGATCATATCCGGCAGGAAGCCGCCAGGCGGGCGCATATTGACCTCAAGGCCGATGATATCGCCTTTTTTACCAACCGGCTGATCCTCCAGCAGACGGAAAAATTCAAAATGGAAGAATCTGCTGCGTGTATCAAAGGCTTCCACACTGCGGGTACCGGCCTCCATGATATCGGCAGGAATATCCTTATAGGAATAACAGCCGATATTTTTCTGTTCATTGACAGCATCCATAATACTATCCGTGTACTGATGAGAGGTCACAAACAGCAGCTCCTTTTTACTGTTTGTAATACCGTCAAAGGAAAAACAGCTCCCGTTTATGTATTCCTCCATAATCATAGCTTCCTTAAAGCCATGAGCAAAGGCAGTGCGCAGCTCATCCCCGTTTTTGATTTTGTGCGTATCACTGGCACCTACACCGATATCCGGCTTGATTACAATCGGATATCCGACAAGCTCTGTAAATTTCTGTGCATCCTCCAGATTGGTTGCCAGCTGCCAGCGGGCGGTTTTCAATCCGGCAGCCGCGAAAAACTCCTTCATGCGATGCTTGCTCTGACAGTTGTCAAGCGCTTCGCAGGGGAATCCGGTTTCAACATGGAAATCTCTGCGCAGCGCTGCATCCTGACGAAGCCAGTATTCATTGTTTGATTCGATCCAGTCAATTTTTCCATGCTTATAGGTGAACCAGGCAACTGCCCGTAGCATTTCATCGTAGTTTTCAAGACTGGAAACCTGATAGAAGTCATTGATGGAATTCTTCAGATTGGTGCTTAACGAGTTGTACGGAGTGTCCGCAATCGCCAGCACATTGACACCGTTGTTCTTCAGTCCCTGACAGAACAGCCAGTAGCTTTCCGGAAAGTGCGGAGAAATAAAGATGAAGTTCATAAAATTCCCTCCTGACGGTTATTTCATATGTATGGTTAAATTCTACTGTATTCCGCAGGGATTGTCAAAGCAGTCTTGCTTGAAATGATATGAAATGAAAGAAATAAGTTTATTTTGTAATAAAATTGAAAGAAATGATAGCGAAATGTAAAATTATGAAATTAAAGGTTGACATTGAGTTTTCACAGTAGTATGATGTATTCAACAAATCGATGATGCAGGAGAGTAGTCATACCGGAATCAAAAGCGAGACAGCGATGGTGGAAGGCTGTTGTGAAACGTATGGGGAAGCGCACCTGCTAGAGCCTGTGGGAATCAAGTATCATGGGACGCGATCTTTCTGCGTTATGAAACAAGGGGTTCTGTCTCAGACAGAGCAACGGAAGTGGTACCGCGTGCAAGCGTCTTTCGAGTATATCGAACGGCGTTTTTTTTGTACATGAGGTGAGGATATGAAAAATATGATGAAACGACGATGAAAACGACGAGAAGGGCTGAAAACGTGTTACAATGAACGTAGAGAAAGAATAACAGAAAGAAGAGGAGAAGAACATGGAAACAAAAGACATTAAGAAGGTAATACTTGCATATTCCGGCGGGCTGGATACCTCCATTATCATCCCGTGGCTGAAGGAAAATTACAATAACTGTGAGGTCGTTGCGGTTTCTGCGGATGTAGGACAGGGAACAGAGCTGGATGGACTTGAGGAAAAAGCGATCAAGACCGGTGCCAGCAAGCTGTATATTCTGGATTTGAAGGATGAATTTGTGGAGGATTATATCTATCCCTGTTTAAAAGCCAATGCCATTTATGAGGATGTATATCTGCTGGGAACAGCCTTTGCACGTCCGCTGATTGGACAGAAGCTGGTGGAAATCGCGAAACAGGAGGGAGCTGACGCTATTTGTCACGGCTGTACCGGTAAGGGGAATGATCAGGTACGCTTCGAGCTGGCAATCAAGGCGTTTGCACCGGATATGCCGATTATAGCGCCATGGAGAACATGGGAGCTGAAATCCAGAGATGATGAAATTGATTATGCAGAAGCGCATAACATTCCGTTAAAGATTTCAAGAGAAACCAATTATTCCAAGGATAAAAATCTGTGGCATTTAAGCCATGAGGGGCTGGATCTGGAGGATCCGATGAATGAGCCGCAGTATGATGACATACTGGAGATGGGAGTGACCCCGGAACAGGCTCCGGATACACCGACTTATATCACTCTGACCTTTGAGAAGGGGATTCCGACAGCATTAAACGGTGAAAAGCTGGGCGGTCAGGCAATGGTAACAAAGCTGAATGAGATTGGCGGTGCCAACGGCATCGGTATCATTGATATGGTAGAAAACCGTCTGGTGGGAATGAAGAGCCGTGGTGTTTATGAAACACCGGGCGGAACCATTTTATATAAGGCGCATCAGTGGCTGGAATCCATCTGTCTGGATAAGGAAACCATGCATTACAAGCAGGGGGTAGGAATTAAATTCGGTGAAATTCTCTACAACGGACAATGGTTCACTCCGCTTCGTGAAGCATTGAGTGCCTTTGTCGATAAGACAAGTGAAACCGTGAGTGGTGAGGTGAAAATCAAGCTGTATAAGGGAAATCTTACACCGGCCAGCATTTCCTCGCCATATACCTTATATTCCGAGCAGATTGCAAGCTTTGGTGAGGATGATTCCTATGATCAAAATGATTCCGCAGGCTTTATCAATCTGTATGGGCTGCCAATCAAGGTAAAGGCGATCATGGATGAAAAAAGGAAGAAATAAATATAGATAAGAAGGGGAGTCTGTTGAAATGCTGCGGCATTTAGACTGCACTGCCTTCTGGCATACAAGGAAAAGAGAGGATGAGAGCATATGAATTTATGGGATGCACGATTCAAGAAGGAAGCGGATCAGCGGCTGAATGATTTCAACTCCAGTATTTCCATTGACCATCTTATGGTTACACAGGATATAAAAGGCTCCATGGCGCATGCGGCCATGCTTGCAAAGCAGGGAATTATTTCAAAAGCAGACGGTGCTGCCATCGCGCAGGGGCTGGAAGCGATTCAAAGAGATATTGAGAGCGGCGCGCTTTTGATTGATCCCTCAGCCGAGGATATTCATATGTTCATGGAGCAGGAGCTTACAAAACGGATTGGGGATGCGGGAAAGCGATTGCATACAGCGCGCTCCCGTAATGATCAGGTGGCACTGGATACCCGTATGTATTGCAGTGATGAGGTACGTACGGTATGTGACAAGCTGCAGGAGCTGCTTACGGTCCTGTGTGAAAAGGCACAGGAGCATACGGAAACCATCATGCCGGGCTACACGCATCTGCAGCGTGCGCAGCCCATCACCTTTGCACATCATCTGATGGCCTATGCGGAGATGTTTTTACGCGACCTTCAGCGATTGCAGGAGGCACAGAAGCGTATTCGCACACTCCCGCTGGGAAGCGGTGCTCTGGCAGCTACCACCTATCCGATTGACCGGGAATTTGTAAAGGAGCAGCTTCACTTTGACAGCATCAGCATGAATTCTCTGGACGGTGTCAGTGATCGCGACTTCTGTATAGAAATAGCATCCGATCTTTCTATGGTTATGATGCATCTGTCCCGTTTTGCGGAAGAGGTGATTCTGTGGTGCTCCTGGGAATTTAAATTTATGGAGCTGGACGATGCCTTTGCGACAGGAAGCAGCATTATGCCGCAGAAGAAGAATCCGGATGTGGCAGAGCTGATTCGTGGAAAAACCGGACGGGTCTATGGCGATTTACAGACGCTGCTGACGATGATGAAGGGACTTCCGCTTGCCTATAATAAGGATATGCAGGAGGATAAGGAGGCAGTTTTTGATGCTCTGCATACAGTGCAGCTGTGTCTGACCACCTTTACACCGATGCTCAAAAGCGCTGCAATTCGCAAGGATAATATGCGTAATGCAGCCGCCAGGGGCTTTATCAATGCGACCGACTGCGCCGATTATCTGACGAAGAAGGGCATGGCATTTCGGGACGCCTACCGGGTCTTGGGCAGACTGGTAAGCTATGCACAGGAACAGGAAAAAACATTGGAAACACTGACACTGGATGAGTATAAAAGCTTCAGTGATCAGTTTGAAGAAGACATCTATGGAGCGATTTCTCTGGAGACCTGTGTGAAACAGCGAAAGGTCATCGGCGGACCGGCTCCGGAAATCGTTGCCGCACATATTGAACATGTGAAAGCGATACAAAAGGAGATGGATGCAGATGAAATTGATTAAAGCGGGGGTCATTGGAGCCAGCGGCTATGCCGGTGCAGAACTTGTGCGGCTGCTGCTGATGCATCCATATGCCGAGCTGACGGCAATCAGCTCCAAAAGCTATACCGGAAAGCCTATCAGTGAATTATATCCGGGCTTTTACCAGCTCTGTGATATGGTGTTCAGCGATGAGGACACGGTGATTGCAGCATCGGATATCGTATTTGCATCCCTGCCGCACGGACTCAGTGAGCCGCTGGCACGCAAATGCTATGATGCTCATGTGAAATTCATTGATCTGGGAGCGGATTTCCGTCTGCGTGATGAGCAGGATTACAGGGAATGGTACAAACTGGATTATCATGACAGTGAGCTCCATGAATTGGCTGTATACGGCTTGCCGGAGCTGTATCGTGCGCAAATCAAAGGGGCGGATATCATTGGAAATCCGGGCTGTTATCCAACCAGCATCGCGCTGGCACTTGCACCACTCATGAAGCTGGGGCTGGTCAATGAGCAGCATATCATCATCGATGCGAAGTCGGGGACAACCGGGGCAGGCAAGGGACTGAGTGATAACACACATTTCCCGCGCTGCAACGAAGCCTTTGCTCCGTATAAGGTTGCGGCACACCGCCATACACCGGAAATTGAACAGACTCTGTCCGAGCTGTGCCACAGTAAAGCCAGCATTACCTTTACACCGCATCTGTTGCCCATTAACCGCGGTATCATTTCCACGATTTATGTGGATTTGACGGATGAAGCAATTCTGGAGGAGCTTTGGTCGATGTATCGGCTGTTCTATCAGGACGAACCCTTTGTCCGCGTACTGCCTCTGGGCAGCTGTGCGGATTTGAAATATATTAAGTATTCGAATTTCTGCGATGTATCCCTGCATATGGATGCTCGCAATAACCGCCTGATTCTGGTATCGGCCATCGATAATATGGTGAAGGGTGCTGCCGGACAGGCCATACAGAATATGAACATTCTGTTCGACTGTAAGGAGGACAGCGGGCTGATGTATGTGCCTGCCTCCTTCTAGGGAAAGGAAATTGATTATGGTTACTTGGATGGAAAACGGTATTTGTGCACCTGTGGGCTTTCAGGCTGCTGGAATTCACTGCGGGATACGCAGGAACCGCTCGAAAAAGGATCTGGCTCTGATTTACAGCAGTGTCATGTGTACGGCTGCCAGCACATATACATTAAACAAGGTGAAGGGAGCACCGATCGCTGTTACAAAGCGGCATCTGCAGGACGGTCATGCCCAGGCGATCATCTGCAATTCCGGCAATGCAAATACCTGCAACGCCAATGGAGAGGAAATCGCAAATCGCATGTGTGAGCTTTGCGCACAGGAGCTGAATCTAAACGCAGAGGATATCATCGTTGCTTCTACCGGAGTCATTGGTGAGCCGCTGAGCATTACACCGTTTGAAAAGCACATGCAGGAGCTGGTTTCTGCACTGGATGTGAAGGGCGGAAGCGATGCCTGTGAGGGAATCATGACCACAGACACCTTTAAGAAACAATTCGCAGTGACCTTTACGCTGCAGGGCAGGGTATGTCATATCGGCGGTATGGCCAAGGGGAGCGGTATGATTCACCCCAACATGGCAACGATGCTGGCATTCCTCACAACTGATGTGGCGATTTCTGCCGAGCTGCTGGATGCCGTTGTGCATGAGGTAGTCGCAGACACCTTTAATATGGTCAGTGTCGATGGGGATACCTCAACGAATGACATGCTGAGTATTCTTGCGAATGGTCTGGCAAAGAATCCGGAAATCTGTGAGCGTAATGAGGATTATGAAGCCTTTAAGCAGGCACTGATGGAAATCTGTGTGGAAATCAGTCGAAATATCGCCAAGGACGGGGAAGGAGCTACCAAGCTGCTGACCTGCAGGGTAGCCTCTGCCAAGGATACGAAAACAGCGAAAGCGATTGCAAAATCCGTTGTCACAAGCTCTTTGTTCAAGGCTGCCATGTTCGGACGTGATGCCAACTGGGGGCGTATCCTGTGTGCCATCGGATATGCAGAGGGGGATTTTGATATTCATAAGGTGGATGTCACGCTAGCCAGTAAGGCAGGCCGTATGCTGGTATGTAAGGATGGCGCAGGCTGCGGCTTTGATGAGGAAGAGGCACTTTGTATTTTAAGTGAGAGTGAAATTGATATTCTGATTGATATGAAGCAGGGGAGTGCACAGGCTACGGCATGGGGCTGTGACCTGACGTATGATTATGTGAAAATCAATGGAGACTATCGAACATAGGATAAGGGAGATGTGAGTACATTGAAAATAGATGCCATACAGAAAGCGACCATATTGTCCAAGGCACTTCCGTATATACAGAAGTATAACGGAAAAATCGTTGTCATTAAATACGGCGGAAACGCCATGAAAAATGAAACGCTGAAGCAAAATGTCATGACGGATATTGTATTGCTGTCGGAAATCGGTGTGCATGTCGTGCTGGTGCACGGCGGAGGGCCGGAAATCAACGGTATGCTGCATAAGGTTGGTAAGCAGTCACGCTTTGTCGCAGGACTACGCTATACAGATGAGGAAACAATGGATGTTGTACAGATGGTGCTGGCTGGAAAAACGAATAAGGATCTGGTGTCCCTGATCAACCAGAAGGGTGCCAGAGCGGTCGGCATCAGCGGAATGGATGCCAATTGTATTCAGGCAAGGCAGTATACGGTGGATGAGGGCGATCTCGGCTTTGTCGGTGAAATCGAGGAGATTCATGAGGAGCTGATTCTGGATATCATTGAAAAGGGCTATATTCCGGTGGTGGCCAGTGTCGGCTGTGACGCGGCAGGACATGCCTATAACATCAATGCAGATACGGCAGCGGCCAGTATTGCGGCTAAGCTGCATGCGGAAAATATGATTCTGGTTAGCGATATACCGGGGCTTTTACGAAATCCTGAGGATGAAGGCTCGCTGATTCCAAGAGCGACGTTATCCGAAATTGAGGAATTGAAAAAGGATGGTGTCATCAGCGGCGGGATGATTCCCAAGGTGGACTGTCTGGTGACAGCTGTACAGGGCTCTGTGCAGCGGGCGGTGATTATCGATGGACGGGTTCCGCATTCCATCCTGATTGAAATGTTTAGTGAAGAAGGCATCGGAACCCTGGTAGAGGAGTGAGAATATGGGTATAAAAGAGAATGATCAGCGCTATATCGCCCACACGTATGCACGCTTTGATGTTGTGCTGACGCATGGCAAGGGCTGTCGGGTATATGATGAAAATGAAAAGGAATATCTGGATCTGACAGCCGGTATCGGTGTAAATGCACTTGGCTATGCGGATGATGCATGGGTACAGGCTGTTGCGAGCCAGGCGGCCACGCTTCCGCATGTGTCCAATCTGTATTATTCACAGCCGGACAGTGATGTGGCAGAGCTGCTGTGTGAGCGATGCGGCTTTACCAATATGTTTTTTGCGAATTCCGGAGCAGAGGCGAATGAAGGTGCAATCAAGGTTGCCAGAAAATATTCCAGTGATCATTATGGCTTTGGACGGCATGAAATCATCACGCTGGTGAATTCCTTTCACGGACGAACCATTACGGCGTTGAGTGCAACCGGACAGGATCATTTCCACCAGCATTTTGATCCCTTTACACCCGGATTTGTACATGCGGTTGCCAATGATATTGCGGATTTGAAAAGCAAAGTCAGCAAGCGTACCTGTGCTGTCATGCTGGAGATGATTCAGGGAGAAGGCGGTGTACTTCCACTGGAGCCGGCGTTTGTGAGCGCGGTGGCAGAGCTGTGCAGAGAGCGGGACATCCTGCTGATCGTGGATGAGGTGCAGACCGGTATCGGGCGTTGCGGTACCCTGTATGCATATGAACAGTATGGGATTCATCCGGATATCGTTACTACAGCAAAGGGGCTGGGGAACGGTCTTCCGATTGGTGGTGTCCTGTTGTCGGAAAAGGTATCCGACACCTTTCATCCCGGCGATCATGGTACAACGTTCGGTGGCAATCCCATTGCCTGTGCCGGTGCATGTGTTGTATTAAAGCGCATGGATGAAGCGTTTCTGAACGCTGTTCAAAAAAAGGGTGCTTATGTAGAGCAGCGACTGAGCAAAATGCCGCATGTCGTACAGGTCAATGGTCTGGGACTCATGCGTGGTGTGGTTCTGGATGGTGTTACAGCCAGGGATGTTGTGGCTGCATGCATTGAAAAGGGCGTATTGCTTTTAACGGCCAAGGACAAGCTCCGCTTGCTGCCTCCGCTTACCATCACACTGGAGGAGCTGAAGGAAGCGATGGATGTTATGGAAGCTGTACTGACGCAGATTGCGTAAGGAGGAAGACGATGAAGCATTTACTGACACTTGCAGATTTGACAAAGGAAGAGCTGTATGATCTGCTGGATTTGGCAGACAGTCTGAAAAAAGAAGTGAAAAAGGGTGTGTTTACGCCATACCTGCGAAATAAAACGCTTGGTATGATTTTTACCAAATCATCCACCAGAACCCGTGTTTCCTTTGAAACGGGAATGGCACAGCTGGGTGGCACTGCACTGTATCTGAATGCCAATGATATGCAGCTGGGACGCGGAGAGCCAATCAAGGATACGGCACGTGTGCTGTCCCGCTATCTGGACGGCATTATGATTCGCACGTACAAGCATTCCGATGTAGAGGAGCTTGCGGAATATGGAAGCATTCCTATTATCAATGGTCTGACAGACTATGTGCATCCCTGTCAGGTGCTGGCAGATCTACAGACGATTCGGGAACACAAGGGTACTCTTACGGGTTTGAAAATGTGCTTTATCGGTGCCGGAAATAATATGGCGAATTCCCTGATCAACGGTGGAATTCTCGCCGGCATGGAGGTGGCATGTGCCTGCCCGCTGGAATATCTGCCGGATGAGGAAATCACGAAGCGTGCACAGGCCAGCGGACGCTTCACACTGACCCAGAATGTGCTGGAGGCCGCGAAGGATGCGGATGTACTGGTGACGGATGTGTGGGCGAGCATGGGGGAAGAGCAGGAGGCTGCTCAGCGCAGGAAGATCTTTGAGGGCATCTATCAGATCAATGATGCATGCATGGCTGTGGCAAAAGCGGATGCCATGGTACTGCACTGCCTGCCTGCACATCGGGAAGAGGAAATTACAGAGAAGGTATTTGAAGCTCATGCGGATGAAATCTTCGACGAAGCGGAAAATCGTCTGCATGCGCAAAAGGCGGTTCTTGTTACACTGCTGAAGGACTGATGGAAAGAAACGGATGGTGAAGCTGTCCGTTTTCTTTTCCCCTTCGATACGCTGGAACATATGGTGAAAAGCAATACATAATACTGTTCAGTAAAAACGACATTACCTCTGTGCTTGATATGAGCTGAAGGAAATTTACAGTATCCCACTGACTGGATAGGGAGTCGGTTCTTTTCCTGATGATATATTTTATATGGTTTTTATGTGATTTTACAGACAGGTATGGTATAATCAACACAGACAAATGAGGTGATTTTATGAAAAAAATCGTTCTGCTGCTCATGGTCAGCCTGTTATGCGCATGCAGTGCAAATACGGAGGCAGATAAGTCAGAACCGAATAAAAAGGATGCCTACTGCTCAGATGAAACAGATAAAAGCAGTGCCTGCGGAATTGACGAAAGTGCGGATATGAGCGGATATAAGGATTTCAGGGAAACAAAAAATCAGTTTGTAGATTCGGATATGCAGGAGGCTCTTTCCGTATTTCAGAAAAAGGAAAGTGCAATCCTGTATTTCGGATATCCAAGCTGTCCGTGGTGTGTGGAGGCACTGCCTGTGATGAATGAAGTCGCGAAGGCAGATAAGCAGCATATCTTATACATACGAACAAGAGATGACAAGAAGGAGCTTCTCTATACACCAAAGCAGAAGCTGGAGATGATTTCTTATACAAAGCAGTTTATGGAAAAGGATGATCAAGGTGAGTATCAGCTTTACGTGCCCTTTGTCGTGGTCGTAAAGGATGGAAAGGCTGTTTCCGGACACATTGGTACGGTGGATGGTCATGATGCGCATGAACGGAAAATGACAGAGAAGGAAACGCAGGAGCTGAAAAAAATCTATGAAGATATGTTTTCTGCCGTAACAAAATAGGGGGATTTTATGAGTAATCAGGTCAAACAGCTGACACTGTCAGCATTCTTTCTGGCACTGGGGCTTGTACTGCCCTTTGCCTTTCATTCCTTTGGACCGCAGGCAGGCACAGTTTTTCTGCCGATGCATATACCGGTATTGCTGTGCGGATTTGTGTGCGGCCCCGCCTATGGCGCTCTGGTTGGCATGCTGACACCGCTGCTGTCGAGTGCATTAACCGGCATGCCGCCGCTCATGCCGACCGGAATTGCCATGTGTTTGGAGCTGTCGACGTATGGCTTTTTGAGCGGATGGATGACTAAAAAGCTGCCGCTGTATCCTTCTTTAATTATCACGATGCTGGCAGGAAGGGCAGTCAGCGGACTTGCCAACCTGGTGCTGCTGAGCATGGCACACAAGGCATATACCATGCAGATATTTTTAACTGCCGCCTTTGTTACTGCGATACCCGGCATTGTGCTGCAGCTGGTGATGATACCGCTTCTTGTGAGTGTCGTGAAAAAGCTGGAGGTCAGAAAAGCAGAGGATTGATGCAGTCGAACAGGCAGTTCTGCTGTGTATGCTTTCATATATGTAGAAGGGAAGAGTGTATGCGATTAGGAAATCGCTGTGCAGTCTTCCTTTTTTATTGAAGTATTGCATCCTTTGCAGATTGAAAAATCCTTAGGATATTTCAGCGGTGAAATAAGCGAGGGCGCGGCAGAGGGGGGCGTGTGCAGCTTCAATAAAAAGATACAGTCTCGCAATCACTATGTACAGGGGTGTGGGGCATACCAAAAGCAGAAAAAAACCGGACAGTGTCCGGATTATGTATAATATTCGCCTATGCAACCTCGTACTCTTCGGAAACGAATGTAATCGTTCCCTGTGAAAGGGAAGCGATGCGTGCCTGAGAATACACCGGATACCCCTGCGCCTCTACCTTCAGGCGCCCCCGCTGAAAGGCTTTCTCAATTACGATTCCTATGCCCTCGATAAAAGCGTTTGCCTGCTTCAGTATTTCGATCCCGCCAAGACATGCCTCACCATTCGCCATGAAATCATCCAGAAACAGGACATGGTCATCAGCGGACAAATATTTCTTACTGCAGATGATATCATAATCCTTGTTTTTGGTAAAGGAATGGATCTGACAGGTATACAGATCGTCCTTCATGATCCGGGAGGTATCCTTTTTGAAATAGACAACGGGAACCTGCAGCAGGTAACCGAGCATGACTGCGGGTGCGATACCACTTGTCTCAATTGTCGCAATTTTGGTGATGTGCTTATCCTTGAAATGCTCTTTGAAATCCTTTGCCAGCTCCATCATCAGCTGTGCATCAATTTGATGGTTCAAAAAAGCATCCACCTTTAAAACATCCTCATTCAGAGCATTGCCGTATTTTTTTATGTATTCTTCCAGTAATCTCATACAAACGCTTCCTCTCTCTTAAATTGTATAAAAAAACGAGACTGATTTCTCATGGGTATTATTATAATATGGAGATAGAGAAATAGCAATCCTTTTTTTGCTTGCATGGGACGGGTGCTTCGACTGTAAAAAGGATACGAAAAAAAGCTTATATTTCCTGATAAAGAATACTTGCGGCAGCGAAAAGGCTGTGGTATGATGTTGACCAATGAGGTGAATTATGAAAAAAATATACGCAAATATGATACTGGTGGTTGTTACCGTTGTCTGGGGAGGCGGTTTCATCGCTACCGACGGAGCGCTGGATGCGTTGTCTCCATTTTATATCATGATGATACGTTTTGTAGGGGCTGCTGTTTTTCCATTGCTGATCTGCTGGAAAAAGCTGCGCAGGCTGGATCGTGCAACGATTGGACATGGAATCGTGACAGGGATATTTCTGTTTCTGGCGTTTGCCTTTCAAACCTTTGGCTTGAAGTATTCAACGCCGAGTAAGAATGCATTTCTGACCGCTACCAATGTGGTGTTTGTACCCTATCTGCTCTGGCTGCTTTGGCATCGGCGTCCCTCCCGCAAGGAGCTGATTGCTTCATTGCTGTGCATTGTGGGCATTGCACTGCTGACGTTGAAAAAGGATGCACTCATGCTGGGCTTCGGCGATATGCTGTCCCTTATCTGCGCCTTGTTCTTCGCATTGCATATCATTGCGCTGGAACGCTACTCTGCCCATGTGGATACGGTGTGCATGACCGCTTTGCAAATGATGACAGCCGGCGTTATTTCCACGATATGTGCATTGACGCTGGAACAGCCGCCGACCTCCTTTAACTGGCATGCGGCAGGAAATGTGGCCTATCTGATTTTTGTGTCAACTCTGCTTGCCTATCTGCTGCAGACCTTTGCGCAGAAATTTACAACTGCCAACAGCGCATCCCTGATCCTGTCCATGGAGGCGCTGTTTGCTTCCATCTTCTCCTTCCTGCTGCTGGGGGAGGTAATGAGTCCTCCGATGATACTCGGAGCCTGTCTGATTTTCTCCTCCATTCTATATATTGAATATAAGCCGGGACGAAAGAAGAAAGAGAAGCAGCAGGATATCTGCAGAAAAAAAGTATAAATACATAAAAAGCTGTAAATTTTTACGATTTACCGCTTTTTTTATACGTACGCTTTGTGATATAATTATCATGTTAAAAAAAGCACAAGCTGTTTATACTGCTCGTGCATAGAGGAGGATATTATGTCATTATTTGATCACGAAGCCAGACAGTTTAAATTCGACGTACTGAGAGAGGTCAGCAAGCGTGCGTTTGATGGAAAACTGAATGATGACGTCTGTGATGAGGTAGCGAATCTGTTGATTCCGGGGAAACATGCAGAATTCCGCTGCTGTATTTATAAGGAAAAAGAAATCATACGCCAGCGGACGCGAATGGCGCTTGGTAAGCCGCCGGTACCGGTGGAGAATGACAACAAGCGTCAGATTGTACGCGTGATTGAAGCAGCATGTGACGGCTGCAGCATCCATAAAATACAGGTGACGGATAATTGCCGGAAGTGTATGGCAAAGGCCTGCCTGTCTGCATGTAAATTTGATGCGATTCATATGGGGGAGGATCACGCTTTTATCGATTATGATAAATGTAAGGAATGCGGGGCCTGCAAAAATGCATGTCCGTTCAATGCCATCGTTGAAACACAGCGTCCCTGCATGAAAAGCTGTCCGGTCGATGCGATCCGTATGGGAGAAGACGGACTGGCGAAAATCGATGAGGCAAAATGTATAAATTGTGGTGCCTGTCAGGCGAAATGTCCGTTTGGCGCAATTGAGGATATGTCCTGGATGCTGGATGTTATCGAGCTGCTGAAGAAAAAAGAAGAGGTTTATGCGGTGTTTGCTCCTGCTATTCAGGGGCAGTTTGACAGCGCAACGCTGCCGCAGATCATGCAGGCAATGCGTGAGCTGGGCTTTAGCGACGTATACGAAGCGGCTATTGGAGCGGATGCTGTGGCATGGTATGAAAAGGAAGATGCAAAAAAGCACAAGGCAGAGGGAAAGAAAATCACTACCTCCTGCTGCCCTGCCTTCGTAAACATGGCGAAGCAGCATTTCCCGACGGTATATGAAAGCAGTGTTTCACATATGGTAAGCCCAATGGTTGCGACAACGCGCTATCTGAAAAAGCATCACCCGAATTGCAAGGTCGTATTCGTGGGACCATGTGTTGCGAAAAAGCAGGAGGTTCAGGACAGTGAGGTTGATTTCTGTATCACCTTCGAAGAGCTTGGCGCAATGTTTGTATCCAGGCATATCTCTCCGGAAAATGTTCCTGCGAAGGAAGAGGATACCGCTTCTGCCTATGGACGATTCTTCTCTGTCGGCGGTGGTGTATCCAAGGCGGTTGCCGTTGCTTTAAAGGAGAATAATGATGAGGCGGTAACAGCGGAATATGCAGATGGAAGCGATGCCTGCAAAAAAGCGCTGCTCATGATGAAGGTGAATCGGTTTCAGGCAGACATTCTGGAGGGTATGGCATGTCAGGGCGGCTGTATCTGCGGACCGGCGACTATAGAAAATATGCCGAAAGCGAAAGCACGCATGACCAAGGAAAATTTGGCAATCAAGGATAAGACGATTGCATCTACCCTTGAGAAATATGATTTCTCGGATATTGATTTACACAGATAAAGAATGATGAGGTGGGAATCGGGACATTCGTAACCCGATTCCTGCCTTTTAACGTTGAAGGCTTTTTATGCTGTATACCAGTTTTTCGCTGTGTCTGATCGGCCAGAATCCGCACCTTCAAGCTGCAGCGGTTTCTGCCATAAAAGCAATCCGTTCCACAAAATTCTACAAATCTCACACAAATGGGCGATGTACAATGTAAGCGGGTGATAATCTATGAAATTGTGTTATGCGATTCAGCCTGCCTTTTATGATATCATGAAGCAGAGTGGGAACATACAGGCATTGCTGGAAGGGATGGATGAGCAGCAAAGAAGCAGAATCCAGATTCCGATAGAAATGCAGTCCCTGCAAGAGAGTGCGGAGGCTTTCTTTCAAAAGGAAATCGAGTGCAGAAAGGACTGTCTCAGCTATGATCATTTTTTGAAATCCCGGGTATATGTGGTGTACATACGGGAGGGAGCGGCATGCATGGAGGATTGCACGAATCCGTTTTATCAGCTGCTGAAAAGAAAATATCGCTGCCTTCTGGTCCAAGAAGTGGATAAATAGGGCGAAAACTATTGTAAAATCTCCATAAAAATAGTAAAATATGCTTATTGTAAGGAGGATTACATATGGATTTTTTAAGCTCTGTGTTATTTACCCTTGTAGGATTGGCAATTGGGGGATTCCTCGGTTTCTATTTCACAAAAAAGAAATTCGAGAAAGAACTTAGAGAAAACCCGCCTATCAACGAGAAAATGATTCGTGCGATGTTTTTACAAATGGGAAGAAAACCATCTGAGGCTCAGATTAAACAGATAATGAAGTCAGTGAACGCAAACAGATAATACACGGTGATGACCGTGTTTTATTTTATCTTGTTTCTTGTATTCTGATTTTGAAGAATCTTTCTGTTTCCTGACGATTTTATAACGAATCTGTAAGTTAGCTTCACAGGGGAATAAGTATGCTATAATGAGTATGGTGATAAAGTGAAGATTATAAGAAAACTGTTCCTGATTTTGCTGCTGATCGTTTTGATTGCTCTCACACTGTTTGTAGGACTTGGCTTTGTAAATTATGTCAAGGCTACCAATGAGGTCAGCATCAGTGAAAAGGTAGAGGAAATTAAACATAAAAAGTCCTATGTAACGTATGATGAAATCAGCGAGGAGCTGCTGCAGGCAACGGTTGCAATCGAGGACCGGCGCTTTTATGAGCATCATGGGGTGGAGTACCGTTCCATGGCCAGAGCGCTGTACCAGAATGTGCTGGCGGGGCAGATTCGCGGAGGAGGGAGCACCATCACGCAGCAGCTGGCAAAAAATATGTATTACACCTATCAGCCGTCCTATCTGCGCAAGGTCAGTGAGATTTTTACCGCATACGATCTTGAAAGGGAACTGAGCAAAAAAGAAATATTGGAGCTGTATGTCAACGTGATCAATTACGGAGATAATTATATCGGAATCAAGGCGGCAAGTGAGGGATATTTTCATAAGGAACCAAAAGATCTGACGCTGGATGAGGCAACGCTTTTGGCAGGTCTTCCACAATCTCCTGCAAATTATCAGCTGAGTAATCATGAATCCGCAGCCAGAAATCGGCAGATTCAGGTACTGAATGCAATGATTCGTGAAAATATGATCGATGAGCAGCAGAAGGCGGCAGTCATGAAGCAGGTGGAAAAGTAAGCGCTATTCCTGAATCAGTAAGCACGCATTGTCTGCATAAGGCATAGCAGCAGGTATAAAAAAACCTTCAACACAATCGATGAATAAGGATATATCTCTCATTGATTGCTGTGATGGTTTTCTTTTTTTAGGAATGATTTGCAAAAAAAGCTGGCGGGTATATATATGAAGCTTGAAACAGCAGACAATGACTGTGCCATCGCATAAGCCGGTGTGTACAATGCGGATCAATTGAAAATGGAATCGGAATTCTTATAAATAAAAAAAAACAGATACGATGTATCTGTTGTCTGGTTTACTGGTGCCCGAGGCCGGACTCGAACCGGCATGGTATTGCTACCGACGGATTTTGAGTCCGTTGCGTCTACCAGTTTCACCACTCGGGCGATTGCTTTGTTATTATAGCGTATTTATTTAGGAATTGCAATCCTTTTTTTATGAAAAACATAGGATAATGGTGAGCTCCTGCAGATAATGTAAGAATTGCTGTGACTGAAATAAAATGAAAAAAACCTTTGCTTTTTACCATGGATTTTACATTTTTTTTAAACTGTGTTATACTTATAACTACACATGGTGAAAAAGGATGGGGACGCAGAAATCGCCTTTCATCTTACGTCGCCGGTACGCTGTCGACAGACAGTTTTTTCTATTTGGGAAAGAGAGGAGGAATATAGATGTTGGAATTTCAGCATGTTTCCAAAACTTTTAAAAATCAGGAGGTTCTTCATGATATCAATATGGAGATTCACGACGGGGAATTTGTTGTACTGATCGGCCCCAGCGGCTGCGGGAAGACAACGTCCCTGAAAATGATCAATCGTTTGATCGCTCCCTCGAAAGGTCAGATACTTTTGAATGGCAGTGATATTCGAAATGAGGATGTGATTCGTCTGCGAAGAAATATGGGATATGTCATCCAGCAGACAGGCTTGTTTCCGCATATGAATATAGAGGATAATATGGAGGTGATTGCAAAGCTGGAGCATGTGGAGCAGGCACAGCGCAGGGCAAGGACCAGGGAGCTGATGGAAATGGTCGGACTGGACTATGCCGAATTTTCCCAACGCTATCCGCAGGAGCTCAGCGGCGGTCAGCAGCAAAGAGTCGGTGTGGCCAGAGCCTTTGCTCTTGATCCGGATATCATCCTGATGGATGAGCCGTTTTCCGCACTGGACCCGATTACGCGATCATCACTGCAGGATCAGCTTTTACAGATTCAGGAAAACGTGAGAAAAACGATCGTATTCGTAACACATGATATGGATGAGGCAATTAAAATTGCAGATCGTATCTGCATTATGCATGATGGAAACATTGTGCAATTCGATACACCTGAGGAAATTCTAAAGCATCCGGTTAACGAATTTGTCAGCAGCTTTGTCGGTAAAAACCGCATCTGGGATTCGCCGGAGCTGATTCGTGCCAGTGATATCATGATTAAGCGTGTCATTACAACCTATCCGGGTGTTTCTCTGGTACGTGCCTATGAATACATGCGTTACAACAAGGTGGATACGCTGATGGTGGTTGATCACAGCCAGATGCTGCAGGGAATGATCACGGCCAAAATGATTCGCAGACAGCCGCGGGACAATCACCTGCTGGTGCGTGATATTATGGTCAATCCTGCATACTGTGCTCAGGAGGATGATAACCTTGTGGATGTTATGCAGCAGACAAGACAGCATGACTTTTACAATGTTCCTGTATTGGATGAGCAGGGAAAGCTGCGTGGACTGATTACCAGAAGCTCTCTGGTGACAACCTTCTCCAAGCAGTTTGATCTGGAAGAAGGTGAACAGGCATGAGTGAATTTCTCGAATATGTACAATCCATCCAGGGACAGATTTTATCGTTGAGCTGGGAGCATGTGGAGCTTACGCTGTTATCTGTGATTCTTGCCATTGCGATTGGTGTTCCTCTTGGGATTTTAATTTCCTATCTCAAAAAGCTGACAAAGCCGGTTCTGGGAATTGCCAATATCGTTCAGGCCATACCGAGCCTTGCCTTGCTTGGGTTTGCAATCCCGTTCCTTGGAATCGGCTCCAAGCCCGCCATCTTTATGGTTATTCTGTATTCGCTTCTGCCAATTATTAAAAATACGTATACCGGTATTCAAAGCATACCGGATCAGACACTGGAGGCGGCTAAGGGTATCGGTATGACAAGAGCGCAGATTCTTATAAAGGTACAAATTCCCATGGCATTGCCAATTATTATGGCGGGTGTACGGATTTCTGCTGTTACAGCTGTCGGACTGATGACGATTGCGGCCTTTATCGGAGCAGGAGGTCTTGGCTACCTTGTATATTCTGGTATCCGAACATCCAACAATATGCAGATTCTGGCCGGTGCAGTTCCTGCCTGTATTCTGGCGCTGGTTATTGATTCCTTTATGGGAATCCTGGAGCGTGTGGTTGTTCCGGAAGGACTGACGATTGGAAATTTACAGACCAATCGACCTGTACGCAAATCAACAAAACTTATCGTATCGCTGCTGTGTCTTTGCCTGCTGATGGCTTCTGTTGGGGGCAGACTTATGAAGGGCGTGAGTAAGGACGCTTTGCATATCGGGAGCTCCGATATGAGTGAACAGCTGATTCTCGGCAACATGTATGCCGATATGATAGAAGCGAAAACGGACTACAAGGTACAAAGAGATCTTTCTCTTGGCGGGGTACAGATATGCTTCAGCGCACTGCAAAACGGTCAGATTGACATGTATGTTGATTATACCGGAACATTATATGGCGATATTTTAAAAATGAAATCAAACAGCAATGCAGATGAGGTGTATCGCATTGCGAAAGAAAAAATCAAAGAACAATATAATCTTACACTGCTGGATCAGACGCCGTTTAACGATACCTATACCTTTACTGTGCGCAAGGATACAGCAGAGAAATACAATTTAAAGACAGTCAGTGATCTGGAAAAGGTATCCGATCGTCTTACCATCACACCAACCCTGGCATTCAATAATCGTAAAGAGGCGCTGCCAGGCATCAAAAGCAAATATCCGAACATGAACTTTCAGGATAATATTGCAATGGATGGAGCGACACGCTATGTAGCTCTGGCCAATAAAGAAAGTGATGTGATTGATGCATATTCCACGGACGGACTGATCGACTATTATGATCTGGTCGTGCTGGAGGATGATAAACAGTATTTTCTTCCATACTATGGGGTACCTATGGTAAGCGATCATCTGCTTACGGAGTATCCGGATGCAGTTGGGGTGATCAATGAGCTTAGCAAGCATCTGAGCAGCGAAGGGATGCGAAAGCTGAATTATGAGGTGGATGTAAAAAAACGTGAGCCGGCAGAGGTTGCACACGAATTTCTGGTACAGGAGGGGCTGCTGGAAAAATAAGCGTACAGTGCATAGAAAAGGTTACCTCCTGTATCAGTACGCTTACCTGCGTAAAGCTGTGATCTGCTTATAAAATGAATGGGACTCTTATTCTGTTGGATGATATCCAATGGAAGCTGAGGCCCTTTTGTTATTCCGGGATAGAACAGCAAAATTAGGAAAACATGTCCTGACTATCCGTTTAGATATTCAATGCCCTTTAGAATAGGATCGAAATATTTCATATCTTTTTCCATTTCCCCTGCATTTCGCTGTGCGGGCGCAGATATTGCATAATTGTTTTGTTTCACACTTTATTCTTTGGCTGTTATAAACCTCTATCCGTTTCCAGGATGGTGCTGTCGGGGTTTGCTTTTAACTTTCTAAGCAAATATCACAACACCTGCCTATGTCTTTTCGGCAGTATCCTGCAATATGCAAAATCGGCGTATCGTCTAATAGGAAATAAATATATCATACAGGCAATTACCGCCCCGTTAAATAAAAGCAGTCTTAAAAGAAGCAGCTAGCATTCAAGAGGTCCGCATTTGGATTATGCGCTGCTTTTAACTCAACATA
This sequence comes from [Clostridium] innocuum, assembly GCA_012317185.1. Taxonomy (NCBI): domain Bacteria; kingdom Bacillati; phylum Bacillota; class Clostridia; order Eubacteriales; family Clostridiaceae; genus Clostridium; species [Clostridium] innocuum. The sequence goes on along the minus strand of CP048838.1, from coordinate 2,524,852 downwards.
TTTTCTGTTGAAAGGCGCTAGGGATTGTTTCTGCTTATGGAATCCGGGAAGAGATTGCTGCGAAGCAAACTTTTCCAGCCGCTTCGCCAGTGGTTCCTTTCATTTATGAATTTTCTTTCTTCGCATTGATAAGGTAGTGGACTATATCAGCTGTAAAGAATCAATACAGCATGCCTTTGGCAATGTATATTCTATATTGCTGCTGTCAACCATTTTCTATATTGCTGCTTGCAAGTTCGTGAAAACATGATATACTATAATCGTTTACAAGTAAACTAATGGAGGTGATGACATGCTCAAACATACCAATCTGGAAACACTTGTAAAGCGTTGTGCGGCTTTTCGTAAGGTTTATGCCAGAATAAGTGCGCCTGAGCTGAAGCATTACCAGCTCTCTCCCAGCGAAGTGGATATTCTGATTTTCCTATCCAACAATCGTACAATCAATACGGCAAAGGAGCTGAGTGCATTTCTTGGTATATCCAAGGGGCTGGTTGCCAGAGGGATTGAATCCCTGCTGCTAAAGGGATATGTATACATAGAAACAGACAATAGTGACCGGCGTATACAGCACCTGTTTCTGACAGAAGCGGCACAGGAGGTCATTCAGGTGCTTTTGAAAAAACGCAGCGAGGTGGAAGCTCACATTCTGAAGGGGATCCCACAGGAGCATATAAATATCGTCCTACAGACCTTTGATCGCATCAATGCGAATATCGAAAATATTATAGAAACAAACGAACATACATTGGAGGAATGATGAATGAAGATGTCAAAAGAAGTGGATTTGGGAAAGGAAAGCATTGGCAGATTATTTTTTATGCTGGCAGTACCGGCTATTTTATCACAGCTGGTTAACGCTCTGTACAATATGGTAGACCGTATGTATATCGGTCATATACCGGAAGTGGGTGCAACGGCCCTGACAGGTGTCGGAATCAGCTTTCCTATTATCATGATTATATCCGCCTTTGCGGCACTTGTCGCAATGGGGGGAGCACCACGTGCTTCTATTCTGATGGGGCAGCAGGATATCAAGGGGGCGGAGAAGATTCTCGGAAACTGCTGCTGTGCCCTGATCATCACCGCTCTGGTGCTTACCATAGCTGTCATCGGTTTTCATACACCACTGCTTTATATGTTTGGAGCAAGTGAGAATACGATCGGCTATGCACAGTCCTATATGATCATATATGCTGCCGGCACGATTTTCGTCCAGCTTACGCTTGGGATGAACGCCTTTATATCCGCGCAGGGCTTCAGCAGAATCAGTATGCTGACCGTTGTAATCGGAGCAATCACCAATATCATTTTGGATCCGATACTGATTTTTGTTTTCGATATGGGAGTGCAGGGTGCTGCGCTCGCCACGGTTATATCACAGGGTATTTCTTCCGTTTGGGTCATGCGCTTTCTGATGGGAAAGCAGACGATATTGAAGCTGCGCATGAGCAATTTCCGTATAAAAGCAAAGGTGCTGTTACCCTCGCTTGCCTTAGGTGTGGCACCCTTCATAATGCAATCAACGGAAAGTATTCTCGTATTGTGCTTTAACTCTTCCCTCTTGAAGTATGGGGGAGACCTTGCAGTCGGTGCTATGACGATACTATCGAGTGTTATGCAGTTTGCCATGCTGCCACTATCCGGCTTTACCCAGGGAGCACAGCCGATTATCAGCTATAACTACGGAGCAAACAATGCCTATCGTGTGAAAAAGGCCTTTCGTCTTTTGCTGATCAGCTGTCTGACCTACTCTGCTGTACTCTGGCTGCTTGCCATGGTGGTGCCGAATATGTTTGCGGCGATATTTACCAGTGATCCCGCTCTAACAGAAATTACCGTGTGGGCTTTGCGCATTTATATGGGAGGTTGCCTGCTGTTTGGCGCACAGATTGCCTGTCAGCAAACCTTTATTGCCCTTGGCAACGCAAAAACCTCAGCATTTCTTGCGATGTTTCGTAAAATTATCGTTTTGATCCCGCTGATTTATATCCTTCCGATGTTTATAGAGGATAAGGTTATGGCAGTATTTCTGGCAGAGCCGATCGCGGATATACTGGCCGTTCTGACTACGGTAACGATGTTCGTGCTCTTCTTCAAAAAGCTGTTTCGTAACATGGATGAAGAACATGTGGAAGAAGCAAAGCAGCAAACACAACTGGAGGAAAAGGAAGCATAAACCGTTAGAGGGAATGAATGCCAAAGAGCTTTCCTGCAATTCTGATATATAGAAGGGTTTCTTATAGGATATTAAGCAATCGTATAGGAGCCCTTTTATTATGTCATCAAAAGAGGGAAAGGGAACTGTGAAAATCTACTACAAGATTGGGGAAGAAGCTGATTTTACCATAGGTATTGCCTTGTGTATGGTATACTTCTATATATAGAATACGGATGCAGTAAAACATAGAGGAAAGAGAGATACTATGAGGGTAAAAGATTTCTTTAAAAAATTATGGAAGCAAGATGAAGAGCAGGTAGTGCAGAGACAGGATACAGTGGAACGAGTCGGCAAAGATATAGAATTTTACCGTTGTGATCCTGCTGCATGTGATGAAGTGGTATTTCGGATGAAACAGGTAAGGAACGCCTGTGTGAATGAAAAGTAGACTGGATCTTACGAAACCGTGATCTTATTCCACTGGATCCGCCATCCTATAGGCGATGGGGAAGGTTTGTACGGTATATGATAATCAGCTGTCGCATGCGGCGTATCGAAGGCGTTGTGACACAGTTTGCTGATTTATGACAAAAAAGTCAAAAAAATAAAAAAAAGCTGTTGACACAGGGTATGATTCGTTGTATTATATACGAGCGCTGATGAGTACAGCGGCAAACGAAATAGAAATTTCGGTCTTTGAAAACTGAACAGGAAACGTCAATTATTTGAGAAAACAATATTCTCGGTATAACGATAACAAAAATGAAATTCAAACGCAAGTCATGCGTTAGAGCTAAATCAAATGGAGAGTTTGATCCTGGCTCAGGATGAACGCTGGCGGCATGCCTAATACATGCAAGTCGAACGAAGTTTCAAGGAAGCTTGCTTCCAAAGAGACTTAGTGGCGAACGGGTGAGTAACACGTAGGTAACCTGCCCATGTGTCCGGGATAACTGCTGGAAACGGTAGCTAAAACCGGATAGGTATACAGAGCGCATGCTCAGTATATTAAAGCGCCCATCAAGGCGTGAACATGGATGGACCTGCGGCGCATTAGCTAGTTGGTGAGGTAACGGCCCACCAAGGCGATGATGCGTAGCCGGCCTGAGAGGGTAAACGGCCACATTGGGACTGAGACACGGCCCAAACTCCTACGGGAGGCAGCAGTAGGGAATTTTCGTCAATGGGGGAAACCCTGAACGAGCAATGCCGCGTGAGTGAAGAAGGTCTTCGGATCGTAAAGCTCTGTTGTAAGTGAAGAACGGCTCATAGAGGAAATGCTATGGGAGTGACGGTAGCTTACCAGAAAGCCACGGCTAACTACGTGCCAGCAGCCGCGGTAATACGTAGGTGGCAAGCGTTATCCGGAATCATTGGGCGTAAAGGGTGCGTAGGTGGCGTACTAAGTCTGTAGTAAAAGGCAATGGCTCAACCATTGTAAGCTATGGAAACTGGTATGCTGGAGTGCAGAAGAGGGCGATGGAATTCCATGTGTAGCGGTAAAATGCGTAGATATATGGAGGAACACCAGTGGCGAAGGCGGTCGCCTGGTCTGTAACTGACACTGAGGCACGAAAGCGTGGGGAGCAAATAGGATTAGATACCCTAGTAGTCCACGCCGTAAACGATGAGAACTAAGTGTTGGAGGAATTCAGTGCTGCAGTTAACGCAATAAGTTCTCCGCCTGGGGAGTATGCACGCAAGTGTGAAACTCAAAGGAATTGACGGGGGCCCGCACAAGCGGTGGAGTATGTGGTTTAATTCGAAGCAACGCGAAGAACCTTACCAGGCCTTGACATGGAAACAAATACCCTAGAGATAGGGGGATAATTATGGATCACACAGGTGGTGCATGGTTGTCGTCAGCTCGTGTCGTGAGATGTTGGGTTAAGTCCCGCAACGAGCGCAACCCTTGTCGCATGTTACCAGCATCAAGTTGGGGACTCATGCGAGACTGCCGGTGACAAACCGGAGGAAGGTGGGGATGACGTCAAATCATCATGCCCCTTATGGCCTGGGCTACACACGTACTACAATGGCGACCACAAAGAGCAGCGACTTGGTGACAAGAAGCGAATCTCATAAAGGTCGTCTCAGTTCGGATTGAAGTCTGCAACTCGACTTCATGAAGTCGGAATCGCTAGTAATCGCAGATCAGCATGCTGCGGTGAATACGTTCTCGGGCCTTGTACACACCGCCCGTCAAACCATGGGAGTCAGTAATACCCGAAGCCGGTGGCATAACCGTAAGGAGTGAGCCGTCGAAGGTAGGACCGATGACTGGGGTTAAGTCGTAACAAGGTATCCCTACGGGAACGTGGGGGATGGATCACCTCCTTTCTAAGGAGAAAGTACAAAAGAAGAGTTATCGAACATTTCCTGTTCAGTTTTGGAAGACTGATCTTCCAAACGAAAAAGAAGTCGATCTTTGAAAACTGAATAACAGAAGACATATGAAGGTCTATAACGAAAGTTGTAAACAAACATAGATATTCACGAGTAGAAAGTTAAACAAAACAGAAAACTCAAGCAAAAACCTAAGCAAAGAAATGAACGCTTTGAACTTAATGTGATTAAGTGAATAAGGGCGTACGGTGGATGCCTAGGCACTTGGAACTGAAGAAGGACGCAACAAACGGCGAAACGCGACGGGGAGTGGTACGTACACAAAGATCCGTCGATATCCGAATGGGGAAACCCGGCAGCAGTAATGAGCTGTCACCCATGAGTGAATACATAGCTCATGAGGGAGGTACCCGGAGAACTGAAACATCTAAGTATCCGGAGGAAAAGAAAATAAGAATGATTCCGTAAGTAGCGGCGAGCGAACGCGGAGGAGCCCAAACCAGATCTTGATCTGGGGGTTGTAGGACCACGAGATGGCAAGAGCAAGGCTAAGAGAACGGCATTGAAAGGCCGACCGGAGAGGGTGCAAGTCCCGTAACTGAAAGCGATGTGAAGCCTAGTGGTATCCTGAGTACGGCGAGACACGAGAAATCTTGTCGGAAGCAGGCGGGACCATCCGTCAAGGCTAAATATACCCAAGTGACCGATAGTGAACCAGTACCGTGAGGGAAAGGTGAAAAGAACCGCGGGAGCGGAGTGAAATAGAACCTGAAACCGTATGCTTACAAGAAGTCAGAGCCCGTTAAAGGGTGATGGCGTGCCTTTTGTAGAATGAACCGGCGAGTTACGTTATCGTGCGAGGTTAAGTAGAAGATACGGAGCCGAAGCGAAAGCGAGTCTTAATAGGGCGGCAGTACGATGATGTAGACCCGAAACCGTGTGATCTAGCCATGACCAGGTTGAAGTTCAGGTGAAACTGAATGGAGGACCGAACCGACCCCCGTTGAAAAGTTGGCGGATGAGTTGTGGCTAGGGGAGAAATTCCAATCGAACACGGATATAGCTGGTTCTCCCCGAAATAGCTTTAGGGCTAGCGTCGAGGTAGAGTCGCATGGAGGTAGAGCACTGAATGTACGATGGCCCCATCCCGGGGTACTGAGTATAATCAAACTCCGAATGCCATGGTGACATACTCGGCAGTCAGACTGTGGGTGATAAGGTCCATGGTCAAAAGGGAAACAGCCCAGACCGCCAGTTAAGGTCCCAAAATGTATGCTAAGTGGAAAAGGATGTGGGGATGCACAGACAACTAGGAGGTTGGCTCAGAAGCAGCCATCCTTCAAAGAGTGCGTAACAGCTCACTAGTCGAGTGACCCTGCGCCGAAAATGTACCGGGGCTAAGCATACTACCGAAGCTGCGGATTTGCAGTAATGCAAGTGGTAGGGGGAGCGTTGCATGCACGTAGAAGCTGTACCGTAAGGAGCAGTGGAGAGCATGGAAGAGAGAATGCCGGTGTGAGTAGCGAGATGTAGGTGAGAATCCTACACACCGATAGCCCAAGGATTCCAGGGGAAGGTTCGTCCGCCCTGGGTAAGTCGGGACCTAACGCGAGGCCGAAAGGCGTAGTGGATGGAAAACAGGCAGATATTCCTGTACCCGCGATGGAAATGAAGGAATGACGGAGAAGGCTAGTGTGAGCCACTTAGTGGATTGTGGTCGAAGCATATAGCAGGCTGACAGTGAAATGCGTCAGCGGGATGTAAGATGTGATAGGTAAGGGAACGCCCTCGGGCAAGTACTGAAGCACATGATGCCAGCTTCCAAGAAAAGTTTCTAGTATTAATTCCATAGCGGCCCGTACCAAAACCGACACAGGTGGGCAAGGAGAGAATCCTGAGGTGAGCGAGAGAACTGTTGCCAAGGAACTCGGCAAAATGACTCCGTAAGTTAGCGATAAGGAGTGCTCTTGTAAAAGAGAGCCGCAGTGAAGAGGCCCAAGCGACTGTTTAACTAAAACACAGCTCTCTGCAAAGTCGCAAGACGAAGTATAGGGGGTGACGCCTGCCCGGTGCTGGAAGGTTAAGAGGATTTGTCATCCGCAAGGAGAAGCAATGAATTGAAGCCCCAGTGAACGGCGGCCGTAACTATAACGGTCCTAAGGTAGCGAAATTCCTTGTCAGGTAAGTTCTGACCCGCACGAAAGGCGTAACGATTTGGGCGCTGTCTCGGCAGCAGACTCGGTGAAATCTTAGTACCTGTGAAAATGCAGGTTACCCGCAACTAGACGGAAAGACCCCATGGAGCTTTACTGTAGCCTGATATTGAATTTTGATCAAAGATGTACAGGATAGGTGGGAGGCTGTGAGACGTGTACGCCAGTATACGAGGAGCCGCTGTTGGGATACCACTCTTGTTTGATTGAAGTTCTAACCTGCACCCATGAACTGGGTGAGGGACCGTGTCAGGTGGGCAGTTTGACTGGGGCGGTCGCCTCCTAAAGAGTAACGGAGGCGCCCAAAGGTACGCTCAGATTGGATGGAAATCAATCGACGAGTGCAAATGCAGAAGCGTGCTTGACTGTGAGACAAACAAGTCGAACAGGGACGAAAGTCGGGATTAGTGATCCGGCGGTGCCGAATGGAAGGGCCGTCGCTCAACGGATAAAAGCTACCCTGGGGATAACAGGCTGATCTCGCCCAAGAGTTCACATCGACGGCGAGGTTTGGCACCTCGATGTCGGCTCATCGCATCCTGGAGCTGAATTCGGTTCCAAGGGTTGGGCTGTCCGCCCATTAAAGCGGTACGCGAGCTGGGTTCAGAACGTCGTGAGACAGTTCGGTCCCTATCTGTTGTGGGCGTTGGAGATCTGAGGAGAGCTGTCCTTAGTACGAGAGGACCGGGATGGACCTACCGCTGGTGCACCAGTTGTTCCGCCAGGAGCATAGCTGGGTAGCTAAGTAGGGAAGGGATAAGCGCTGAAAGCATCTAAGCGCGAAGCCTACTCCAAGATGAGATCTCCCATTCGTAAAACGAAGTAAGACCCCTTGAAGACGACGAGGTGGATAGGTCAGAGATGGAAGTGTAGCGATACATGGAGTTGACTGATACTAATAGGTCGAGGACTTAATCACACGTACCAGATGGTACAAAAAGAAACTGTCAACTGTTATTCAGTTTTGAGGGGTAGACCTCAAAGTGATCTGGTGGCGATAGCGATGTGGACACACCTGTTCTCATCCCGAACACAGAAGTTAAGCATATCAGCGGCGACAATATCTGGACTGGCTCCAGTGAAGATAGCACGCTGCCAGGTAATCTGACTCATCTTTGGATGGGTCTTTTTTTGTTTGGAATTTCTTTGTTGCTATAAGCGTCAGGTATCAGGAATGCATAGCATACCGTAGGTATAAAATATATAGGTTTAAGGAAAGCTGTATTGTGAAATCCCAAGGAAGCAGCATTGAAAAAAATTGGGAACATTCAACTAATATAGCAATTCCATGCTATAATAGAACATATCATTTTTATTGAACATGATTTAAAAGAATAAAAACTGATGGTATTATGAAAAGACAGGTGATGAATATGAGTCAGA